>NZ_CP136628.1:4008586-4311695 GCF_032918005.1 Bradyrhizobium sp. NDS-1
CATTCTCCACGAGCGCGATCTCGTCGGGCGCAGCATTCAGCAGGCGCGCCACCGAGCCGTAGACCGCATCGAGCCGCGCTGCCTCCCGGTCTGCCGCGGCATAACCGCCGATCTCGCTTTCCAGATCGATATGCTGCTGCATCGCCGCGACAACCCGGGTCGGCATGAGTGCCGCGCCGGCGTTGTGGAGATATGCCAGCCGGGAGGTGGCAAGCGTGTCGGCGCGAATTCGGTCGATGTCGATCACGAGAGAGCCTCTGCCGTTGGATTCCGGGAATTGGACACCATGACGCACGCGAGCGCGACGGGCAAACGGAAGGTGCTGCTGGGCATTGCTTCCGGTGCCTGGGCTGATAGAGCGTAACGCGCGGGGGAATGGAAAGGACTTGCGATGGCGAAGAACACGATTTGCCTCTGGTTCGACAAGGACGCCGAGGCGGCTGCCCGCTTCTATGCTGAGACGTTCCCCGACAGCGTCGTGAGTGCCGTGCACCGTGCGCCCAGCGATTACCCGTCTGGCAAGGCTGGTGATGTGCTCACCGTCGAATTCACGGTGGCCGGCGTTGCCTGTCTCGGTCTCAACGGCGGTCCCGTCTTCAAGCACAATGAGGCCTTCTCGTTCCAGATCGCCACCGACGATCAGGAGGAGACCGACCGCTACTGGAGCGCAATCGTCGGCAATGGCGGGCAGGAAAGCGCCTGCGGTTGGTGCAAGGACAAATGGGGCATCTCCTGGCAGATCACGCCCCGCGTGCTGACCGAAGCACTGGCGGCCGGCGGGGCCGAGGCCAAGCGCGCCTTCGATGCGATGATGGGGATGACGAAGATCGACGTCGCGGCGATCGAGGCGGCACGGTGCGGCTGATGTTGGCTTGCCTCAGATGCAGAGGCTGAGCAGCTTGATGTGACAGGTGCTGGACTTCGGCTTGCTTGCCGGCGCGGCCTCGCGTTTCACGGCAACGACGGGCTCCTTGTCCTTCTTCTTGCCTTTGCCCTTCGGCTCGTAATCGCCCGCGATCACCATGGCCCAGTAGGTGCGCTTGCCGCTGGCGTTCCTGGCGCTGGCGATGCCGACGCGGGAGGCGTTGCGCAGCAACAGGTTCTTGCGGTGCCCGGACGAGTCGATCCACTGGCCCAGGGTCTTCTCGAAATTATCGTAGCCATAGGCGATGTTCTCGGCGGCGCGGCCGGCGCCGGCCGGTGCGACACGGCGGTTGAACGGGCCGAGCGCGTCGTGGCTGAGATCGTCCTTGGCGGCCATCGCGCGGGCTTGGTCCATGGCGATGCGGTCGAGGGTGGCGTCGCGGACGACGCGGACTTCACCGTGCTTGAGGCGGAAGCTGGAGATCAACTCGGCCGGGGAGTCAGCTCGTGCCGGCGCGACTGTCAGCAGCAGAAGGCCGGCGACCAGACCGCCAACCACACGATGCATCATCGTCCCCCGACCGCCCATGACCCCACCACGTCCGCCTTCGTTCGACCGCTTCTCTATCGCCAATGTGGACGCTTCAAGGCGCCGGCAGCCTGTCAGCTCGTGGGCAGGTCCGCTTCGAAGTTGAAGCGGTCGCGCAGGTTTTTTCTTTGTTCCAGGATGTCCTTGAGGAAGGCGCGATCCTGGTCGCTCTTCATCATGGGCTCGATCAGGTCGAGCTGGTTCATGGCGACCAGTTGCAGGATCTCGGTCCGCGGCTTGCCGCTGCTATCGCGCGGCAGCGCGTGCACGACCTGGATGTGTTCCGGCGGCTTCGGCCCCTTCGCTGCCGTGAGCTCGGTCCGCAACTGGCCTTCGAGCGTGGCTTGATCTGCCTCGACGAAGGCATAGAGCCCGACGCCGGAGCGGCGGTCGGCAAAAGCGACGATAGCGGTGTCGCGAACGGCCGGGTTCTTGCGGATCAACTCGGTCAGCACCGGCGCATCGTTGACCAGCCTGCGGCCGCCGCCCTCGCGGTCGGTGAAGTTGAACAGGCCGCGGGTGATGGCGCGGTAGACCTTCTTGCCGGTGGCGAGCCACAGGCTTGCCGCGAACGACTTCTTCGCGAGGATTTTTCGCTCACGCGGAGTCAACGCCTCGGGCGCGTAGGAGCGCTTGTGCTTGAGCAGGTGCCGAAGGTCTTCATAGGCGAGGATGCGATAGAGCCGGCCGCGCTGCGCAAAGCACGCCGCGAGCTGGAAGTCGGTCACATAGGCGCGGCCGTCGCGGCCGACCAGCCAGTTCTGCTCCTTGGCAAGATCGTTGTGGCAGATGCCGGCGCGGCGCAGCCGGCGCAGCGCCACCTTGGCCGAACGGAAATAGGCGAGGTCACCGTGCGGCTTTGCCAGATGCAACGCGGCGCCGTCGACGAAGCCGCGCACCAGCGCCCGGCGACCGGCCCAGAGCAGCTCGGGACCGACGTTGAGGCCTTTGGCGAGCGCGAGCGCATGCTTCTCGCGGGCGAACAGATGGCGCGCCAGCAGGAACGACCACCACGGCACTTCGTCCAGCCGGCGCAGCACCGCGTCGACCTCGCCGGTCTCGGCACGAAAGCGGCCGCGCTCGACCGTCGAGAACACGTCGCGCTTGAGCAGCACGCCGTCGGTCCAGCGCGCCGAGAGCTGTGCGGCGTCGTCTTTGGGGAGGCTCATTGCGAACTCACGCGGCTGCGGCCATGCGCAGATGATCGGCGATCCAGCGATCGAGGTCGGCGAGCGCGAGTGCGCTCATCGCCTGCTTCTTGGCCACCGTCTTCTCGTTGCCGCGCAGACGCGTGCCGTCGGGCTTCCTGGTCGGTGCGGTCGCAAGTGGCGGAAACAGGCCGAAATTGATGTTCATCGGCTGGAACGACCGTGTCCCCGGCTCGACGGTCTCGATATGGCCGCCGGTGATGTGGCCAAGCAGAGATCCGAGCGCAGTCGTGTTCGGTGGGCTCACCAGGGTTTCGCCGCGCGCGTCGGCCGCCGCATAGAGACCGGCGATCAGACCGACGCTGGCAGACTCCACATAGCCCTCGCAGCCCGTCATCTGGCCGGCAAAGCGCAGCCGTGGCTGCGCGCGCAGGCGCAACTGACTGTCGAGCAGCTTTGGCGAGTTCAGGAAGGTGTTGCGGTGCAGGCCACCGAGGCGGGCGAACTCGGCCTTCTCCAGACCGGGAATGGTGCGGAAGATGCGCTGCTGCTCGCCGTACTTCAATTTCGTCTGGAAGCCGACGATGTTGTAGAGCGTGCCGAGCTTGTTGTCCTGACGTAGCTGCACAATGGCATAGGCCTTCGTGGTGGGATCGTGGGGATTGGTGAGGCCGACCGGCTTCATCGGGCCGTGGCGCAACGTCTCCGGGCCACGCTCCGCCATCACTTCGATCGGCAGGCAGCCGTCGAAATAGGGCGTGTTGGTCTCCCATTCCTTGAACTCGGTCTTCTCACCAGCGATCAGCGCGGCGACGAAGCCGTCATACTGCTCCTTGGTCATCGGGCAGTTGATGTAGTCGGCGCCGGTGCCGCCGGGGCCGACCTTGTCGTAGCGTGACTGGAACCAGGCCACCGACATGTCGATGGATTCGCGGTGCACGATCGGTGCGATCGCGTCGAAGAAGGCGAGGGCGTTCTCGTCGGTCAGCTCTCGGATGGCATCAGCCAGCGGGGCGGAGGTGAGGGGGCCGGTGGCGACGATGACGTTGTTCCACTCGGCCGGTGGCAGGCCTGCGACCTCGCCGCGTGCGATCTCGATCAGGGGGTGGTCGTTCAGCGCCTTGGTGACGGCCGCTGAGAAGCCATCGCGATCGACCGCGAGGGCGCCGCCGGCGGGCACCTGGTTGGCGTCGGCTGCGCGCATGACCAGCGAATCGAGCCGGCGCATCTCCGCATGCAACAGGCCCACGGCGTTGTTGGCGGCATCGTCCGAGCGGAATGAATTGGAGCAGACGAGCTCGGCGAGCCCGTCGGTGCGGTGCGCCTCGGTCATGCGGGTCGGCCGCATCTCGTGCAGCACCACGGGCACGCCGGCTTTCGCGACCTGCCAGGCTGCCTCCGAGCCGGCAAGGCCTGCGCCGATCACGTGCACAATGTTGGATAGGGGTCCTGTCATGGGGCGGACAGGTAGCGCTTTTCGGCGATCAGTGGAATCGCCGAGATCGAGTTTTCTGCCACCAGATGCGACAACGCCCGCACGAGGCGGGCGCTATCGGTTCGTCTGGTGAAGGGCTGAACGATATCAGCCCTGATACTGACCGGCGGCAACGCGCGGGATGTCCGAGCGATCGAGGCCGATATCGGCCAGTTCGCGATCGCTGAGCTGGGACAGCTCGGCAACATTGCGCTGATAGTCCCGGAAGGCCTGGATCATGCGGATGAGCGAGAGCAGCATTGGTAGTCTCCTGTAGTTCGATTCAGCCCTTGCCCGGGCTGCATCGTTGAAATGAATATAGAGGAGAGTAGTGCAGTGCGAAAGTTCCTATGTTGCGATGCAGCTAAGCAATGAGCGCATAGCGACGGTAACGGACGATTAACTCGAAGGCGCTCCCGCCCACGCAACGGGCAAGGTGCGACCAAAGGTGCCATAAATAGACGTAAATCCACGGGGTTATGCAGGAGTGCGACCCCTTGTCTCTTGGGAAGTATGCTTTTCTGACCCGCTGACAAAGGACTCGATCCAGCGTCTAAACCCAAATCACCTATGCGCGAATCGCATGTATCGGAATCTGTTGAATTGAATATTGATTCAGATCATGTCTTTGCAGACAGTAGGATTCCGCCGCCATTTGGGGCGTGATCCGGGTGCAGGGCACACTCGCCAAGCGTGCAGTGTTCATTACCTGCAGGTAATGAAAATCAGAATTTCTGCATGACCCTCTGCGCGGTGCGCAACATCACGCAATTCTCGCGAGGAATTTATTGCGGCAAGTTGCCGCGCCCGGAGGAAGGTGTTGTCGCAGAGTCCGGCAATGTCGCTGGATCTGTCTCAAGAACAAGGAAAGTAACATCATGACGAAGTTACTAGGGGTTATCGCAATTGCCGCCGTCGCGTTCGCCGTTGCGCCGGCCCAGGCCGCCAAGCGCGCAGCGGTGGGCGGCTGCAGCTCGGCCAATCTGGAAAAGACGGAGACCGAGATCGAGAACATGGCTGACGGCGACGGCAAGCTCGTTGCGCAGAAGGAGATCGCGGCGGCGCAGGATTCGCTGCTCAACGGCAAGATGAGTGCGTGCGGCGCGCATCTGAACAAGGCGATGCAGGCCACCATGGTCAAGTAGTCGCGAGCAGAGGGCCGGTCGCCGGGCGATCGGCCCTACGCGTTTGTCTGAAGCGCGATGCGATCAGGATGAAGCGTCATCGCGCTTCAGGTGGTTGTTTGAGCGTGATCGCTTCCGAAAACCGCTGCGCGCGTTTCCGGATCATGCTTTGGCGAGTATTCAGGGCGCGCGCGCAAGCTGGCTGGCGAAATAGGCGACGGTCTTGGAATAGACCTCGCTCTTGTTCCACTGCTTGAGCACCTCGAAATTCGGACTGCCCGGCTGCCAATCCTTGCCCTTCTGCCAGCCATAGCCGACGAGGTAATTGGCGGTGGAGGCCAGCACGTCGGGAACATTGTGCAGGAGGTCGCGCTTGCCGTTGCCATCGAAGTCGATGGCGTATTTCATCCAGGACGACGGCATGAACTGGGTCTGGCCGAGTTCGCCGGCCCAGGCGCCCTTCATGTCGGCAGCCGCGAGATCGCCGCGCTGGACGATGCGCAGCGCGTCCAACAGCTCGGCGCGAAAGTACTCGGAGCGCCGGCAGTCATAGGCCAGCGTCGCCAGCGAGCGGATGGTTGCGAACTTGCCGGTGTTGACGCCGTAATCCGTCTCCAGACCCCAGATCGCGACCAGCACCTCGCCGGGTACGCCGTAGGCCTGCTCGATACGCGACAGCACTGAGCCGTATTGCTTCATCCTGTTGGAGCCGCGCTCCAAGCGGGGCGGCACCATCCGACCCGAAAACTCTTCGAAGGTCTGACTGAAGACCTTTTGCGAGCGGTCGCGGTTGATCACGTTCTGATCCAGCGTCACGCCGGCAAGCCCGGCCGTGATCGCCTGCTGCGAGATGCCCTTGGCGGCCGCATCGGTTTTGAAGTCCGCAAGCCAGGCCTCGAAATTGCCCGAGCCGCAGGCAACCGCGGCGAACGCTGGCTGGGCTGACAGGATTGAGGCGGAGAGAGCGAGGGCTGCGAGAGCGAGACGAGAAATCGTCGAGGTCATTCGAGTCAATGAATTCCGTGAAGCGGTATGACCGGCGGGTGCAATCTCGGTCGGAACAGCGGCCAAAGCAAGGCGTGCGACAGAGCGCGATCCTGCCCGAGCCGGGGCAGGATCGCATGTCACGATATCGTCAGAGCTCCGGCCGGTTACGCCAGGGGAAGAGGTTGGCGGGGAAGTCGGCCGCCGGCTTGCGCGGACGAGGCGGCGGGGGCGGCACCGGACGTGCACCGGGCTCCGAGACGATCACCTTGCGGTAGAGATGCCAGGTGGCATGGCCAAGCAGGGGGATCACCACGGCAAGGCCGAGGAAGGCCGGGATCGTGCCGAGCGCGAGCAGCACCGCCACGATCAGGCCCCAGGCCGCCATCGGCACCGGGTTCCTCGCGACCACGCGCAATGAGGTGCTCATCGCCTCGAATGCGCCGGCATGGCGGTCCAGCATCAAGGGGAACGACACGGCGCTGATGCAGAGCGCGGCGAGTGCGAACAGGAAGCCGGTGCCGCAGCCGACCACGATCAGCCACCAGCCCTGCTGTGTCGTCAGCACGCGCGTCATGAAGTCCGAGATCCCGGTCACGCCCTCATAGCCGAACGCCGCGACATAGATGGCCTGCGCAGTTGCAACCCAGGTCACGAATAGCGCGAGCAGCAATGTGCCGAGACCTAGCATCGCCCCGAACGAGGGCGAGCGCACCACCTCCATGGCATCCCATGCACTGGCTTCTTCATGGCGCTCGCGCCGGCTGGAGAGCTCGTAGAGACCGAGCGCTGCGAAGGGGCCGATCAGCGCGAAGCCGGCGGCGAGGGGAAACAACAATGGCAGCACCGAATAGCCCATCACCACGCGGGCGAGTACGAGGCCGAGCACCGGGTAGATCACGCAGAGAATGATGGCGTGGCTCGGAAAGGCCTTGAAATCATCCCAGCCGCGCCGGAGCGCATCGTGCAGATCGGTCAGCTGGATGGTTCGAATGACAGGTCCAGCCGCATCCGCGCTCTGGGCCATTGTGGGGACATTGCCCTGGTAGAGTGTGGCCATGGTCGCTAGCTCCCTTGCCGAGCGGCCGAATCCGGCGCCGGCAAACGGCGCGAGTAGCCGCCATTCTTGAGGTTCGCGAGTCCGACCAGACGCGAATTCCGGAAGGCATCGCGAGCTGAACGCGAAGCGTACGCCGATTTCCGAGTCCTGTCCCTCACGCTTGGGTGAGATTCGATGCCGCAGCGCAACCCTGACGACGTCATTCGGTCGTCATTTCGCCGCAGATAAGCTGATGCTGCTCGCTGGTTCGCAGAACTTCGCGGGCACAACGCAGTAACTTGGTCTATAAGTGCCACTCAAGGCCCTTCCAACGGATCCTTTTCGGGGAGCAGATATGAGCATTTTCGGGAAAATCATGGGCGCGATCTTCGGGAGCCAGCCGGCTTCCGCCGCGCCTGCCGGTGGCGCAGCTTCGCCCGCTGGAGCGGCGCCGGGAGCATCGTCGACGCCGGCCGGCGCGCCCATGGCCGCGGTCGATGTCGCGGCGATCGTCGACAAGGCGGTGGCCGCGCACAAGGGCGAGAAGCTGGAATGGCGAACCTCAATCGTCGACCTCATGAAGGCGCTCGACATCGATTCCAGCCTCGCTGCGCGCAAGGACCTTGCCAAGGAGCTCGGCTACAGCGGCGACATGAACGATTCCGCCAGCATGAACGTCTGGCTGCACAAGCAGGTGATGTCCAAGCTCGCCGCCAATGGCGGCAAGCTGCCGCCGGAGATCAAGCACTGACCGGCCACAGGTCGTGCCGCAAGGGCCCGCGATCTCGCGGGCCCTTTTGCTTTCAGGCGAGGAGATCCGCGTCCTCCGGATGCCTGTCGAGATAGTCGACGACGAAGCCGCAGCCGGCGATCACCTTTCGGCCGTCGCGCCGGATCAACTCCAGCGCGCCCTTGACCAGCTCGGATGCGATGCCGCGGCCGCGGAGCGCACGAGGCGTCTCGGTATGGGTGATGATGACCGCCGTCGGCGTCAGCCGGTAATTGGCGAAGGCGATATCGCTGCCGACATCGAGTTCGAAGCGGCTCCTGTCCTTGTTGTCTCGTACCGATGCGGCCATGCAAGATCCTTCCGGCGTGCGTCTTCCGCGTTGATCTATGAGCCCGCCTCCGTCCTTGGCAAGGCGCGGTTAAGGGGGCTTGCCGCACGGCAGATATCTGCAAACGCGCATGCCTTTGGCTGCAGTGCGGCATGAAAAACCTTCCTTGTGAACATCACGCCGGCTCGAATAATTGCCGACGCCGCTCTTGCAAGTTCCATGGCGGCTCCCACGTCCTCTCAAGGACATACGCCCGAATGCGGCCGGCAGGGTCGCTAGACATTCGGAGTGTCATGATTGCCAGCCGCAGACGTATGCCTCTTTGTAGGAGGGTACGATGTCGGACTTTGGTTTCTTGAAGACTCATCGAACATGGGAAGACTGGTGCGGGATGCTGCTCGGCGCGGCGATCGTGGCTTCGCCGTGGTTTCCCATCCATGATCCGGGGATTGCCGGACATCAGACGGCGATCCTGAATACGGTCGCAATCGGTCTGGTCGTATTTGGCATCAGCCAGCTCGAATATGTCGCCTTGCAGCGCTGGCAGGAGGTGATGACGATCCTGGTCGGACTGTGGCTCATCGCCTCGCCTTATGCGCTCGGCTATTCCGGTGACGGTTTTCTCCGCATCTATCACACGAGCCTCGGCGCGGTGGTGGTGCTGCTGGGCATACTCCAGCTATGGCAGGACTGGGATCTGAACGATCGTGACATGCTCAAGCACGGACAATAGTCCGTAGATGGCGGCAGGCCTGCTGACTACGGGCGGCGGGCCTGCCCCCTTATCTCGTGACGAGATCCGCATAGTCCGGGTGCTTTTCGATCCATGCTTTCACGAACGGGCATTGCGGGATCAGCTTCAATCCGGACGCACGGACCTGGTCGAGCGCGCCTTGTACCAGCTTCGAGCCGACGCCCTTGCCGCCGAGCTCCTTCGGCACATCGGTGTGCTCGAACGTGATGACGTCGCCGTCGAGCCTGTGGCCTTCCACCGCGAGCTCGAAGCGGCAATGGTCCTTGTTGTCGATGACGTCGCTCATGTTGTCGACCTTCCAGACGCCGGCCTCGTGCACCAATTCATAACGCACGGTCGGGCAGGCTGGTTTCCGATATTAAGGTCGTTCGGTTCAATCGGCCGCTTTGGCGAGCCTGGAGTCTTCGGGCTGCTGCTGCGGGCGCAGGCAACCCTGGCAGATGACCAGGGAGCGGTTGACCCTGGCATCCTGCTCGGCCTCGCTGCCGTCCTGCGCTTGCCACCACTCCTTCGAATAAGGCTGAAGACCGGCTTGCGAGCTGCTTCGCTCGCCTCCGGTCGCCGTCCGCGTTGGTCGTGAAGTAGCATGTGGACGATTGGGATCCTCGCCGGCGCCATCCCAGGCATAACGGGCTGGCTTGAAGGCGGGATCGGACGCCAGATGCGCCTGTGGCGCGACGGCACATCCGGCGAGCGCCAGCGACAACAGGAGGAAGGCAGGCGCTTTGACCATGATGCGGCACTCTGTACGCGAGAACTGAACGAAGGTGCGCCGATCATGTTTAAAATTCCCTGAACGATTGCGGCCGCGCCGGCGACCAACCCGCATGCGTTATCTGATCTTCATGCTCGCTCTGTTCACCTCTGCCGCGCGCGCCGAGGATGCAAAGACGTTCAATCCAGCCGACTATCCGCCCGGCGTGCAGAAGGCGCTGCGCTACGCCAATGAGGAATGCACCAGCCAGGATGGCGGCGAGGTGAGATTCGCGACTGATACGGTACGCAGGATCGACCTCACCGGCGACGGCCGCGACGACTACATCGTCGACTTCGGCGAGACCAAATGCGGGGATCGCGAGACCACCTATTGCGGAACCGGCGGTTGCGTCATGAAGATCCTCGTGACGCTGCCGGACGGCAGCATGCGCGAGGTGTTCGACGGCCATGTCCTTCGCTACAGGATCATAGCCCCGCCCACGAAGCGCGGTGCTGCGCGCAGCATCCGCTTCGATCTGCATGGCAGCTTCTGCGGCGGCTTTGGTCCGCAGGCCTGCGCCAAGCACAGGACCGTCACGACGACGCCGTTCGCATTCAAGCAACCGTAGGGGAGCCGTGCGTCCGGCGGCCTTGCAGGGGCGCTGGCGATGGCGATAAATGGGCTGAAATGAGCGGGCAGCTCGCGTGCCGTCCGCCCTCGAAGAGGAAGCCCGATGCAGCCCCTGCGCATGTCCCGCCGCGTCATGAATCTCGCCTACATGCTGACCCAGAACGCGCGGCGGCATGGGTCTCGTCCGGGCTTCGTCTGGGGGGACAGATCCTGGACCTGGCGCGAGATCGATGCGCAGGTCTCGGCGCTGGCCACGGCGCTCGCCGCGCGCGGCATTGCGAAGGGCGACCGCATCCTGGTCCATTCCAAGAATGGCGACGAGATGTTCTTGTCGATGTTCGCGGCATTCCGGCTCGGCGCGGTCTGGGTGCCCACCAATTTCCGCCTGATGCCGGACGAGGTCACCTATCTCGCGGAGGCCTCCGGGGCCAAGGCATTTCTTTGCCATGTCGATTTTCCTGAACATGCCGCGGCGGTGAAGGGCGGCGCGCTCGAGTTCATCTGGAGCATCGACGGCAAGGCCGGATTCGGCGAGCGCTCGGTCGCTGATGCCATCGCCGCGCAGGCCGGCGCCAGTATCGCGAATGCCGATGTCGAGCACGACGATCCCTGCTGGTTCTTCTTCACCTCCGGCACCACCGGGCGTTCCAAGGCGGCGGTGCTGACCCACGGCCAGATGGGATTTGTCGTCACCAACCATCTCGCCGATCTCACTCCCGGGGTGACCGAGGCGGACGCCTCGCTGGTGGTGGCGCCGCTCTCGCATGGCGCCGGCGTGCACCAGCTGGTGCAGACCGCGCGCGGCGTCTGCACCGTATTGTTGCCGACCGAGAAGTTCGACATCGACGAGGCCTTCCGTCTGATCGAAAAGCATCGGGTCGCCAATCTCTTCACCGTGCCGACGATCCTGAAGATGATGGTCGAGCACCCCGCCGTCGACAAATACGACCACGCCTCGCTGCGTCACGTGATCTATGCGGGCGCGCCGATGTATCGGGAGGATCAGAAGACCGCGCTGAAGAAGCTCGGCAAGGTCATCGTGCAATATTTCGGCCTTGGCGAGGTCACCGGCAACATCACCGTGCTGCCGGCGGCGCTGCACGATCCCGAGGACGGTCCGCACGCCAAGATCGGCACCTGCGGTTTCGAGCGCACCGGCATGCAGGTTTCGATCCAGGACGACGAGGGCCGCGAACTCGCGGCCAACCAGAGCGGCGAGATCTGCGTGATCGGGCCGGCGGTGCTCGCCGGCTATTACGACAACCCTGAAGCCAATGCGAAGGCATTCCGCAACGGCTGGTTCCGGACCGGCGATCTCGGCCATATGGACGAGGAGGGCTTCGTCTACATCACCGGCCGCGCGTCCGACATGTACATCTCCGGCGGCTCCAACATCTATCCGCGCGAGATCGAGGAGAAGATCTTGACGCATCCCGCGGTCGGGGAGGTCGCCGTGCTCGGCGTGCCAGATGCGACCTGGGGCGAGGTCGGCGTCGCCGTTTGCGTTGCGCGGGACGGCCAGAAGCCGGTGAGCGAGGCCGAGATGGCGGCATTCCTGTCGCCAAAGGTGCCGCGCTACAAGATGCCGAAGCGGTTCTTCTTCTGGGAGGCGCTGCCGAAATCCGGCTATGGCAAGATTCCAAAACGCATGGTGCGCGACGAGCTCGAGGCGCGCGGGCTGCTCGATCTCGACAAGACGAAAGCTGGCTGAGCGCAGCCGATGCGAAATATCAAGCAGCCGGGCACGCCCGTCGCCGAACGCATCCAATGGGTGGAGGCGAGGGGACGCGCCTTCTCATTCATGCTTCAAGCGGGCCTGCCGCTGCTGGAAGCCGCACGGCTCGGCTTTGCGGCCGAAGGTTTCACGAACGGCGTGCTCAGCTTCCGGCAGGGCGCGCTCGGGCCGTTCGCCTATGTCATGCCGGCGCTGTCGAAGACCGGTGAGAACGCTGCGTTTTACAGCGACACGTTCCGGCCCGGCGGCGTGACGCGTACGAGGCTCGGCAGCATGACGCTCGGCACGCGGGACGGCGCGCCGTTCTTTCACTGCCATGGGCTCTGGACGGAAGCCGACGGCAGGGACAGTGGTGGCCACATGCTGCCCGACCAGACTGTCGTCGCCGAACCGTTCGAGGTCGAGGCCTTCGGTATCGACGGTGCGACGTTCACCGCCGAGCCCGATCCCGAGACCAATTTCAAGCTGTTCGGGCCGGTGCCCGCGGAGCGTACGGGCGCGCGCACGACGAGCCGCGCGTTCGCGCTCCGGCTGCGCCCGAACCAGGATTTTGCCGGCGCGCTCGAAGCGTTCTGCCGCGCGCGTGGCATCGCGCGTGCGAAGATCCATGGCGGCGTCGGTTCGACCATCGGCGCGCGCTTCATCCATGGCGGCGTGACCGAGCCGTTTGCGACCGAGCTTGCGGTGACGGCCGGGCTGATCGCGCCCGGGCCCTCCGGCGCGCCCGAGGCTGCGCTCGACGTCGCGTTGGTCGACTACACCGGCGGCCTGGCGGAAGGGCGCCTGGTCAACGGCGACAATCCCGTGCTGATGACGATGGAGCTGGTGCTGGAGGCGCTGGATTAGCCGTGCAGTCGCGGCTTTCGCCGGGAATTCATGCCGATTGCCTAACGTCATTGTTCCCGTTATGTTCTTTCTTGGGTCTTTGGCGGAACGGACGGAGAGGCGGTTATGAGCCGGAGGGGTCATCGCACCATCAACTTGCCTGCGCCGTATCTGAAGCGGGTCTGGCTCGACCCGTTGCAGGTTGGGGATCGCGAGGCCTATCCGTTTTGCCTGCCGATCTTCCCGGATGATTTCGAGCTCAACTTCGACGCGGCCATCACCATCATCGTCGGAGAGAACGGCACCGGGAAGTCGACGATCCTCGAAGGCATCGCATCGCTCGCCGGCTACGACGATGCCGGAGGCGGCAAGGGCTACATGCCGGTCGACCACTCCGAGGCGCGCGAGAAGATGGGTGGTCAACTCTCCAGGGCGCTGCGCGCAAGCTGGCTGCCGAAGATCACCAATGGCTGGTTTTTTCGTGCCGAGAGCTTCTTCTCGGTGGCGCGATATCTCGACAAGGCCGCGCGTGACGCCGGCCAGGCCGGTCCCGATTTCCTCTCGCATTCCCACGGCGAGGGCTTCCTGCGCTTCTTCGAGGAGCGCTGTCAGCGCCAGGGCATCTTCATCTTCGACGAGCCGGAATCGGCATTATCGCCGGCACGTCAGCTCGAATTCCTGAAGCTGCTCCGGCGCATGGAGGAGTCCCGGATCTGCCAGGTGATCATGGCGACCCATTCGCCGATGCTGATGGCCTATCCGAACGCCCGGCTGCTGCGGCTCGGGAAATACGGCCTGGAGCCTGTGACCGTGGAAGAGACCGACCATTACCGCTTGATGCGGGAATTCTGCAACGACCCGCGCGGGTTCGTGCAGGCGACGCTGGGAGAGTAGGGGAGTGTGTCGGAGGGCGTTTCGCCGGAGTCGCTGTCGCGTCCCGGACAAGCTGCAATGCGCGAGCGTTGCGGCGCAGAGCCGGGACCCAGAGGCCGCGCATATCGCTGCTGCATGGGCCCCGGCTCTGCAGCGCATCGCCAAAGGGGGCGCTGCGCAGCGTCCGGGGCATGAGCGTCGAATCCATATCGTCATCCAATCCAGTTCACGCGCACACCTTCCCGTTCTCGCGGCGCATTACGCCCGAGCCTTGCGGCATTTGCCGCCCTCGAAAGTGCCGAGGGCGCAGGGAAGGCCGGGTGCCGGCTGGCACCCACGGTCCACTGTGCGAAAGCGTGTGCTTGAGAAAGCTGCACAGCGGCATACAGGTGTAGCCGAAACATCCGGCCTTCCCTGCGCAGTGGGTTTACGGCTTATGTCGTGCTCTTGTGTCCGCAAGATCTGCCAGGATGTGCGAACGGGCGGTTCTGACCAACCGCCCGTCGCTGGATCCGAGCCCGTTCGTGCTCAAAGGCCTAGAGCCTGTCGGGGAGCGTGGGACGGATTCGGCGTGTCTTCCTCAACCCGAACAGTTGCATGGGCTTCGAGCCCGAACCGAGCAAGGAAGGGAGTGGATGATGGCACAGAACGGTCGCGTTGTCGTCGGGATAGATGTGGCCAAGGACAAGGTGGATGCATGCATTCGCTCGCTGTCGCAACGGCAAGCGTTCCCGAGCGGTGCGAAGGGACGGCGCAAGCTGGTCGCCTGGCTGCGCAAGCACAAGGTCGACAGGGCGGTGATGGAGGCGTCCGGCGGCTACGAGCGGGACTGGGCCAAGGCGCTGCGCGAAGCCTGCTTCGCGGTGCGGATCATCGATCCACGGCGAGTGCGTAACTTCGCCCGATCGGCGGGGCGGCTCGCCAAGAACGATACGATCGACGCGGACACGACCGCCTGGTTCGCTGAGACGTTTGAAGATGCGCCGAGCCAAACCCACGATGCGGCGCGCGAGGAGCTGGCGGCACTGGTCAAAGCACGCAAAGCCGTGATCGATCTGAAGACCCGCTTGCAGAGCCAGAACGAGCACGCCGTGCCGGGAGCGGTGCAGAAAGCCCACGCCCGCGTCTTGAAGGGCCTGGATGCTGAGATTGCCAAGCTCGAAGATGCAATCGTTGTCACGGTCAAGGCCACACCGGCATTTGCCGCGCGCGCCGAGATCATCGAGAGCGTGCCGGGCCTCGCCGAAACGGCCTCTGCGGTCCTCATTGCGGGGCTCCCGGAACTCGGGACGGTTCGCGATGAGATCGCCGCCGCGTTGTTGGGCGCTGCGCCTTATGATGACGATAGTGGCAAGCGACGTGGCGAGCGCCACATCAAGGGCGGCCGCCGCTGGGTACGCAACGCTCTCTACATGCCCTGTCTCGGCGCAGCCACCCAGAACAACCCGGTGCTCAAGGCGTTCTATCAACGGCTGATTGCCAAGGGCAAGGAGCCGAAAGTTGCGCTCATTGCCTGCATGCGCAAGCTGATCGTCATCCTCAATACGATGATCGCCCGCGGCGAGAAATGGAATCCGGGCCGCTACGCGTTGCGGTGAGCTGATCGAGCGCGCCCTACCGCGCTCGGTCCTCGACCGAGCGCATGCCAAGCCGACAGACCGACGAGCGGACGGGGTCAAGGCCGTCAGCCGCCAAAGGCGGTGGCGCGTCCAGCGCCAGCCTTGAGGCCGGCCGATCGGCGGTCTACTTCAGCACAGTTGCTCCCCCGGGGAGCGTTGCACTATTGCCCCCGTCGCCTTGCGGCTGATCGATGTGCGCGCCGGTCGGCCGCCGCATCGCCGCAAACCTTGACGCCAGAACCCCGGGCGCCAGGACCACACGATTTTGCCGTACGCGGGCTGCACCTGTCGTGTGCGCGCGTTGCCTGCTCACGGTGTGACCCGCCCTGCAAACCGACTGCGCGCGACGCGGCCCGCGTCCACCACCTCCCATCCCGCGTTCGTGACGATCGCGATCCGCCCCTCGGCCCGGGTTGAGGTGGCCGAAACATGCGATATTTCCGAATTCTAGTAAAGCGAATTATTTGCGACGAAGGCATTGACCTTCTCGTTGGGTGTTTTGCCCGTCGGGCAGCGCAACAGGTTGTGGGCTCGGCCGAACGCCGCCGCAACGGTGCCATGAACCGGTCTCCCCTCGGCCCCAAAATGCGCTAGGATGACCGCAGCGCGCATTCCAAGTCGCGCGTGATCAACTGGACGTATGAGGAAACGAGATGAGGGTGACGATGGGACGGCGCGCAGCCGTGGCTGCGGCGCTGGCTGTAATTGGGGCGGCAGGCTTGACGGTGACGTTTGGCCCGGCCTGGGGGCACGGGCCGACCCGGCAGAAGGTGCGAGAATCCATCGAGATCAGCGCGCCACCGGCCAAGGTGTGGGCCGCGATCTCCAATTTCCAGGACATGAGCTGGCTTCCGATCGTCACCAAGACCGAAGGCCAGAAGGGCAACGAGATCGGCGCGACGCGGACGCTGACCCTGACAGGTGGCCCGACGGTCGAGGAGGAGCTCTACAAATACGAGCCCGACATGCAGAGCTATTCGTACCGGATCACCAAGGTCGACGTGAAGGTGCTGCCGGTTACCAATTATTCCTCGACCTTGACGGTGTCGCCGGCGCCCGACGGCAAGTCCAAGCTGGAATGGGCCGGCGCGTTCTACCGCGGCTTTCCCAACAACGATCCGCCGCCGGAACTGAGCGACGAGGCCGCGGTGAGGGCGGTGAGCGGTCTGTACAAGTCCGGCCTCGAGGCGCTCAAGAAGAAGATCGAGAGCGGTAGCTGATCGTGCGAATTCTGGTTCTGGCGGCGCTCGCCGCCAGCATCGCGCAGGCGTCCGCGGAAGAGGCGTTCGTCACCAACCAGCTCAGCGACGATCTGATGGTCGTGGACCTCGCTGGCGCGCGCGGTGTTGCGACCATCCCGATCGGCGGCAAGCCGGCGGGCGTGGCCGTCAGCGCCGACGGGCTCTTTGCCTATGTGACGAGCCCCGATGCCAAGGCGGTGACGGTGGTGGACGCAGCAAGGCGGCAGGTTGCCGGCCGCATCGAGGTTGGCGGCGGGCCGCTCGGCATTGCGGTCGCGCCCGATGGCAAGACGATCTATGTCGCCGACTGGTACGCCGCCGCGGTACGGGTGATTGATACGACCTCACGCAGCGTCGCCGCCAGCATCGCGGTCGGCGCCTCGCCCTCGGGGCTGGCAGTGACGCCGGATGGCAAGCTGCTGCTCTCGGCCGACCGCGACGATGACAGCGTCTCGGTGGTGGACACCGCGACGCGGCAGCGCAACGCGACCATCAAGGTCGGCACGCGTCCGTTCGGCGTCACCATCGATGCCGAGGGCAGGCGCGCCTACACCGCCAATGTCGGCTCCGACGACGTTTCGGTCATCGACATCGCACAAGGCCGCGAGATCGGCCGGGTGCCGGCGGGGATGCGGCCCTACGCAGTGGCGCTCGCGCAAGGGCGGGGTTTCGTCACTGACCAGTATGGCGGCACCGTCAGCGTGTTCGACCTGGCGAGCCTGAAGCCGATCAAGCGCATCAATGTCGGCGACTATCCCGAAGGCATCGCCGCAACCGCCGACGGCAAGCGCATCATCGTCGCCTGCTGGGAGAGCAACACGCTCAGCATCATCGACGCGATTGAGCTGAAGGTGATCGGCGAGATCAAGACCGGCGACGGCCCGCGCGCGTTCGGCGCGTTCTTGCGGAAGACGGAGTAGTTCGTCAAAAAACGGAAGGCGAGTCGGTTCGACCCCGAGCCTTTGCACCCAAGCCTTTGCACCCAAGCCGGCGGGTTCAGTGGGAGCTACGATCCGGAAGAGCGCTCCACGCAGCGTGGGGCATGTCGCTCTGCTCGAGGCAGCTACGACGACCTATCTCATTGCGACGGAACGAGGCCGGCCGCTGCCCGCACCATGCGCGGAGACGGGGGAGCCGAAAGCTGCGGCGGCGCCGCACCGGGAGCCAATGCCAGGATCGGCTGCCAATCCGCATTCCATCGCGTCAGCGTCTCCCGATTCCCGTCATAGGCCAGGTCGAGGAACGCCAAAGTGAGCTCAGCCGTCGCGGCCTTCACCTTCGGGTTCAGGGCCGGGCCTCCCGTGAACGAGCGATCTGTGAAGATGCTGTGCGAGCCGCCCTCGAACACGGCAAGCAGCTTGCGGGGCGTGGCTATGGCGTTGAAGACGGCCAGTCGGTCGGTGGTGGGCGAGTGATATCCGGGGATTTGAATGACGTCGTTCGTCGCCGTCACGTGCAGGTTCGGAACGGTGATCTTGCCCAGGACCGAGGCAAGATCGGTTTCGCCATAGAATGGCGGAGCAGAGATGACGATCGCGGCCGTAAAGCGCGGGTCGCGGGCCTCGACCCACCTTCCGTCGCGCATCACGCGGGCGCCAACGGCAACAAGGGCCGTGTTGGCGCCATAGGAATGCCCGGCCGCCACGATGCGCCGACGGTCGATCCGGGCGCCATAGGGGCCAGACAGCATGCGATCCAGGGCAAAGTGCAGGTCGCGCGCTCGCGCCAGCGCCTCGCTCTCGTGAGCCGCGCGCTGCAAGCGGTCGACGACGGCGAGGGGATTGCCTGCCCAGAGCGAGGAATCGCTGCCGGTATGCTGAACATGCAAGCTCGCAACGCCGCGGGACGACCAATATCGCCCCAGATAGCTGTAGCCTCTGCGTGAACCGCCGAGCCCATGGGAGAAGACGATGAGCGGCACGCGCGATCCGGGCGCAACATCCGTCGGCCAGTGCAAGCGGGCCGGCACGGGCCGCGCACGCGCGGGATCGACCCAGTCGAAGTCGATGTGAGCGGGCGGGGCGGATTGCGCTTGCGCCGGGTGTGCGGTGACTGCTGCCGTGACTGCGACCGCGAGCAGCATCGCACCGAGGCGGCGTCGCGTCATTTTCCCGGGGGCGGACGCGTCGCTGCCCAACCTGCTTGCACCCTGCATTTGATCGCACCAGATGTCATTGATAATTGCACTCAGTGTAATTTTGTAAGTTGGTCGATTCCATGGCAGGTCGCGATCACGACTTCGTTCGGAAGAATGGGAGGGCAGCGGCAAACGGACGCGGCGAATTGCTGCATCGTCGAGGCCCCAGCCCGATCGACAAGCTGCTCCCGGTCGCAATGATGTCGGTTGGAGCACGGCGTCGAACCGGATCTCCGGCTGAGCCGACAGATGGTCTCCATTGGCGCCGGGATCGTGCGCAGCGCAGGAAGCGGAGACATTTCGATGGATAAATGGGTCGAGTTCGCCGTGGCGTGGCTGCCGTTCCTGCTTCTGATCGGGTTCTGGTTCTGGTTCTCGCGACGGAACGGAATGCAGGCGCGCGGATCGTCCGGCGTGACTATGATCGAGCTCTACGAGCAGCAGGTCGCCGAGACCCGGCGCATGAACGGTTTTCTGGAGCGGATCGCGATCTCGATGGAGAAGCACGAAGCATCGCGGGGCAGCTAGGCCGGCGTCCGATCTCTCGGCTCGAGGGCACCGCTCAGCAGGATCGGCGCGATGTCGTCGATACGCTCGAAGACGTGGTCTGGCCCCAGCGCCCGCAGCGCCGCCGGCGCCGCATAACCCCAGCACACCGCACCGCAGCCGATCCCGACAGCCCGCGCCGCCTCGATGTCGCGCACCTCGTCGCCAACCGCGATCACGCGGGCCGGATCAGCTCCAGCACGGCGGATGACGCGGCGGAATTTCGCGGGCTTGCCGAACAGCGATGCGGCACAGTCGAAATGTGAAAACAGCGCCGCCGCTTCGCCGAGCTTCTCGCGCGCATTGGCTTCACTGTCGGAGGTCACCAGCGCAAGCTGCACGCCGCTATCGGCCAGCGTCCGCAGCATCGCCTCGACGCCCGCAAACAGCGGGATCTCGGAAGCAGCTTCCGCCTTTAGCCGCCGCGCATGCCGCGCGATCGCCGGCAGCTTCCACAGGGGCACTTCGAGGCGGGCGAGGATCTCGCGCGTCGAGGCATGCCTGAGCTCTTCGATGTCCTCGTCCGTCACGCGGCGAAAGCCGAAGCGATCGGCCACATCGTTGATGGTGCGCAGGAACCAAGGGAAGCTGTCGGCGAGGGTGCCGTCGAGGTCGAAGATGGCGAGGGTGTAGGGCATGGAGAGGAGATTAAACCGCTAGGCTTTCCACACCGTCGCCTCGGTCCATCCGAGATCGGAGAACTCTGCGGCCCTGAGCGGCGCCTCTCCTTCGGCGAAGAATTCGTCGAGTTGGGGCGGCGCGACGCTGGTTTCGGACAGCATGGCATGCGCCTGCCCGCGATGATGGATCTGATGCTGAAACAGGTGCATCAACAGCCGGTCGCAACGTTCGATCTGGACGCTCGTGTCTCTGTTGATCCGGACATGGCCATCGAGAAGCTCGGGCGTGAGCGCGTCGCAGATGGCGAGCAGGCGTCTGTCCATCGCGGCCTGGGCAGCCTTCAGCTCAGAAACCGAGGGGTGGGGCACCTCGTTCACCCAGGCCTGTGGCCCGAGCCAGCCGCCCTCGAGCGCATCAATGTAGAAGAGATCAATGACGTAGATGTGGTTCAGCGTGCGCTGGAGGCTCGGGAAGAAGCCGGTGCGGTGGGCTTCGAACTCGGGCTGAGACAGCGCGGCGCAGGCGGTGAGCAGCCGATGGTTCGCCCAGGCATTGTTGTGGGCAAAGGCGCCGTAGGTCTGAATGAGGCCGGCCGACATCTAGGTTTTCCTCCGAGATCAGCGCCAATCCGCCTGCACGTCTTTAACCTACGAGCTTTCGCTGGATCGAAGTAGCCACAAGACCTGGTCACGATATTGGGCGGGAAACACGATCGAAAGTGGATGTTGTTCCGATTTCGACATCTTGCGGGTGGCGCTGTTCAGTATGGTAACGTAGACAATTGCGTTCCGCACATCGTCAACGAGCGGCAGGTCGTCGTGCTTTACGAGTACCAGCCCGGTTGGCAGCCAGGATAGATCACAGATGCATTCCTCGAGCGCATCCCAATTTCCTCCAAAATAATTCGGAAATCTGAGCTGTGTCGCGATTGTGACTAGAAGCGCCGTCTTGTGCGCGATGTTCCGAGGGACGTTGGCACGTATGGTAGCGTCTGGAGATGCGCCATCATCTCCAAATTCAAAACCGTACGGCATCGCGTCGTCACTCCGCTGCCTCGCTCGTGCTCCTTCGCTTCGGCTTCCGCGCCTTCTTCAGCACCGGCTCCAGGAATTTGCCCGTGTAGCTCCGCGGCGCCTTGGCGATGTCCTCGGGCGGGCCCCAGGCAACGATCTCGCCGCCGCCGTCGCCGCCTTCGGGGCCGAGGTCGATGACCCAGTCGGCGGTCTTGATGACTTCGAGATTGTGCTCGATGACGACGACCGTGTTGCCCTGCGCGACCAGCTCGTGCAGCACCTCGAGCAGCTTCTTGACGTCGTGGAAGTGCAGGCCGGTGGTCGGCTCGTCCAGGATGTAGAGGGTGCGGCCGGTGGCGCGCTTCGATAATTCCTTCGCGAGCTTGACGCGCTGGGCTTCGCCGCCCGAGAGCGTGGTGGCCTGCTGGCCGACGTGGATGTAGTCGAGGCCGACGCGGTGGAGCGTCTGGAACGTCTCGCGGACGCGCGGCACGGCCTTGAAGAACTCGGCGGCCTCCTCGACGGTCATGTCGAGCACGTCGGCGATGCTCTTGCCCTTGAACAGCACCTCCAGCGTCTCGCGGTTGTAGCGCTTGCCCTTGCAGACGTCGCAGGTCACGTAGACGTCGGGAAGGAAATGCATCTCGATCTTGATGACGCCGTCGCCCTGGCAGGCCTCGCAGCGGCCGCCCTTGACGTTGAAGGAGAAGCGGCCGGGCTCGTAGCCGCGCGCTTTCGCCTCGGGCAGGCCGGCGAACCATTCGCGGATCGGCGTGAAGGCGCCGGTGTAGGTCGCCGGGTTCGAGCGCGGGGTGCGGCCGATCGGCGACTGGTCAATGTCGATGATCTTGTCGATGTGCTCGAGGCCCTCGATGCGGTCGTGCGGGGCAGCGCCTTCGCTGGCATTGTTCAGCTTGCGGGCGATGGCGCGGTAGAGCGTGTCGATGAGGAGCGTCGACTTGCCGCCGCCGGAGACGCCGGTGACCGCCGTGAACAGGCCCAGCGGAATTTCGGCCGTGACGTTCTTGAGGTTATTGCCGCGCGCGTTCACCACCTTGATGGTGCGGCGATGGTTCGGCGGGCGCCGCTCCGGCACCTCGACCTCGAGCTCGCCGGTCAGGTACTTGCCGGTCAGCGATTTCGGGTTGCGCATGATCTCGGCGGGCGTGCCTTCGGCGATGATGTTGCCGCCATGCATGCCGGCGCCGGGGCCGATGTCGAGCACGTGGTCGGCCAGGAGGATGGCGTCCTCGTCATGCTCGACCACGATCACGGTGTTGCCGAGGTCGCGCAGCCGCTTGAGGGTATCGAGCAGGCGTGCATTGTCGCGCTGGTGCAGGCCGATCGAGGGCTCGTCCAGCACGTAGAGCACGCCTGTGAGCCCGGAGCCGATCTGCGAGGCCAGACGAATGCGCTGGCTCTCGCCGCCGGACAGCGTGCCGGAGGAGCGGGACAGCGTCAGGTAGTTGAGGCCGACGTCGAGCAGGAAGGTGAGGCGCTCACGGATCTCTTTCAGGATACGTCCGGCAATCTCGTTCTGCTGCGCGTTGAGCGCACCGGGCACGGTCTCGAACCATTCGCCGGCCTTCCTGACCGACAGCTCCGAGATCTCGCCGATATGCTTGCCGCCGATCTTGACGCAGAGCGCCTCGGGCTTGAGCCGGAAGCCCTTGCAGCCTTCGCAGGGCACGTCGTGGAAATACTTTGCCAGCTCCTCGCGCGCCCACTCGCTTTCGGTTTCGCGGTAGCGGCGGTTGATGTTGGTGATGACGCCCTCGAACGGCTTCTTGGTGTCGTAGGAACGCACCCCGTCTTCGTAGGAGAACTTGATCTCGTCCTCGCCGGAGCCATGGAGGATGGCGTTCTGCGTCTTCTTAGGCAGGTCCTTCCACTTGGTGGTCAGCGTGAATTTGTAGTGCTTGCCGAGCGCCGTCAGCGTCTGCACGTAATAGGGCGAGGACGATTTGGCCCACGGCGCGATCGCGCCCTTGCCGATGGCGAGCTCCTTGTCGGGGATGACGAGGTCCTCGTCGACATGCTGCTCGACGCCGAGGCCGCCGCAGGCGGGGCAGGCGCCGTAGGGGTTGTTGAACGAGAACAGGCGCGGCTCGACCTCGGGGATGGTGAAGCCGGAGACCGGGCAGGCGAACTTTTCCGAGAACAGCATGCGCTCGGGTCCGCTCTTGTCGTGGATTTTTGCGGTCTTCTTCTTTTCCTTTTCCTCCGCAGGCGCAGCGCCCGCCGGCGCGTCGGCGAATTCGACGACGGCGAGGCCTTCGGCGAGCTTCAGCGCGGTCTCGAAACTCTCGGCGAGGCGCTGACCGATGTCGGCGCGCACCACGATGCGGTCGACCACGACGTCGATGTCGTGCGGGAACTTCTTGTCCAGCGCCGGGGCTTCCGCGAGCTCATGAAAGGTGCCGTCGATCTTGACGCGCTGAAAACCCTTCTTGAGCCATTCGGCGAGCTCCTTGCGGTACTCGCCCTTGCGGCCGCGCACGACGGGCGCGAGCAGGTAGAGGCGCGTCCCCTCGGGGAGGGCCAGCACGCGGTCGACCATCTGCGAGACGGTCTGGCTCTCGATCGGCAGGCCCGTGGCCGGCGAATAGGGCACGCCGACGCGCGCCCAGAGCAGGCGCATGTAGTCGTAGATCTCGGTGACGGTGCCGACGGTGGAGCGCGGGTTCTTCGAGGTCGTCTTCTGCTCGATCGAGATCGCCGGCGACAGGCCGTCGATCTGGTCGACATCAGGCTTCTGCATCATCTCCAGAAACTGGCGCGCATAGGCCGACAGCGATTCGACGTAGCGGCGCTGGCCCTCGGCGTAGATCGTGTCGAAGGCGAGCGAGGATTTTCCGGAGCCCGACAGGCCCGTGAACACCACCAGCTTGTCGCGGGGAATCTCGACGTCGATGTTCTTGAGGTTGTGCTCGCGCGCGCCGCGGATCGTAATTGCGCGCAGGTGTGCCCCCGCGTTCTGCTGTTGGCGCTTCGCCTTGATCACTTCATCCATCCGAGTTGCCCTCAAGGAATCCCATGGGTGCGCGACCGCGCCAGCAAAAGAGGCGCGCTTCGCCCGGAACCGGGATCGGCGCCGATGGGGTTGTCAGCGAACGTAGGAAGAACGCGCTCGGATTTCCAGAGGGAGTTGCGAATCGTCAACGGATTGTTGGGGCGCTGGCGGCATCTGGCAGCAGCGGGGCTGGGAACGTAGACCCGCCGAAACAAAAAGGCCGGCGCGAGGCCGGCCTTTCGTGACGTGGTGACGTCGGTCGATCGGGATTTCAGTACCGGGCGACGACGGGACCGCCGAAGGTGTAGTTGAGGCGGACGGTGCCCATGTCGACGTCCTGCTTGATACGGTCGGTACGGTCGTTGACGCCGAGGACCGTGAACCCGACGTTGCGGCCGCCCATGAACAGATGGTTGTATTCGACGGCAACAGACCAGCTCGGGGCGAAACCGAATTCGATGCCGGTGCCGACTGCGCCACCCCAGCGCGTCTCGCTCGCGCTGTCGAAGACGACGCCGCCCAGAAGACCATCGTATTTGGCATGGGTAACCGCGGCGCCGCCCTTCACGTACAAGAGCACGTTGTTCCAGGCATAGCCGACCTGGCCGGTGAAAAGGCCGATCGCATCGATTCGGGTCTGATTGACGATCGGCGCGAAGGCGAGGGGGGCGCTCGCGTTCGATCCCTTGAGATTGGCCCAGTCGCCTTGAGCTTCGAGGCCGAAGACCCAGTTGGTCGACTGCCAGCGATAGCCGACCTGACCACCGACGACGCCGCCCGTGGCGTTGTGACAGCCTTCGGAGACAACCGGAATTGCCGCGCCGAGGACAGCGTTGAGATCCCAGCAGTTGCGGCTCGAGGCGCCACCGCCGTTGACGCCGATGTAGAAACCGCTCCAGTTGTACATCGCGACCGGCGCGACCGGAGCCTTGGTGTAGGGGCGGGCCGCCAGATCGGCCGCTGAGGCCGGCGCCAACGCGCTGAGTGCGAACAAGCCGGCCGAAGCCAGCAAAAGCTTCTTTATATCGATTCCCCAGTTTCGTTTCGTTCTTGCCTTCCGGAAAGCGGAAGACAGCGGCCCCCTATGATCCGACCGATGCTATTGCTTACACCATTGAAGCCGAAGGTTGTGTCACCGGCGCGCCACATCTCGCCAAAAACGCCAGCACGAAGCGGGTTGCCGCGCACAAACAAAAAGGCCGGCACAAGGCCGGCCT
Organism: Bradyrhizobium sp. NDS-1; assembly: GCF_032918005.1. NCBI lineage: Bacteria > Pseudomonadati > Pseudomonadota > Alphaproteobacteria > Hyphomicrobiales > Nitrobacteraceae > Bradyrhizobium > Bradyrhizobium sp. NDS-1. Next base: position 4,033,788 of record NZ_CP136628.1, read on the forward strand.
TTCGTAACGCGAAGCGTTGGAGTGAAGCTTAGTACTTCGCAACCACCGGGGCGCCGAAGTGATAGTTCACGCCGACCTGCACGGTGTGGAAGTCGAGCGTGCCGGTGGGCAGGGTGCCCGAGAAGTAGGTCTCGCCGCCGAGGCTGCGGTAGAGGTACTCGCCCTTGACGGTCCAGTTCGGAGCGAAGTACGCCTCGACGCCTGCACCGACGGTCCAGCCGGAGTGGAACTTGCTGTCGGAGATGGTCACGCCGAGAGCGCTGGCGCTCAGCTTGTTGTCGATCCAGGCGTAACCACCCGTGCCGTAGAACAGGACGTTGTTGACGGCCCAGCCGATGCGGCCGCGAACGGTGCCCATCGCATCCGTCTTCGAGCTCAGAGTCGCCGTGGCAACACCGAAGCCGGGGACGAGGATCGGACCGGTGGCGGACGCGCTGACGTCAGCCCAGGCAGCATCAGCCTCGAGGCCGAACACGACGTTGCCGGTCTGCCAGTTGTAGCCGGCGGTGCCGCCGACGAAGCCACCCTTCATCTTCGGGTCGCCGGAGCTGTCTTCCCAGGCGCCGCCACCGACGATACCGAGGTAGAAGCCGGTCCAGTTGTAGACCGAAGCCAGCGGAGCGACCGGAGCCTTGGTGTAGGGGCGGGCTGCGAGATCAGCAGCCGAAGCGGGGGCCGCCAGAGCGAACAAACAGGCCGAAGCCAACAAAACCTTTTTCATTTTCAACTTAATCCCAGTCCCAGTTTCTATTGTTGCCTTCCGCGATCGAAAGGGCAGCGGACGTCGTGTCCAACTAACGCCGTACTTACACCAGCAAAGCCGCAAGTTGTGTCTCCAAAAAGCCACACGGCGCCCAAAACGTAAGCGTAGTTGACTCATTTGCTTTGCCGCCAAACGAAAAAGGCCGGCGCGAGGCCGGCCTTCGATTCAATGATTTCAGAGAGATATCAGTACCTGGTGGTGCCCATCCCGCCCCAATTGAAGTGATAGTTCACACCTGCCTTGACGGTGTGAACGGTATCGTTCCACTCGGAACGGTTGGCAGGCACGGCGGTGTACTGGATCGTGCTGCGGCCGAAGTCGATGTAGTTGTATTCGACCTTGGCCGACCAGTTCGGAGCGAACATGTATTCCGCGCCCGCGCCGACGGTCCAACCCCAGCGGGTGTTGTTCTGGATGAAGACGTTTCCGGGAACGCCATCATAGCGGTGCTGAATGTCGCCGACTGCAGCGCCGCCGCTGACGAACAAGAGAGCGGGGCCGGTCGAGTAGCCGAGACGGCCCTTGATGTCGCCGAAGCCGCGGATTCTCGTGAAATAGGTGTCGCCCAGGCCGGCATTGATCTCCGCAGAACGACCGTTGATGTCGGCCCAATGGTAGTCGCCTTCGATACCGAATACGACATTGTTGACTTGCCAGTTGTAGCCGAACACGCCACCGACGAACCCGCCGCTGGTATCGTAATCCTGCGATCCAGCGAAGCCCGGAGCGTTCGGAGCGCCGAAGAAGGTCTCGTCGCTGCGGCCCCAGCCGCCGCCGCCCTGCACACCGATGTAGAAGCCGGTCCAGGTATAGATCGGAGCGGGGGGTGCGACCGGCGCCTTTGTATAGGGACGGGCCCCGAGATCCGCAGCACCGGCCGGAGCCGAGAGGGCCAGCGCAACTGCGCCGGCGAAGCCAACGAGAATCTTCTTCATTGTAATCTCCCCAGTCGATCCGCCTCTCAGAGTTCCCCGAGGCGGACTATCAGGCGCGAGGCCCATTTGCATCAATTCGAGGCACAACGATAGCCCGATTAGGCGGCAGAGTCCGTGCCCGGCGCGCAACAGTTTGGAAGCAATAGGTCCGCGCTTAACTTAATGAATGTTAAGTGGTTTCGCCCATTCACGGGAACCGGATTTGGTTCCATTTCGTCCGCCATCGCAGCGCCATCTAAGCGCCATCCCGTCTCCACATTTTGGGGAGATTTATGCGAGAACAAATCTGGAACGAATTGCCCGTCGGTGCTATATGTGGGGATAACCTTGGGGTGACGGGCCGAGCGGCGCCTGCAAGCGTATAGGTTCGCCCCAACAGGGCGCAGAGGAACGCGGATGGCGCGCTCGGCCTTTTTCAAATTAGTGGCATTCGGAGTGGAGAGCGGCGATGGCGGGAAGCGTCAACAAGGTCATTCTGGTTGGAAATCTCGGCAAGGATCCTGAAATCCGCCGCACCCAGGACGGGCGGCCGATCGCGAATCTGAGCATCGCCACCTCGGAGACCTGGCGCGACAAGAATTCCGGCGAGCGCAAGGAGAAGACCGAGTGGCACCGCGTCGTGATCTTCAATGAAGGTCTCTGCAAGGTCGCCGAACAGTACCTGAAGAAGGGCGCCAAGGTTTACATCGAGGGCGCGCTCCAGACCCGCAAATGGACCGATCAGAGCGGCGTCGAGAAGTACTCGACGGAGGTGGTGCTGCAGGGCTTCAATTCGACGCTCACGATGCTCGACGGCCGCGGCGGCGGTGGAGGCGGCAGCTTCGGCGACGAGCCGGGCGGCGATTTCGGCTCCTCCGGCCCCGTCAGCAGCGCGCCGCGCCGTCCCGTTGCCGCCAGCGGCGGTGGCCGCAACAGCGACATGGACGACGACATCCCGTTCTGAGGACGATCGGGACAATGAGGGGGCGCTGGGCCGATAGAGCGGCACCTTCCACCTCGTGTCAGCAAACCCTGCTAATCGACAGGAAGGGCTCGGGATTTCCGGGCCCGTTTCATATTTGAGTCGAACTCGGACGGCGCCAGCGCAAAACAGGCTCGTCGACGTGCGGGCCGCGCGATCGCCGAGCTGCAGAGGCGATTTCGGAAGGCCTGTTCCAGGCCCCTCAGCGACTCCGCCCGTAGGGACGTAAGTGATTGGAAAAATGGGCGGAAAAAGCGCTTCCCTGGAGCCCGCAAGGGTGGTTATCAGGGGCTCGATGCGCTATATGATTCCCAGATAAAATCTCACCGGATTTCCCCTTGGCTGACGACGACGACAAGCCCGGCGACCAGCCGGCGCAACCCTCGGATATTCGCCCCGTCTCCATCTTCGAGGAGATGAAGAAGTCCTATCTCGACTACGCCATGAGCGTGATCGTGGCGCGGGCGCTGCCCGATGCGCGCGACGGTCTGAAGCCGGTGCACCGCCGCATCCTGTTCTCGATGAACGAGCAGGGGCACACGCCCGACAAGAAGTACGTCAAGTCCGCCCGCGTGGTCGGTGACGTCATCGGTAAGTATCATCCGCACGGCGACCAGTCGATCTACGACGCCATGGTCCGGATGGCGCAGGACTTCTCCATGCGCGTGCCGCTGATCGACGGCCAGGGCAATTTCGGCTCGGTCGACGGCGATCCCCCGGCCGCCTATCGTTACACCGAAGCCCGCCTGACCAAGGCGGCGCTGGCTCTGCTGGCCGACATCGACAAGGACACCGTCGACTTCCAGCCGAACTACGACAACAACGAGACCGAACCGTCGGTCTTGCCGGCCAAGTTCCCGAACCTTCTCGTCAACGGTGCGGGCGGTATCGCGGTCGGCATGGCGACCAACATCCCGCCGCACAATCTCGGCGAGGTCATCGACGCCTGTGTCGCGTTGATCGACAATCCCGCGCTCACCATCGACGAGCTCATCAACATCGTGCCGGGACCGGATTTCCCGACCGGCGGCGTCATCCTCGGACGGCAGGGCATCCGCTCAGCCTATCACCTCGGCCGCGGCTCGATCATGATGCGCGGCAAGGTCGCGATCGAGACCTTCCGCAAGGAGCGCGAGGCGATCATCATCACCGAGATTCCCTACCAGGTGAACAAGGCGACGATGGTCGAGCGCATCGCCGAGCTGGTCAAGGAAAAGAAGATCGAGGGCATCGGCGACCTGCGCGATGAATCGGACCGCGAAGGCTACCGCGTCGTCATCGAGTTGAAGCGCGATGCCGTGCCGGACGTGGTGCTGAACCAGCTGTACAGATTCACGCCGCTGCAAACCAGCTTCGGCGTCAACATGGTGGCGCTCGACAGCGGCCGTCCGCGGATCATGCATCTGAAGGACCTACTGACGATCTTCGTCGACTTCCGCGAGCGGGTCGTCACGCGGCGCACCAAATATCTCCTGGCCAAGGCGCGCGATCGCGCGCATATCCTCGTTGGCCTCGCGATCGCGGTCGCCAATATCGACGAAATGATCCGCGTGATCCGGACGTCGCCCGACCCGACCACCGCCCGCGACACCCTGATGTCGCGCGACTGGCCCGCACGGGACGTCGAGGACATGCTGACGCTGATCGACGATCCGCGCCATCGCATCAGCGCCGACGGCACGATCCGGCTGTCGATGGAGCAGGCGAGGGCCATCCTCGACCTGCGTCTGCAACGCCTCACCGCGCTCGGCCGCGACGAGATCCGCGACGAGCTCGACAAGCTCGCCGGCGAGATCGCCGATTATCTCGACATCCTGCGCTCGCGCGACCGCGTGCTGGGCATCATCAAGACCGAGCTCGCCGAGGTGAAGGCCGAGTTCGCCACGCCGCGGCGCACCGTCATCATCGAGCAGGAAGGCGAGGTCGAGGACGAGGACCTGATCCAGCGCGAGGACATGGTCGTCACCGTGTCCCATGCCGGCTACGTCAAGCGCGTGCCGCTGTCGGCCTACCGGGCGCAGCGCCGCGGCGGCAAGGGCCGTGCCGGCATGCAGACCCGCGACGAGGATTTCGTCTCGCGCCTGTTCGTGGCTTCCACGCACACGCCGGTGTTGTTCTTCTCCTCGCGTGGCCAGGTCTACAAGGAAAAGGTCTGGCGCCTGCCGATGGCGGCGCCGAACGCGCGCGGCAAGGCGCTGATCAACATCCTGCCGCTGGAGCAGGGCGAGCGCATCACCACCATCATGCCGCTGCCCGAGGACGAATCCACCTGGGGCAACCTCGACGTGATGTTCGCCACCACGGGCGGTAACGTCCGGCGCAACAAGCTGTCAGACTTCGTCGACGTCCGCCGCTCCGGCATCATCGCGATGAAGCTCGACGAGAACGAAGCGATCGTCGACGTGCAGATCTGCACCGAGCGCGACGACGTGCTGCTGACCGCCGCCGGCGGCCAGTGCATCCGGTTCCCCGTCACCGACGTGCGCGTGTTCACCGGGCGCACCTCGATGGGCGTGCGCGGTATCGCCCTCGGCGACGGCGACAAGGTGATTTCGCTGGCGATCCTGCGCCATGTCGAGACCGTCTCGGACGAGCGTTCGGCGTATCTGAAGATGCGTCGCGCGGTAGCCGGCGAAGCCGGAACCGAAGACACGGCAATGGACGGCGAGGCCGAGGAAACCTCCGGCAGCTTCCAGCTCGCGCAGGAGCGTTACGCCGAGATGTCGGCGCAGGAGCAGGTCGTGCTCACCGTCTCCGTCAACGGCTATGGCAAGCGGACCTCGTCCTACGAGTACCGCACCACCGGCCGCGGCGGTAAAGGCATCGTCGCCATGAGCGTCAACAACCGCAACGGCAATCTGGTGGCGTCATTCCCGGTCGAGGAGGCTGATCAGATCATGCTGGTCACCGACAAGGGCCAGCTGATCCGCTGCCCGGTCGAAGGCATCCGCATCGCCGGCCGCTCGACCCAGGGCGTGATCGTGTTCGACACCGCCGAGGACGAGCACGTGGTGTCGGTCGAGCACATCACGGAAGAGGCGGAGAGCGGCAACGGGGCGAATGGGGAATAGCGAGAGAGTAGCGAACAGGAGTTTCTGCTCCACATTCGCTATTCGCCTCTCACATTCGCCGGCCTGACAGACCCGACTACGGGGTGCGGTTTGCGGTCACAAGGCGCGCCTCGCGGACATTCGCCTTGGTGCCGGCCTTGCGCAGGCACGAGGCCTCGAAATTCGGCCAGGCCTGCTGCGAGCAGTCTTTGCCGATGGCGCGGATGTCGAGCCGGTCGCTCTTGGCCAGCGGCTGCGGCACGCTGGCTTCGACCGAGGGAGCGAAGCCGGGCAGGAGGGTGAGGGCGGCCGCAACAGACGCAGAGAGTGCGATCGCTGAAAGAGTCTTGATCATTGACAGTCCCCTGTGATGCGGCCGCCTACGCCCAGTGTGCGGCCCGTCATTCGTTGGCCGGATTAGTAACCATGGCCAGTTTCCGGACGTCTTCGCCGGCGCGGGAAATGGTTTCGTTCGCGCTCCGTTTTGTTTCGTGGCTGCCCCGCGGACGAAACAAACCGGCCCTTGCCGACAGGGCTGGCGGAGATTCGCCTGTGTCGGCCAGGGAACCGGTCCGGCTTGCCGGGCCGGGCCGGGCGCGGTAGGAGGGAGCCATGCCGCGTATCGCCTTCTATCCCGGTTCCTTCGACCCCATCACCAACGGCCACCTGGACGTGGTCCGGCACAGCGTTTCGCTGTGCGACCGGCTCGTGGTCGCGATCGGGGTACACCCCGGCAAGAAGCCGCTGTTCGCCACCGAGGAGCGGCTGCAGATGCTCCATGACGTCTGCGGGCCGTTGGCGGCCCAGGCCGGCTGCGTGCTCGAAGCGGTCACATTCGACGATCTCGCGGTGACCGCGGCGCGCAAGCACGGTGCCACCATCATGATCCGGGGTCTGCGTGACGGCACCGATCTCGACTACGAAATGCAGCTCGCCGGCATGAACGGGACCATGGCGCCCGAGGTGCACACGGTCTTCCTGCCGGCCTCTCCCATGGTTCGCCCGATCACCGCCACTTTGGTGCGCCAGATCGCCGGCATGGGCGGGGACGTCTCGGCCTTCGTCCCGCCGCAGGTTGCGGCACAGCTCAAGGCAAAATTCGCCGCTTAACGGCGCTTTCTCTTCATCTCTGATCCGGAGTCGTCATGATTCGAGTTCTCGCAGTTCTTGCCGCGCTTCTGTTCGCGGTGCCGGCGGTGGCGCAGCAATTGCCCGCCAATCTCGACAAGGCCAACGCCATCGTCATCGACAGCACCAAGGGCCGTATCGTCATCAAGCTCCGCACCGATATCGCGCCTCAGCATGCCGAGCGGATCAAGCAGCTCGCGCGCGAGGGCTATTACAACAACGTGCCGTTCCACCGCGTCATGGACGGCTTCATGGCGCAGACCGGCGACGGCGAGAAGTTCAACGGCACCGGCGGCTCGAAATATCCGAACCTGAAGCAGGAATTCTCCAAGGTGCATTTTGCACGCGGCATCGTCGGCATGGCCCGGCGCGGCGACAGCGTCGATAGCGCCAACTCGCAATTCTTCATCATGTTCGCCGACGGCGGCAGCCTCGACGGCCAGTACACCGTGATCGGCGAGGTCGTGCAGGGCATGGATGTCGTCGACAAGCTGAAGAAGGCACCTCCCGGCTCCGCCGGCGGCGCCGTGACCGATCCGGACAAGATGGTGAAGGTGCAGGTCGCCTCCGACATCAAATAGGAGATTGCGATATGGCGCGCTGTGGCGACAAGCTCCTGCTGGTTGCCGCATTGCTGCTGTTCGGCGTCTCCGGTGCGGCCGCCGAGGATGGGCAGGTCAACACCATCCAGGACATCTTCCGGCATCTACGGACCTGCTGGAAACCCCCGCCGCCTTCCAGGGCCCGCCCACTCGACATCACCGTCGTCGTGAGCTTTAACCGGTCCGGCGACATTCTGGGCCATCCGAGGATCTCCTACGAATCCGCGGAGGCCTCCGACAATGACCGGCTGCAATACCGGATCGCGGTGATGGAGGCGTTGCAACGCTGCACGCCGATGCCATTTACCGATGCAATGGCGGGCGCTGCCGCGGGACGTCCATTCGCGATCCAGTTCCGCAGCCGCAAAACGTCACCTGACAAGACTTCACCCTCAACGCAAGAGAGACGAGCATGAGCGCCACCGAAAACACCCTGATCCTCGAGACCACGCAGGGCCCCGTCACCATCGAGATGCGTCCCGACCTCGCGCCCGGCCATGTCGCGCGCATCAAGGAGCTCGTGCGCGAAGGCTTCTACGACGGTATCGTGTTCCACCGGGTGATCGACGGATTCATGGCGCAGACCGGCTGCCCGCAGGGCACCGGCACCGGCGGCTCCGGCAAGAAGCTGAAGGCCGAGTTCAACAAGGAGCCGCATGTGCGCGGCACCACCTCGATGGCGCGCGCCGCCAACCCCGATTCCGGCGACAGCCAGTTCTTCATCTGCTTCGACGACGCCCGCTTCCTCGACAACCAGTACACGGTGTGGGGCAAGGTCACCGAGGGCATGGAGAACGTCGACAAGATCAAGCGCGGCGAGCCGGTGCAGAATCCCGACAAGATCGTCAAGGCGCGGATGGCCGCGGACAAGGAATAGGCCCATCCCCTCATGGTGAGGAGGCGCGCAGCGCCGTCTCGAACCATGAAGGCCGAGCTGCCGCAGCGGGGCCTTCCTCCTTCGAGACGCGCGTTCCGCGCTCCTCAGGATGAGGAGTGACTGTGCGGCTCTGAGCCTGCTCATGCGCACCGACCTGTTCGATTTCGACCTGCCCGCCGAGCGTATCGCACTGCGCCCGGCGAGCCCGCGTGACTCCGCGAGGATGCTGGTCGTGGAGAACGGTGCGCTGCGCGACCAGACTATCGCCGACCTGCCGCAATGGCTGAAGGCGGGCGACCAGCTCGTCGTCAACGACACCAAGGTGATCGCAGCGCAGCTCAAGGGCCGCCGCATCGGCCGCGAGACCGAGCCCAGGATCGAGGCGACGCTGATCAAGCGGCTCGACGGCTCGCGCTGGCAGGCGCTGGTGAAGCCTGCGAAGAAACTTGTCGCCCGCGACCGCATCCGCTTCGGCAATGAAGGCAAGGTGTGCCTGCTCGGCCATCTCGACGCCGAGGTCGAGGCGAAGGGCAGCGAAGGCGAGGTCACGCTGTCGTTCTCGTTCCACGGGCCCGCGCTGGACCAGGCCATCGCCGATCTCGGCAGCCCGCCGCTGCCGCCCTACATCGCCTCCAAGCGCACGCCTGACGATCAGGATCTCGCCGACTACCAGACCATGTTCGCCGCGAACGAAGGCGCGGTCGCAGCTCCGACCGCCGGGCTGCATTTCACCCCGGAACTGGAGAGGGCGCTGCATGAGCGCGGTGTCGGCCTCAACCGCATCACGCTGCATGTCGGGGCAGGCACGTTCCTGCCTGTGAAGGTCGACGATACCGAAGGCCACAAGATGCATGCCGAGTGGGGCACGATCTCGGCCGAGACGGCGGAGCGCCTCAACAGCGCGCGAAGGAACGGCGGCCGCATCATCGCCGTCGGCACCACGTCATTGCGGCTGCTCGAGAGCGCCGCCCGCGAAGACGGCACCATCCAGCCGTTCGCGGCGGAGACTTCGATCTTCATTACGCCCGGCTATCGCTTCCGCGCCGTCGATGTCCTGATGACCAATTTCCATTTGCCGAAGTCGACGCTGTTCATGCTGGTGTCGGCGTTCTCCGGGCTGGAGACGATGAAGCGAGCCTATGCGCATGCGATCGCGAGCGGGTACCGGTTCTATTCGTATGGAGATGCGTGTCTGTTATTTCGGGCGGTGCCGTAGGGTGGGCAAAGGCGCACAGCGCCGTGCCCACCATCTTTCATGATCGAGACAGGTGGTGGGCACGCTTCGCTTTGCCACCCTACGCACCTTCCACTACGCCATCACCCGCTGCGGCAAGAGCTCGGCGATCTGCACCGCATTCAGCGCGGCGCCCTTCAAGAGCTGGTCCGCCGCCACGAACATCGAGATCGAATGCCCTGAGGGGTCGCTGAGATCCTTGCGGATGCGGCCGACCAGGACGTCGTCCTGGCCCGAAGCGTCGATCGGCATCGGGAAGTAGTTCTTGGCGCGGTCGTCCACCACCTTCACGCCCGGGGCCTGCGCCATGATGGCGCGGACCTGGTCCTCGCTGATCGGCTTCTCGCACTCGAACGTGATGGCCTCGCAATGGGCGCGCAACACCGGCACGCGCACGCAGGTGACGCCGACGGCGATCGTCTCGTCCTCGAAGATCTTGCGGGTCTCCTTGATGACCTTGGTCTCTTCGTCGTTGTAGCCGGTCTCGGGGTCGACGGCGGTGTTGTGGTTGAACAGGTTGAAGGCATAGGGGTGCGGCATCACCCTGGGCGTATAGACCTGCCCGTTGAGATTGGCGCGGGTGGATTCGACCAGTTCCTCCATCGCGGCCGCGCCGGCGCCGCTCGCCGCCTGGTAGGTCGAGATGATGACGCGCTTGATGCGGTTCTTCTGATGGATCGGCCACAGCGGCACCAGCGCCGTGATTGCCGCGCAGTTCGGGTTGGCAATGATGCCCTTGTGGTCGCGGATGCGGCTCGCATTGATCTCGGGGATCACCAGCGGCACGTTCGGATCCATGCGGAAGGCGGAGGAGTTGTCGACGACGACCGCGCCGGCCTTGACCGCGATCGGCGCGAACTTCTTGGAGATGCTGCCGCCGGCGGAGAACAGGGCGATATCGACACCGTCGAAAGACCGTTCGGTCAGCTCCTCGATCACGACCGGCTGGCCGCGGAACGATACCGTCCTGCCGGCGGAGCGGGCGCTCGCCAGCGCCTTGAGCTTACCGACGCGAAAGCCGCGCTTGTCCATGGTGGCGATGAATTCGGCGCCCACCGCACCGGTGACGCCGACAATCGCGACGACAGGATCGTTACTCACTTTGTCCTCCATTGAATTTGCGAATTAGACAACAAAAAAGCCCCGGACCATCGAGGGCGGGGCTTCGGTAGAGCAGATTGCGTTCTAGTCGACGACTACGCGCGCACGCCTCCCCGGGCCCCTGAGGCCGTGGTGGTTTTGGTCGTGCGTTTGGTGGTCGTGAACATGGCGGCGACTTATGCGGGAGAGTCTTGCGGCCGTCAATGGCTTTTCGCCCCGGCCGATGCCGGGGGCCGAAGCCGCTATTTGGCAGTCGCTATTTTCTGGCGCCCGGCGGCTGCAGGATGACCTCCTTGAGGTCGTCGCCGCTGATCACGACGATCGCGAAATTGAGCCGGCCGCGTTCGCGCACCAGCCCGCCGCTGATCGCCTTGCCCGAGGCCGCGCGTTCAGCGACCCGCACGGCATCGGCGAGGCGGTGCCTAATCGCGCCGAGCGCTGCGAGGTTGTCGCGGTCCTCGTGGTCGAGCTCGGCGAGGGGCAGGGCGGCTTCGCCGCCGACCAGCTCGCCGGTCGAAGCATTGATGGTGTGGCGCCAGATCCGGTCGTTGTGCAGCGTCTTGACGCGGTAGACCGGTACGCCGGAGGCTCCGTCGAAACTCACATCCGCCGTGGTGGCGCCGGCGTGGCGGCGTTCCGCGATCGCCATGGCCTGGCTGATCGAGATCGACGAGCCGCGAAAGCGCTCGATCTCGCGGCTGACGGCCTGGCGGTCCGCTTCGGCGTCACCATCCGTGTCGCTGCGAAGCGTGGTCGGCGTGCTCGTGGCCACGATTGCCCGAGCGGGTGCGGCGAGGAGGTGCGCGGACAAGGCGATCGCAAGCAGTCCTGAGGTCCATCGTTTGACTGTCGTCATGCTCGAAACCCTCGGGCCAGCGCGTGTGCCGGATGATCGTAAAGAATTCGCGGCCGGCCTTGGGCATCGGCCGGCCGCGGAGCGCCGCACCGGGCTGTACCCGGCACGGCGATCTCAGCGGTACGGGCCACCTTTGGGGCTGGTTAAAAAGCAGCCCGTATCGCTTATAACTAAACCATACCGTATCGTTTTATTTCGGTCAATGGAGCCGATGGCGTCCCCTGCGGGGAAAGCGTTCACCTCACGGAATTGTCAGCGGGTGGGACGGCGGCGTGGCGGGGCCTTGGTGTCCTGGACGCGGTCGGCCGGTCCCAGCGCCCCGGCCAGGAACAGCTTGATCGCGGCGCGCATGCGCTTTTCGGCGGCCTTCATCTCGAGGGCCGTTCCGAACGTCGCCATGCGGTGGGTGTGGCCGACGACCACGTCGAGAAACACCTCGGCCGCAATGGTGGTGTCCTCGACGTCGATCGCGCCCTGCGCAACCAGAAGGTCGAAGAAGCGTGCCGTGGTGGCGACGGCCTTGAGCCAGCCTTCTTCCTTGCCGAGCTTGGCGATGTCAGGGAAATTGATGGCCTGCGACGTCATCATGCGGCTGAAGGCGACGGCATCGGGACCGCAGGTGAAAGTCAGCATCTCGCGCCCGATCTCGACCAGCCGTTGTTCGACCGAGATGTCCGCAAGGCTGCTGAGCTGGGTCTCCGCCGCGGCGGAGAGGGGGGCAAGCCAGCGCGCGATCTCGCGCCTCAGCACGGCGGCAAACAGGCCGCGCTTGTCGCCGTAGCGGGAATAGACGGTGGGCTTGCTGACCCGGGCCGCTTCCGCCACCGCGTCGAGCGAGGTCGCGTCGAAGCCGCGGTCCAGGAACAGGCGGGTGGCGACCTCGATCAGCCGCTGGTCGCGTTCGATGGCGGCTGTCTTCGTCGGCCGGCCGCCGCGCGATTTCGGCAGCTCGCGGCGCGGCGCTGCCGGTCTCGTCTTGGTCGCAGTCAATCCCATGCCCAAATGATTCCTGCGCGTTTCTGACAATGGTCATTCGACCTATATCGCGCAGGAGCCGAGGCGTCATCGCGAATCTGGCCGAATTGGCCGTATCGTCAACGGTTTCGGCAGGGCCTCGTTCCGCCACCGGCGTTCACGGCACCGTCGAGCTCCAGGCCTGACCGGAAGCGGCCTTGTCGTACCCGTATTGATAGAGCGCCCGCATATAGGCGGTGTCGAACCCTTCCGATGGCGACGCCGGATATTCGCGCGCGATGTAGGAGAGGTGAAAGCCGAGACGGTTGCGCTTGGCGAAATCATAGGTCGAGAAGATGATCGAGCGCGTCTGCGACTGGGTGATCGCCGACAGGCTGCGCGAGGCGACGTCGATGGTGCCATTGGAGACGAGCTCGAAATTGCGTTCGATCTTCTTGTTGACGAGGATGTAGATGTCCAGCTTGACGCTACCCGGCAACCGGCTGCCCTGGAACAGCAGGGCCTCCGGCAGCGTCAGCACCGGCGCGGTCACGCCGCCGTCGACATGCATCTCCTGAAACTTGCGGCCCTCGCCCTCGGCGTCGATCATGATCGGCGGAAACACCAGGGGAATGCTGGCGGAGGCCGCCATCACCTCGCGAAACAGCTTGAGCGCCTCGGGTGTGCCGACCGCGGCGATCTTGCCCATGTCCCAGATCGCGGTGCGCTGGGTGTCGAGATCGGTCGTCACCACCAGCAGCTTCCGGCCCTTGGCATTCTCGCGCGCGACTTGCGCCATGACCTCCGGCCCGACATAGCGCGCCACCAGCTCACGCAGCCGCGTGTTGCCGAACAGGCCGGATCCGAACAGCACGCGCATGATGCTCGGATCGTTCAACAGGCTCTCGGCAATGCCGCTGGTATAGACCTCCTTCAGCGTGTCGTCGTATTGCGAGCCGAGGAAGGCGAACGGCGCGATCAGGCCGCCGGTGCTCACGCCCGAGACGACGGAAAAGGTGGGGCGGGTTCGGGCCGCGCTCCAGCCATTGAGAACGCCGACGCCGTAGGCGCCATCGGCGCCGCCGCCGGACAGCGCCAGATAGGACTTCGTTGCGGAGCCGGTGTCCTTCTCGAAGCTGAATTTGGTGACGGGGTCGTCGGCGTAGCGTCTGAGGCCGTCGATATCGAGCACCCGCGATGTGCTGGCTTCGGCGGCGGTATAAGGCGTGCGGGGCAGGGAGGTGCAACCGGCGAGCGCCAGGCTGCACGTCAGGACCAGAAGGCCGGTCAGACGGGCAATTGTGTGCCTGATCCAGTCGTGCGAGCGGCTGGAGACGTCGGTCGAGCATGACAGGAACGGCATTGTCGGAGGCTGTCGATCACAGTTTGACCGCCGCCGGCAAATTCGCCCACGGCATCTCGTTAAGCCCCAGTATGAAACTACACGGTATCGTTTTGTTTAACAAGGGTCCTGCGCGAATATCTGCTTTGTGTCCCAGCCTGAGGCACAGGTCGGCCACGGCGTGCGTTGGGCGGGTTGATCGGCTTGGTCCGACACGCAATAAGCACCGCCATGAATCCAGACAATGACCTTCCCAATCACTTTGAATTGCTCGCCACTGACGGCGCCGCGCGCACCGGACGTTTGACCACACCTCACGGCGTGGTGCGGACGCCGGCCTTCATGCCGGTCGGCACCGCCGGTGCCATGAAGGGCATGCACTGGCGCGAGGTGCGCGATGCCGGCGCCGACATCGTGCTCGGCAACACCTATCACCTGATGCTGCGTCCCAGCGCCGAGCGGATCGCGGCGCTCGGCGGCTTGCAGCGGTTCACGGGCTGGAACGGGCCCATGCTGACGGATTCCGGCGGTTTCCAGGTGATGTCGCTCGCGGACCTGCGCAAGATCAGCGAGCATGCCGTCACCTTCCGCTCGCATATCGACGGTGCCAAGGTCGAGTTGTCGCCGGAGCGCTCGATCGAGGTCCAGCGCCTGCTCGGCTCGGACATCGCCATGCAGATGGACGAGTGCGTGCGGCTGCCGGCCGAGCGCGCCGACATCGACCGGGCGATGCAATTGTCGCTGCGCTGGGCCGAGCGAAGCAAGCGCGCCTTCGAGAGCGCCCCCGACGGCTACATGCTGTTCGGCATCGTGCAAGGCGGCGACATTCCCCAGCTTCGTCATGCGAGTGCGGAAGGACTGATCGGGATCGGCTTCCACGGCTATGCGATCGGCGGCCTTGCCGTCGGCGAGCCGCAGGAGGTGATGCTGGCGATGATCGACGAGACTGCGCCGGTGCTGCCGAAAGAGCGTCCGCGCTATCTGATGGGCGTCGGCACGCCCGACGACATCCTCGAAGCCGTGAAACGCGGCATCGACATGTTCGATTGCGTGATGCCGACGCGCAATGGCCGGCATGGCGTCGCCTTCACGCGTTTTGGTCAGGTGAATCTTCGCAATGCGCGCCACGCCGACGATCCGCGTCCGTTGGATGAGGAAAGCCCATGGCCGTCAACGCGCGACTGCGCACGCGCCTATCTGCACCATCTCGTCAAGGCGGGCGAGACGTTGGGGGCGATGCTGCTGTCCGAGATCAATATCGCGTACTACCAGTTCCTGATGCAGGGCATCAGAGAGGCGATCGCACACGGACAATTCGACGAGTTCTATCGGCGTACGCGCGAGGGCTGGGCGAGGGGGGACATCGCCCCGCGCTAGATCAATTGCACACGAACCGTTGCTTGACGGCGTGCTTGGTCACGAAGCCATAGCCGCAATTGTCGCAGGTCCAGAGGTAGCTGATGACGTGGTCCGAGACGTAGGCGGATGCTTCGGCGGCGACCATGGAGTCGGCGCAGACGGGACAGGTAGGCAACTCGCTGCAACGCGGATCGCGGTTCGGCGCGACGGTCGGCAACACTTCAGCGACTGCTGACATCGTGGTGACCTCCCTGCTTTAAGACGTAAGTCTAACATAAGCAGAAGTCTTTGACGAGGTCGCAACACAAAAGCGCTGGCTTTTATAAAATTGCCGTCACCACGACGTGTTCGCTGGCCGTATTCGTCCTCGTTATCGCAGCGCAAACAATCCATGTGCGTTGCGATAATGCGCCCCGCCGCTTCACGCAAGATGACGCGCAATTACTGCGCCGCACTCTGCCGGCCGAGAGCTGGCCCGAGCGCGACCGCCTTGCTGCGGTCCGAGCGGAGCCTTCGTGCGAACGAAATCCAGGGTTTCTCGATGAGGGAGTATGTCACGCAGCTGACAAGGATTGACGAGGTCACGACCGCGGCGACGAAGACGAACCACGCCAGCGGTCCGTCGCCCGGCCAGGCGTAGTGGTGAATCCACTCCATGGCGAACGGCGACATCAGGTAAACCGAGTAACTGATGACGCCGACGAACGCGATCGGTCGCCAGGCCATCCTGTCTCCGAATGCGGCAAACGCGATGAAGACGACGGCCGCGCAGACATAGGCTGCCGCGATCGAATAGCTGTAGAAGAAATCGTCCTGGTAGATCCCGCCATAGCGTTTGCTGGACAGCGTGATGGCGAACTGGATGTAGAGGGCCGTGCAGAGAGCCACATGCCGCCATCGCAGCCTTCCGCCGATGACGGTGTCGCGAATGACCTTGCCGAGGAACATCGCCGACAGGTTCAGTCCGACCTCCATCACCACCCAGGCCGCTCTGTCCTCAACCAAGACAGCCACCGCCGTCCCGACAAGAGCGCTTGCAGCGACGATCGCGACCGCCGTGAGCCGCCGGTTCAGCAGTCCTGCCGCGAAGAGAACGATGCAGACGAGGTAGAACATTAGCTCGATGGTCAGTGTCCAGTAGAAGTCCCAGAGGTGAGGGACCTCCAGGAAGGACTGGAGCATCGTGAGGTTGGCGGCGATCTGCGACGGGGGATACGTATTGGACGCGACCGCCTGCATCGTGACCAGCCCGATCGCGATCGAGGCCCAGTAGGCCGGGTAGAGCCGGAAGAAGCGACTGATCGCGAAGTCGTTCACGGGCGACGCGCTGGCCGGAAAACTGAAGGGAATGACGAAGCCGCTGACGAAGAAGAACAGCACGACGCCGAACCGGCCGAAATTCATGTAGTAGCCGATCGCGTTGTGAAGGAACGCGTAATAGGCGCCGGTCGGGTGCTCCCGCACGATGAGTTCGAGCGCATGCTGGACCACCACCGCCAGGACGGCGATGCCGCGCAGGGTATCGATGAATGCCAGCCGTCTCTGCATCAGGCCTTCTCTGCGCTCCCGCCGGCCGTGATCGGCCGATCGCGGCGGACGCCGCCTGCCGGGACGACATTTGGCCAGGGCGCAAGCGGTGATCGGAAGGCTGCGCGCCGGCAGTTCAGCACGGCAATCGTGAACGGATTGACAACGAAACCGGTTGGACGCGAGGCTTGGGCCTCGCTCGGAAGCCAGATAGCCCGCTTGCCCACGCAATTTTGCCCTGCCACGAATTCCGGGCCGTCCGCATTGTCGCTTGCGCGTCGCCGCAAGCTGTCGGTAACTGCGCAACGTTCGCGACAGAAGCATGTCGCCTCAGGGAGTTCACCATGGACGCATCGTCCACCACGGGTGCAGCGCACCAACCCGGCCGCGGCCGGATCTACGACTCGATCGTCGAGGCCTTCGGCAATACCCCCATCGTGCGCTTGCGCCGGCTGCCCGGCATGCAGGGCGTGAATGCGACCATTTTGGCAAAACTTGAATATTTCAACCCCGCCGCAAGCGTGAAGGACCGCATCGGCGCGGCCATGATCATCGCGATGGAGAAGGCGGGCATCATCAAGCCCGACACCGTGCTGATCGAGCCGACCTCCGGCAATACCGGTATTGCGCTCGCCTTCGTGGCGGCTTCGCGCGGCTACCGCCTCAAACTGGTGATGCCGGAATCGATGTCGATCGAGCGGCGCAAGATGCTGGCTTTTCTCGGTGCCGAACTGGTGCTGACACCGGCGGCGCAAGGCATGAAGGGCGCGATCGCCGCCGCCGAGGAACTGTTGAAGACGACGCCGAACTCGGTGATGCCGCAGCAGTTCAAGAACCTCGCCAATCCGGAGGTGCACCGCCGCACCACCGCGGAGGAGATCTGGAACGACACCGGCGGCAACATCGATTTCTTCGTGGCCGGCGTCGGCACCGGCGGCACGATCACCGGCGTCGGCCAGGTGCTCAAGCCGCGCAAGGCCGGCTTGCGCGTCGTCGCGGTCGAGCCGGAGGAGAGCCCGGTGCTGTCAGGGGGCCAGCATACGCCGCACAAGATCCAGGGCATCGGCGCCGGCTTCGTGCCTGACATCCTCGACCGCGCCGTGATCGACGAGATCGTGAAGATCAACTCGACGAATGCGATCGAGACCGCGCGTGCGCTGGCGCGGCATGAGGGCATTCCGGGCGGCATCTCCTCGGGGGCGGCGATCGCGGCGGCGCTGCAGATCGGCAAGCGGCCGGACGCTGCGGGAAAAACCATCCTGGCTATCGTGCCGTCCTTCTCCGAGCGGTATCTTTCGACGGCTCTGTTTGAGGGAATCTAGCACATGGCGGACCAACCACCGAGGCGGCCGCGCACGCTTGGCGATGCCAGGACCGAGGCGGAGGCGGCGTTCAAGAAGGTGACGGCCAAGGTCGCCGTGGCGCCGCCCAAGCAGAACGCCGTTCCCGGTGTCAAGGAGCAGGTCACGCTGCGCCTCGACCAGGACGTGCTGGAGTATTTCCAGGCCGGCGGACCGGGCTGGCAGGACCGGATCAACGAGGCGTTGCGAAAGGCCGCGGGGAAGTAGCGCTAGCTCTCTTCTGCGGGAACGATCAACGAAAAAGCCCGGCGCGTGCCGGGCTTTTGTGTTCTGAGATGGGCGCCGCGTCTTTAGCGGCGGAACATGCCGCCCATCATGCCGCCGACGACGCCACCCACGAAGGCCGCACCGGCAGCATCGCCGGGGTTGCTGCGCTGGGGAGCCGGCGCCGGCGCGCTGCTGCCTGCGGGCGCAGCGGCGCGGCGGGCCGCCTTCTGGCTGCTATCGCTCGCGGTCGCCGGGGCCGCCACGATCTCGGAGAGCAGGGCCTTGTGCTGGTGCTTGTTGAAGTAGCCTGACGAGGGATAACCCCGCGCCGTCTGCCAGCGCTTGATCACCGATCGCGTCTCGTCGCTGAATGCACCTGTCTGCTGGGTGTCGAAGCCGAGGGCCGTGAGCCGACGCTGCACGTCGCGTCGCTTGCTCTTGTCGAGGCCGATCTGATCCTCGGTGACCTGGGTCGCCTCATCGGTGAAGGTTGCGGGATCGACGCCGGCGTTGAGAGCGCGGGTCGCGGTCGAGGGGCCGCTCTTGATCGCCGCGAGGCGCGCCAGCGCCAACGCCTTGAATTGTCCGTTCGGATAGGCGGAGAGATAGGCGTTGAGCTCTTCCGGTTTGTTGGACTCCTTCACTGAGCGCCAGTATTCGAGCTCGACGCCGTCCGAGCCGCCGGACGAAGCCGGCACCATGCCAGTAGCGGTCGGTGCTGCGTTGGCGACCTGCATCGTCGGGGCCTGGTTGAGATAGACAGAGCCGGTCAGATTGGTGTGGCCCCAGGGCAGCTGACCCTTGCGGGTCTCTTCATTGACCTGAGCGCGGACCGACGTCATCGCCTGCTGGATCTCGATGCCGGGCTTGGTGATGTTGTCGATCAACGCACGCGTGAACGGGCTGTTGTTGCCCTCCTGACCGTCGAGCGCGGTCTGGCCGGGACCGGTGGCGAATGCGATGAGGGTGCCTTCTCCGGATTTCATCTCGGCGAGACCGCTCTGCACGTTGACGCTGCGCGTCGCCGAGTTCGACTTGATCTTGGCGGCGAACGGATTGTCGCGGCAGGCATCGAGGAAGACCAGCTTGACCTTGGCATCGCCCATGGTCTGCTCGAGCGTCAGGTCGATGTTGATGGCGGCGCCCAGCTTGACGTCCATCTCCGACTTGATGTCGGCGTCGACGGGCAGCAGGTAGTTGGTGCCGCTGACGGCGATGCCATGGCCAGCATAATAGAACAGCGCGATGTCGGAGCCCTGCGCCTTGCGGCCGAAGTCGAGCAGCTTCTCCGTCATCTGGTCGCGGCTGAGATTGGATCCTTCGATCACCTCGAAGCCGACATTGCGCAGCGTCGCCGCCATCGACTTGGCGTCGATCGGCGGGTTCGGCAATTGGGCGACGTTCTTGTAGTTGCCGTTGCCTACGACAAAGGCGACGCGGCGGTCGGCCTTCGCGGCACCAACCGACAGGGCCATGCACATCAGCGAAGCGAGGAGGGTGAGATAGCGCATCTGAGATCCCCAACAGAATCGAATTGCAGGCAGCAACAAATTGGCAACGAACCTACACGAAGTGCCCGACTTCGTGCCACCAAAACGGCAGGTAGGTCGCATCCAAACCGCTGCTGTGTGGCAGAATGTGCACGATGGGAATGCTTCCCAACGTGATCCAAATCACACGGCCACTTTGTTTTTGTCGCCCAAGGCCGCTCCAGGTTCACTATGTGCGAACGGGAACCGCGGATGCCGGCTTCAGATTCAGGAGATTGCCGCACAGGATCAATGCAGCGCCGAGGACGGTCCAGGTGTCGAGCCGCTCGGAATAGAGCAGCCAGCCGGCCGCTGCGGTGAGTGGAACCCGTAGAAAGTCCATGGGAACCACGATGGTCGCATCTGCGTACCGGAGCGCGCTGGCGAGGCAATAATGTGAGAATGTGCCGCAGACCCCAATGACGAACAGCCAACCCCATAGGCGAGGCGACGGCCAGACCCACACAGCGAGCGTCGGCAGCAGGCCCACGACGGCCTGGACCACGATCATCCAGAACAGGATCGATAATGTGCTCTCGGTCCGCGTCAGCGACTTCGCCAGAATCATGGAAACGCTGAAGCCGATCGCGACCCCGAGCGCGATCAACTGGCCCGGATTGATCTCGCCGGTGGCGGGCCGCACGATCATGACGACGCCGACGATGCCGAGCACGATGGCGGCGATCTTCCAGATCGTCATGCGTTCGGACAGGAACGCTGCGGCCAGCACGGCGGTCCAGATCGGCATGGTGAACTCGATCGCGACGACTTGCCCGATTCCGATCAGCGTCAATGCGTAGAACCAGCCGAGCTGCGCGAAATAATGAACCCCGTTGCGTGCAAGGTGTTGCGGCAGGCGTTGGGTCGCGACTGCCTTGAAGCCGCCGGCGCGGTAGATGATCGGCAGGAGCAGCGTGAATCCGATGACGGAACGCACTTCCATGATCTGGAAAACGTTCAGCTCGCGCGTGGTCTCGCGCCCGGCAACCGCCATGACCAGCATCAGCGACAGCCAGCCGGCCATCCACAAGGCAGCCATCGTTTTGGACGGTGTCGCGCTCATTGGGGCAAATGCTGGAGGATGGAAGCCGGAAAGGACGGCCGGTATCG
Source organism: Bradyrhizobium sp. NDS-1 (assembly GCF_032918005.1). NCBI lineage: Bacteria > Pseudomonadati > Pseudomonadota > Alphaproteobacteria > Hyphomicrobiales > Nitrobacteraceae > Bradyrhizobium > Bradyrhizobium sp. NDS-1. The sequence continues at coordinate 4,054,684 of NZ_CP136628.1, forward strand.
GCGACATCGCAGCCGTTTGCAATGGTCAATCTATGGATGCCGCGATGCGGCGTGTCGTGCTAGGCATCATCGAACAACGAGAAAACAGGGAGAGCTCCGCTCATGCAAATCCTGCAGCCGGCCGAATGGAAGAAACCTCGCGGCTTTTCCCATGGCGTCGTGGTCGAAGGACCGGGACGCTGGGTGGTTCTGGCCGGCCAGACCGGCGGCGACGAGGCCGGCAATTACGCACCCGACATGGCCTCGCAGGTCGCGACAGCGCTGAAGCGGATCATCCAGCTCCTGGGCGAGGCCGGCGCCGGTCCCGAGCATATCGTCCGCCTGACCTGGTACCTGACCAGCCGCAGCGAATATGAGGCTGCAGGCGCCGGCATCGGTGCCGCCTGGAAGGAAACGCTCGGACGCAATTTCCCGCCCTCGACGCTACTCTACGTCGGTGGCCTCGTGGACGAGCGGGCCAAGGTCGAGATCGAGGTCACAGCGTTCGTGCCGGCCGCATAAAAAATCGATCCGGCGGGGCCGCCGGATCGATTGTCAGATCGACTGCTGGCTTACTTCGACAACGAGATGTTCGCCCCGCGGAACTGGCTGTCCGCGCGTATCGCGACGTTCTGCTTGTTGCCGCTTGTCTTCAGCGAGAGGTTGGCATTGAAACCGGCGGTGGAGGCAACCAGCTCGTAATGGCCGCCGCCGCCACGTCCCTGCAGCGAACCGGAGATATTGCGGCTGACTTCGGACCAGCTCCCGGCGATGGCACTACCCTCAGCCTTGAGGTTGGCCGAAAAGTTGAACTTGTAGGCGTCGCTGGCGCAGGTCAGCGACAGCTCCATGGTGGGGCCGATCGGGGCGTACTTGGCCCGGCAGCGGATCCGCTCGGTCGAGCCGTCGTCCAGGGTCACAGTGCCAGAGCCGCTCCAGTTGCCCGCCAGCGGAGCGAACGGGCCGGACTGCGCATTAATTTCGGTGTTCGCGAACGCGGACACAAACAAAACGGCGGCCGCAATCAGCAGCCGCCGGTTCCGGGCGCCAGCCTCAATTGGTTTATAGGCGCGACGCTTCCCATCGCCCGCTGCACGGTATGCCTGCAGATGCTCCATTCCACTTCCCCGATCCGGCGTTGCCGCTGAGTTGACCGTTAGCATATGCACCATTGATCGAAACTTTCACAAGTCCCCCGCTACCGATGGTGCCGGAAACGTTAGCGCCGGGCGCTGTGATCTTGCCGTCGGCAACGGTCAGCATGGAACTCGCGGTGGGTTCGCAGGAGCCGCTCTTGGTCACGATCGTGACCTGCCAATTGCCGTCATAGGGGGTCTGGGCAAAGGCGGAAGCGGCGAGGGTGCCGGTGAAAACTGAAGCGGCACAGAACACCGCGATGCGAGCAAAACGCATAAATCCGTCCTTGAATCTGTCTGATATGCTGCCGCTTATCTGGACCAAATGTGACGGAAATTTGTTGCGATGCCAAATCGAAAATTGTTCCTGTGGGAACAATGGTTTATTTGGGTTTTTAGCGGCAATTTTCGAAGCCGAATCAACGCGCCTTCACGTTAAGGGTAAACGCCGGAAGAGGGGCCTAGGACAGGCTTGGTGCGGAGGTCGCGAACTGCTCGTCCTGAATCTTGGCGGGCAGCGCCTTGTGGACCTTGGCATAGTCGATCACATCGGCCAGCAATTTGAGGCCGAGCGGTGCCAATGCGCGCTCCCAGAGCTCGCGCGCCGTCTCGCCCTTCTTGACGAAGCACCAGTCCTGGGCGGCGATGGCGCCGGCGTCCATGCGGTCGGCGAGGTGGTAGATCGTGCCGCCGGCGATCGGATCGCCTTCCTTGATGGTCCATTCCACGGCGGCCTTGCCGCGATGGCGCGGCAGCAGCGAAGGATGATAGCCGATGCCGCCGAGCTTGGCGGCGGCGACCGCGTCCTTGCCGATCCGGGCGTGGCTGTGCGCCGTGATGATCAGGTCGGTATCGGGGGCAATCTCGGAGGCCACCACCAGCTTCGGGTTGGCCTGGACCACGACCTCGATGCCGGCCGCCGTGGCGGTCGCGGCAAGGCGATCCTCGGCATCGGCCACCACGACCCGGACGATCGAGACGCCGTGCTCCCGCAGCATGTTCAAGGTGGTCACGCCGAAATGGCGGGAGCCGACGAGGGTAATGCGCATGGGTGTCCGATCCGGTCTTTCGCAACTGCGTCATCCCCCGATAACACGTCCCGACGCCCTGTCACCACCCGGACGCCATTTGCGCGGGTTATCAACAATGCGCCGGGCCGTCGGCGCGCGATGAACGCCGTGATTGCGTTGCCGGCCGTTCCGGTGCTTCCATGGCGGGCATTGCACCGGTTGGGGAGCGAGGGCATGCGAAGCGCCTGGTTTTTCCTTTTCGCGACACTGCTTGCAGCCATCCCGGCCCATGCGGGCGGACCGTACCCGGCCGTGCCGCCCGAAACCGGGATCGCGCCATTCGTGGGGCCGACCTGGGACACCTATCGCTGCACACGGGGGCCGGTGACCAATTTCTATCACCGGGCCTATTACGGCGAGGAGCCGCCAGCGCTCTATCGCGGCTATGCTCACCGGCCGTACTACCGCTACAGCGCCTATCGCAGATTGCCGCGCACATACTTCTGCGTCACCGATTAGCGTTGCCGCGCGGTTCCGGTGAGACGGCAAGCGGCCGATAAGTTGGTTCCTGTGTTTCGTTTTTAACCGAGCGAGGCCGGGTGGGATGGTAAGAGTGTGCCCACCGGGGCTGGCGACATTTCAACCCGCATCCGTTTTTGAACCCGGCTTTGGCCGCTGGCGCAATCGTCAGCGGCCTTTTCATGGCCGCGTATCGCGAAATCATCGAATGGTAACACGATCTCAACCAGCCTGGCGTATCGACGAATCCGTCGCGGATTTGTATTGCGTACCGCGACAAATGTCCCGCCGGCGTGGGTGCGCCGCGCGGGCCTTTTCGCCGGGACAGACTTCATGCCGAGCGCAATTGAGCAGATCGTCGACAGCTATGTGCGGCTGAAGAACCGCCGCGGACTCGACGAGCTGATGATGCACCGGCAGCGGCTTGCGGTCGATCTGAAGAGCAAGTCCGGCTATGATTTCAGCCTGCCGATCGGCCAGATCGACGAGGAGATCGCGATCATCGAGGCTGGCCTCAGCCGGCTCAAGGCGGAGAATTCCACGGCGATCTAGCGGGGCTACACTCGGGGGACGGCGCGTCGTCGCAGTCCGAGACCGGTTCATGCATGGTTCAGGCCGGCCATGTCTCAATCCCTGGGTCGTTTCGTGGGACGCGAATCCTGCTAGGCTTGTCCACGTGATTTGGAGGAGACGTCATGATCGAGCTTGCGCTGGCTGGCCTGCTTGCATTTGCAACCGTGCCTGCGGCATCGCCGGGGCCCATGGTGGAGCAAGTTCAGTTCAGAGGGGGGCCAGGCGGACAATGTCCGCACGGCTATGATTACAACCACTCGAACGGCCGCTGCTATCCCAACGATCATCATGCACCGGGTGTCTATACCCGGGATACCGGACCGGGCTATGGGCGCCGTGGCGGCTTGTGCCCGCACGGTTACGACTACAATTACTCGACCGGCAGCTGTTATCCGAATGGTGCGCGTGCGCCCGGCGCCTATGGGCGACCCGAGTATCACGGCCAGCGCGGCGGGCTTTGTCCGCACGGCTACGATTACAATTATTCGCAGGGGCAGTGCTATCCGAACGGCGCACGCGCGCCCGGAATGTACGGGCGATAACCGATCGCCGTGCCAGGGCAGGCGCGCTCAGTCGCGCCGGCCGCCGTCGATCACGGTGAACAGCGGCCGAGCCGGGGTCGGCTCGACCAGCAACTCCTCCACCAGCGCCGTGGCTGCATCGACATATTTGCGCGTCGGCTTGTCCAGGGGGCGCTTGGCCTCATCGTCGAGCGCGATCTTTGCGGCTTCGACCAGCTTGCGCATGCGTGCCGCATGGTCGTCGCCCGCCGTCAGCGTGGCGCGCGCGAGCGAGCGCAGCACGAACAGCTCGCCCTCGAGGCGGAGCAGGCGGTCGTTGAGCCTGGTAAGGACGGCGTTGAGGTCGGCCATGATTGCTGTTCGGCGCGAGGGATCCATCCTGATCTAGCGGCGATCGGTGAATGGAGTCCAAACGCGGCCGGTGCAATTGGGCCGATCCTCCGGTCCGTCCCGGATGAGCCGCGGCAGGTGGTGGCAGGCCTACCACTCGACGTCCGCCCAGCGCCTCCCGAACACGGGCGGCCGTGTCTTCACGGCTTGCCAGCTGAAGAAATGATGCTTGCCGGACCAGGTGTGCACGACGCCGCTGCAGATGCTGCATTTGAAGCTGCCGGCGTGGGTTTCGCTGTGCTCCTCCCTGGTCGCGGTGTAGTCCATACCGCATCCCGCACAGGTGAATTGTTCGATCGTCCAGATGGTGTTGGCCATTGCGCCGCATGCTTTTTGGGATCTCGATCCACGGTAGTCACGCGGCGTTTGCAGCGGCGTAAACCGGCGCGGGGAAATCCGGTTAACCGGCGTTAGCCAAGCCGGCCGCGTTGTGGGCCCGTCTCGCCATGGGGAATGGTCCGAACTGCTCCCTACCGTGGCCCGGGCAGTTCCACTCGCCTTGACGCCGGATGCGTTGCTGGCAATAACGGCTAGGCCTCGCAAGCACCGGAAGTTGCGTTCATGCCGCAAGGAAGGCAGTGCCCGTGAAAAGTCTCCGTCAGCTCCTGACCGGAGAGGACGTCATCCAGCTCGTGATCCGGCTCGGCCTGCTCGCCCTGCTGATCATCTGGACCTTCCTGATCATCCGCCCGTTCGTGCCGATCCTGGCGTGGAGCGGCGTGCTCGCCGTCGCGTTCTATCCGGCCTTCAGCTGGGTCGCCAAGGTCCTCGGCGGCCGGCCCAAGACCGCAGCAGCAATCCTGACCCTGATCACGCTCGGCATCGTCATCGGCCCGGCGACCTGGCTCGGCATCAGCGCGGTGGACGGCGTGCGCGAGCTGGCACAGCAGCTCGGCACCGGCGATCTGGCGCTTCAGGCAGCGCCCGAGCAGCTGAAGACGTGGCCGCTCGTCGGTCCCTGGCTCTACGACCTCTGGGACCAGGCCTACACCAACATCCGTACGGTGGTGCGCGAGGTGGCGCCCTATCTCCAGCCGCTGGCGGGCCCGCTGCTTTCGTTTGCGGGCGATGCCGGCGTCGGTACGCTCCAGTTTCTGGTCTCGGTGTTCGTGGCGGGCTTCTTGTTTCCGCATGGGCCGAGGCTGGTCGCGGCCGGGCGCGGCTTCCTGTTTCGCATCGTGCCCGAGCAGACCGAGCATTTCCTGTCGCTTGCGGGCGCGACCATCCGCGCCGTGGCCCAGGGCGTGATTGGCGTCGCGATCGTGCAGGCGCTGCTCGCCGGCATCGGCTTCAAGCTTGCGGCGGTGCCGAGCGCCGGCCTTCTCGCTTTCATCGTGCTGCTGCTCTCGATCGTGCAGATCGGCGCCTTCCTCGTGCTGCTGCCGGTGATCATCTGGATCTGGACCGCCAAGGACGTCACCACGGCGCTTCTGCTCACCGTGTTTCTCGTCCTGGTCGGCTTCATCGACACCATGTTGAAGCCGCTCGTCATGGGTCGGGGCTTGACCACGCCGACGATCGTGATCTTCGTCGGTGTGATCGGCGGCACGCTCGCCCACGGCATCGTCGGCCTGTTCATCGGGCCGATCATCCTGTCGGTGGCCTGGGAGATGATGATGGCCTGGATCCGTACGGAGGATCGGGCAGGGGCGGGCGAGGGCTGATCTCGCCTGGAGTGGCGCGATCTGCCCGCGCTGTCTCGTCACGTCCCGACGGCGCGCGAGCCTGTGATCAAAGTCTGTCGCAAACTTGTCTGTTCGACTAGACAAGTTACGATTGGAACGATTCTGTTTCATTGACGGCAGCGATGGCGAAGTCTTCGAAGCTGGTTGCAGCGAGGCGCGGCAAGGTATTGTTGGTCAGGCGCCGGTCGGACGGCCTGTGGATGTTCCCGGGCGGCCGTAAGCGTGCGCGCGAGTCCGACAAGGATTGCCTGCGTCGGGAGATCAGGGAGGAACTGCCCAAGCTGAAGCTCGGCAGGATCAGCCTCTGGAAGGAAGTGAAGGCGAGGAACAAGCGCTCCGGCCGCAAGATGAGCGACGCGATCTTTATTGCGAAGACGGCCAAGGGCAGGTTGGCGATCGGCGACAAGAAGGAGATCGACCGTGCCGCCTGGCAGAAGCCGCGCGGCATCCGTCTGACGGCGACCTCGCGCTATATCCGCGACCGCCTGTTTCCGAGGAAGCAGAAGCGCAGGTGAGCTAGTCCTCGCGTTCCGCCGATCGCGTCCGTCCGGCGAACGACCTCGATCGAGCCACGCGCGGCTCCGGAGCAGCTAGTCTTGCCTCATCCGCCTCCCGCATCTCCTTGCGGGCCTTGCGCGCATTTCGCATCGCGCGCTTGATGAAGGGGTGTTGGGAGTCCTCGGCGACGAACAGCACCACTTCGCAACCCGGACATTGCCTGGAATAGCCGTCTTGCAACCGCCCGGCGCGATCGCGAAACACGTTCTTGCACCGCGTGCACTGGATCTGGACCGAACTCATGCGCGGACAACAATGACTTTTGAAATGGATCGTCAGGTGATCCCAAATGTCTGAAGAAAGCTTGAATACCTTCGGCGCGCGGCAAAGCGCCGTCGGCCGGCCGCGCGGCCGGCGGCGGAAGGGTCCCGGTTGAAAACAGGCTGTCGGCTGTTATTGCTTGGCCGCGATCGTCTCCAGGCAATGGTTCAGGAAAGCGGTGCGGTCTCTCGGCAGCACCTTCTCGAGATCCGCCTTCAGCGCGCATTCGCGCTGGCGCAACTGCTCGGCCCGGCGCTTCTCGGCCGCCTCGCGGAATTCGGGAGCGACCTTCTTGGGGTCGACCAGCGGCTGTGAGCGGGCGGGAGCGGTCGCAAGCAACGCGATGGCGGCGATGAAGAAAATGAATGGTTTCAAATGAGCCTCCGTGAAAGAGGCCATCGTAGCGCGCGATGCGTACGCACTCAAACCGGGGCGCGGTATCCCGCTCCGGCTTGATGGGCAGACGGAGCGTGCCGGCGGCGCGTTTGGAACGATTGCTTACGGCAGGCGTCGAATCCTGGCTCTCGGCCCAACCCCCAAGCCCCCTAAAGCCCCCGGGCCGCGAGAAAACCTTCCCCACAAAGGTTGGCGACCTCGGTCCCCCGAGGTCGTTTGTCTGTTGCAAGGCGTGTGAACCAGCTCACAAGCGCGCGGCGAATCCGCTGTTATGAAGAGGTCATTGCTTAACCGATCCATTTTGAACGAAACGCCCCAGCGTGGCTCCAAGCGCTGGGGCTTTTTCGTGGCCCCTGCGCGCAGAACGTCTACAATCGCGCCAGGCGTCGCATCGCGCGACGCAGATCCCACGCCGCGCCAGTTCCGATCCGTAGCCTGATCAAACAACCCGTATGTCGGGATCGCAGCGCCACGCCGAGCGTTGCGACCAGGCGTGCGTTCGTGGGGCAAATCCCATATGCAGGGCGAGAAGTCGCCGAATCGAAATATGGGCGGCTGGCGTTCAGTTGACGACGGTTTACGACCAGAAACGGATCCAAGTGAGGCTTACCAAAAAGGCGCGGGTGGCCAAGACGCTCCCGAAGAAGCCGCTCCCGAAGAAGACGCCGCCGAAGAGGGCGTTGCCTGGCAAGACGTCGCCGAGGAGGAGCAAAGCGGCGCAGCGCGGCACGATCTCGTCTGCGTCGCCGCTCGGCCTGCTGGCTCTCCATCTGCTTGCCCAATGGAAACAGTCTGGACGCAGCGGCATCGTTTTTCTCGCCGAGAGCGAGAACAGGGCGGAGCGGCTGGGCAGTGTCATTCACGCGCTCGACCCTGCTTGCGAGGTTTTGGTGTTTCCGCGATTGAACACCTTGCCGTTCGATCAGCTGGAGCCGTCGCACGAACTCGCAGGACGCAGGGCCTCCGTCCTGAGGCGCCTCGCAAAATCCAAGAAGCCGCTGTTTCTCGTCTCGACGGCGGAAGCCGTGATGGAGCGCCTGCCGCCGCCGGCGAGCCTGTCGCGCCTGAGCCTGAGCTTGAAGGTAGGCGGCGCCTTCTCGGAGAGCGACCTCGAGGCGCGCCTCGAAGCCTTGGGATACGACCTCGAGGACGAGCCGGATTATCCGGGCGGGGCGCTGTTCCACGGGCAGACCTTCGAGATATTCCCCGCGGGCGCGCTGGGGCCGTTCCGGATCGAGCATTCGGATCGCGCGATAAAGCGGATCGTGGCGTTCGATCCGAACGAGCACAGGATCATCTTCGAGACCAGGGAGCTTCTCGTCGATCCCATGTCGGAGCGACTTGGCCTCGCCGGCAAAGGCAGCAGGCGCGCGAGCCTGTTCGACTATTGCGGGCCTGCCAAATGGATCGCCGATGCGGGCGTCCCGGTGCACGCCGACGGCTGGTTCGATACCATCGAGGAGGCCGCGCCGCGTGCGGAGCGTGAGCGCGAATATCTCGGACGGCGCGACTGGAAGCAGCTCTCCAAGGGCATGAAGGTGCTGCCGCGCGCTTCGTCCTTCCAGACCATCCCGGAGTTTTCGAAGCTGACATCCGCTAGGAAGGCGCTGCGTGGTTTCGTCGAGGAGACGCGGCGCGCCGGCTCGCGACTGATCCTCGTCGCAGCGCAGGAGGACGATCTGCGCGTGATGGAGCGGATGAGCGGCCTCAAGGCGCAGCGCTGTGACGATTGGGACGAGGCGACGCGCGGGCGCAGCGGCGAGGTGGCACTGCTGGCCGATCTTGATGCGGGCTTCGTCGTGCCGGGGAAAAAGCCTCTCGTCGTGGTGACGGCCTCCGACGTGCTCGGCAGCCGGGCACATCATCCGCAGCCGATGGCGCGCGCCTGGAGCGCGGCGTTCGAGCATGCCGACGTGCCCGAGCAGGGCACGGTGGTCATCCATCTCCAGCGCGGCCTCGGCGTGCTCGACGGCCTGCAGACCGTGAACACGGGCGGCGGCGCGCTGCGCGAGATGATCCGCCTGAAGTTCGCCGGCGACAACGCCGTGCTCGTGCCGCCGCCTGATCTTGCCTTGATGTGGCCTTACGCGGCCGAGCTCGGCAAGCTTTCGCTCGACAAGGCGGACGGCAGCACATGGTGGGCCCGCCGCACCTCGGCCGAGCGCGAAATCCAGGCCGCCGGCAAGGCGCTTGCCAAGCACATCAGCCAGCGCCGCCGCCGGCGCGGCGAGAAGCTGGTGCCGCCGGGATCGGCCTACGAGAAGTTCGTCGCGCGGTTTCCCTATTTCACCACCAGCGACCAGGCCAAGGCGGTCGCCGATGTGCTCGACGATCTCGCATCCGGTCATCCCATGGACCGGGTGATCTGCGGCGACGTCGGCTTCGGCAAGACCGAGGTTGCGTTGCGCGCGGCCGCCGCCGTGGTGCTGTCGGGCAAGCAGGTGGCGATCGCGGTGCCGACGACGGTGCTCGCCCGCCAGCACGTCGCAACGTTCCAGAAGCGTTTTGCGCCATTCGGCATCGAGGTCGGCAATTTGTCGCGGGCGACCTCGGGCGCGGAGCTGCGCGAGACCAGGGAGGGCCTGCGCAGCGGCCGGATCAAGATCGTGATCGGCACCCAGGCGCTGACCGGCAAGGACGTCAAGTTCAGCGATCTCGGCCTCGTCATCATCGACGAAGAGCAGCATTTCGGCGCGGCCGAGAAGGCCAAGCTCGCCGGCCTTGCCAAGAACGTCCACGTGCTCATGATGAGCGCGACGCCGATCCCGCGCACGCTCGCCGCGGGCCTTGCCGGCTTCCGCGACCTCAGCGTGATCGCATCGCCCCCGGTGCACCGGCTGCCGGTGGCGACGCGGATCGCGCCGCTGTCGGACGCGGCGATTGCCTCCGCGTTGCTGCGCGAGCAGCGCCGCCACGGCCAGAGCTTCCTGATCTGCCCGCGCATCCAGGATCTCGATCCGATGCTGGCGCGGGTGCAGGCGGTGGCGCCTGATTTGCGCATCGTCTGCCTGCACGGCCGATTGGCGGCCGACGAGATCGACGATCGCATGATGAGCTTCGTCGAGGGCAGGGCCGACGTCCTGCTCGCGACCAACATTGTCGAGAGCGGGCTCGATATTCCGCGTGCGAACACCATCGTGGTCTGCTGGCCGGAGAAGTTCGGCCTCGCCCAGCTGCACCAGCTGCGCGGGCGCGTTGGCCGTGGCGGCATCCGCGCCTTCGCCCATCTCCTGACCGAGACGCAGTCCGGGCAGTCCGAGAAGCGGCTGGCCGTGCTCGAGGAGTTCAGCCGGCCCGGCGCGGGCTTTGCCATCAGCGAGCGCGACCTGGATCTGCGAGGCGCCGGCGATTTGTTTTCGGAGGAGCAATCCGGCCACGTCCAGGTGTTCGGGCCCGTGCTCTACAGCCACCTTCTGAAGATGGCTTCGGAGAAGCTCGACGAGGGACAGGCGGTATGGGTGCCCGACCTCAATCTTCCGGTCGCGGACATGCTGCCCGAGACCTACGTGCAGTCCGAGCCGGTGCGTCTCGAACTCTATGCGCGCGCGGCAAGATGCACCGACGAGGACGACCTCGAAGACCTCGAGGAGGAAACCGCCCGCCGCTTCGGACCTTTGCCGAAGGTTGCGCGCGACTTCTTCGCTGCAGCCAGGCTCAGGTTCGAATGCAAGCGACGCGGCATCATCCGCCTCGATGTCGGCCCCGAGGCGGCGGCCGCGACGTTCCTGCCGGGACGTTTGAAGAAATCGCGGGGCAAGTCGCTGCAACGCGACGGTGATCGCGTCGTCTATCACGCCAAGATGCAGGACGCGCCGTTCGAGCGGGTGGAGGAGCTGTTCGAGCTGCTGGACGAGGGGTAGGGCGGATCAAAAACTGCGAAAACAACCCCATGCACAGTAGCTAAGTGCTGCTGGCACAACGTGTTTTGAATCCGGAAAACAGGCTGGTCGCAACCACCTGAGTGCACGCCTCGTCCTTCGAGACGCCGCTTGCGCGGGCTCCTCAGGATGAGGCTAAGCAGCACCGGTGCTCGTTGAAACTGGTGCCGTCCACGCGGTCCTCATCCTGAGGAGCCCGCGCAAGCGGCGTCTCGAAGGATGGCCACAGGCGAAATCGCTTCCAGATGCGATGGCCTCCGTATTCAGCCGGGGTCAGCCGGCCACGTCGCTAACGTGGAATTAATTCAAAATGCTCACAATTTTGGGCAGTTGTGTATGGGTGCTGCGTAAACGGTGCGTCGCGAGGGCGTTCCAGGGGGCGGCTTCCTATTGCTCGCTCATTGGGGTCAACGCAGATGACCGCGGCATTCGAAACGGCAAGCTTCGCAGAAGAGCTCGACGCAGTCGCGCTGGCTGACGCCGCGTCAGCGCTTGAATCCGACACTCCCGAAGCTCCGGAGCCGGCCAAGCGGTCCAGTCGCAAATCGATCCTGGCCTTTTCGGTGTGTGCCCTGGCCATTAACGGCGCGGCGGCCATCTATACCTCGCCGTCTGATTTTTCCTCGCTGAACGTCAGCCGCCTGGCCGAACTGCTTCCGCGCCTCGAAGCATCCGAGCCAAAGCCGGATCCCGTTGTCGCTGCGCTAAAGGACATTCAGGCGGCCCAGCAGCAACACACTGCGTTGCTGCAACAGAGCAATCAGGCAGCCGACCAGAACTCGGTTCTGCTCCAGCAGGATTCGATGCTGCTGCTGTCGCTGCGACAGAGCATCACGGACGAGCGGGTCGATGTGAAGAAGATCTCATCGCAACTGTCGACGCTGATTGCGAAGGTCGATGCGCTGCAAAGCGCCACGATGATGTCGGACGTCACGTCCTCCATTCGAAGAGCGAATGCCCGCTATGGACTGTCCGCCGCGATGCGCAAGCGGCTGGTTCGGGAGCCCAAACCAGTTGGGCCCGTCGGTCCGGCCGGGCCTCTCGGGCCGGTTTCCGTTGGCGGCGCTCCGTTGACCGTGCCGGCCGCGGCTCCGGAAAGCTGACGACCGCAACGTCCCTGATCGACCAGGTCGCCCCGGGATTGGCCGTGAGGTCTGGCAGTTCGTCACTTCGCGGCGTGATCGATCTTGTGCGCCAAATGCCCGGTGTCGTGATCGCGACGCAACTGGCTCAGCGACGTCTCGTTCAGCTGGGCGAGGATCTCGCTGAGTGGCGTCGCATCGGGATACCCGGCCGCAAAACCCCTTCCGTAGATCTTGCGCAATGTGCCGACCAGCGTGTTGCCGTGCTTCTTGCTGATGCTGCCATCCTTGTCGCGATGGCGGCCGTCCAGGCCCGCTTCCTTCATGTCTCTCTCCCGTAAGGCGTCTTAAAGCGCCTGCAGAGAGCCTGCGCCCAAACCAGTGGACTGGCAATGGTGGTGCCCCGATCGGGACATCAGATAATGGAACGATTGCTCGATTGGAGCTGACCCGATGCGTGCTCTTCTTTCCGTAGGTCTCGTGGGGCTGTCGCTCGTATCATGCAGTGCCGTGGCGGCAGCAACAGCGCATCATCCTCGCGCGCCATGACAGGGTGCATCGGCCGCACGCGAACGCAAGTCCGCCGACACGCTTCGCGGTCCCCGTCTGGAGCGACGCGGCGCCGGCTGAGCAATGCCTCGTCGAAGGTCGGCCGAGGCGGATAACGGCAGGTGATCGCTCGGGGTTAGGCGGCCTGCTCTTCGAAGGAGGTGTAGACGCGGCCGTTGGGATCAACGATCTGAACGTCCCAGCAGCCGTCCTCAACCAGTTCCTTGGCCTTCTTGAGCGCCGCGGCGAGTGACGCCCGCTTCAGGCTGACGACGCCCGCCGTGTCGAAACCGTTGATCTCAAACATGCCGTTCCTCCGGTTTTGGGGAATCCTACACGTTTCCGGCCCGTTGTCTTCCGGCATTTTGGGCCCGGGCGGCCTGGAGCAGCCGCGGGTGCGACGCAATGGCAGGGCGCGGCAAGTCGACAGCATGATGCTCCCTGGCGCGCGCTCGGCCATTTCGGCCTCAAGCCAGCCGGATGGTGTCCACCCGCAGACACGGACGGCACTGGTAGGCATGCTCCGCGGGAAGCGTGAGGATTGCGGGCAGGGTCGCCAAAAACGTCATCGGCCGTCTGCACTTGGAGCAGATCAGAACGGGCGGACTGTCTTTCGCTGCGCAGATCATCGCCAAAATGCCTGGAGGGGTAGGGCACAATAGGCGCGTGCTGCGGGGAGTCATCTCGGGGTGACTACTGGAGTCTATCGGAAATTGGCGCGCGAGGAAGGGCTCGTTGCCATCGCGTCGACGAAACGAATTACGTTCAACTAGGGCGGGACACGCACATGGTTGAGTGCACTGGAGTACACCGCAACAGGAGAACAACGACGCATTGCAGCAGAACGCGACTCTGAATCAGCAGGATTCAATGATGCTTTCGCTGCGACAGAGCATCACGGACGAGCGGGTCGATGTGAAGAATATCTTTTCGCAGCTCCACTTATTCTTTCCTTTGGGGGGCTTGGCCAGAGCGAGCGATCGCTTCTAAGCCGGCGCCATAGTCTGAGGTTGGCTGACCTGCTCGCTGCGCCTTCATATACTGGTAAAAGTTCAAATAGATATCTATCGCTCGCGGCCTAAACAGGCGAACCGCGGTGTCATTGTCGCAGACGTCACTCGCAACACACACAGCCACTCCATCAAAAAAATCGAATAGTAAAAGCAGCTCCATTTCAACATCTTCGGACTTGACCAAGTCTACTTGAGTCGCAAGGAGTTGCTCGGTGCTTTGGGCTGCAACATTCAACTGCGCTCTATATTTCACGAGCGCTTTTGTTAGCTTCTCGCGATAGTCGGTGAACGGCTTTGAGTTATAAAGCTTGTAAAAGCCCAAGGTCTGTTCAACGCGAGCGTTGTCCCGGGCCTGCCAATATTGGACCAGCGCGTAAGGGGCGGCGATCAGAAATGAAATCGCGCCGCTCACCTTCCCGATCTGAATAAGTCGGCGATAGACCCTGGCGATCATCTCTGAACCGAATTGATGCTTTTGGCGTCTAACCCAGGCCCAAAAATGAATCTGCATTGTTCCAAGGACGGATTTTCTTTGCAGAGGTTTGTGATGTTTTGAGAGAGAGGCGGCGACTCGTCCCCTAATTGTCCGAGCTCGTCCGCCGGGCGGTGCAACCGGTCTACCGAGTTGCCAACGTTCGGTGCAATTTCCTTGAGAAAGTCGCCAATTAGACCACCTGAAAGCGCAGAGGTGGATGTCAATACGAGGAAACACGTCGCAAGCGTTGCGCGCATGGAAAAGTTTCTCTCTGAAATAAATTCATCAAAGCTAATAAGAAGTGGCTGCATTATTCCGCAACCAGAGGATGAGTGCAAGGCTTCGACAGCAGATTGGGGTGACTGGCCGAAGGCTGCGGTTCAGTAAGTGGTGAGCGCGCTGGGGCTCGAACCCAGGACCCCGTGATTAAAAGTCACGTGCTCTACCGGCTGAGCTACGCGCTCCCATGGCCGCTGATGGCTTCAAAGAGATCGCCATCGTGTTCGGACATTCGAGAAGCATGTCTTGCCGCTACGCTATGGGCGTCGCGAGGAAAAACCGGCTGTTTCCGGATCATGCTCTCGGCCTGCGCTGTGTAGGGGCAGCGGCTGCGCAGGTCAATAGTGCGGGGCGCTGCCGAAAGTCTCGGCAGGAGTGGGGATTTTCTTGCGGGCTCCACGGCTTAGGCCGGAAATCTCAACCCGATTGGCGGGTCGTCGTCCACGTTGAGCTGCGGGAGATTGCAGTAGGAGTTCGGCCTTTCATGGTTCGAGACGCCCGCTTCGGCGGGCTCCTCACCATGAGGGTCTGACAATCTCGCCGCAAAACGGGACCTCATCCTGAGGCCCGCCGCCGGCGGCGTCTCGAAGGATGCGCCGCGGGCGACGGCCCGTCAGTTCGTCTCCCGCCGCACCTCGTTCGGCACCGCCTGCGGCGCGCCCACCGGAGGCAGCGTCACCGGGCGGAGGCCGATCAGCTCGGCGGTGCGGATCGCGCTGTCGCGCCAGAACTGGAACGAATTGATGCGGCTGAGCTCGAGGACGGCGATGGCGACGGCGGCCAGGAACGGCAGGCTTTGCAGCATGAGGACGCCGGCGAAGATGTAGATCTCCGTGATCTGCTTGTAGCTGTTGGTCGCGATCAGGACGCCGGCGCCGATGATGAGGAGGGCGCCGATCACGGCCTCCCAGAACGCCTGGAACTCGATCGACATCCTGGACAGGCCGCCCTTCGAGGTGCGGGCGAAGGCGATGTGCTCGGTGATCAGGCCCTGCGCCACGGCGCGCGACACCGTCCATTGCACGCTCATCGCCGCGATCATGGCGCCCAGCATCTGGCCGGGCTTGATGGCGACGCGGGCGCGGTACATCGACAGGAAGTGCGCCAGCGAGACGATGAAGGCGCCGATGATCGGCAGCGTCAGAATCTTGTCGGGAATGGCGATGTCGGCGAAGGCGACGATCGGCACCCAGATGAGGTTGAGCAGCGCCACGACCACGCCGAGGCTTTCGGCGCCCAGCCAGTTCAGCCAGCCGAGGCCGTATTCGCGCTTCTGGTCGGGCGTCAGGCGGCTCTTGCCGGGCAGGAATTGGCGCCAGTGCTTCTTGACGATCTGGAGGCCGCCATAGGCCCAGCGGTGACGCTGCTTCTTGAAGGCCTCGTAGGTGTCCGGGAGCAGGCCCTGGCCGTAGCGGTGGTTGGTGTAGTGGGTGGTCCAGCCGAGCTCCTGGATCGCAAGCCCGAGGTCTGAATCCTCGCAGATCGTGTCGCTCGACCAGCCGCCGGCCATGTCCATCGCCGCGCGGCGGATCAGGCACATCGTGCCGTGCACGATGATGGCGTTGGCCTCGTTGCGCTGGACCATGCCGATGTCGAAGAAGCCGGCATATTCTCCGTTCATGATGTAGTGCATGATCGACAGGTCGCCGTCGCGATGCTCCTGCGGCGCTTGCACGAGGCCGACGCTCGGGTCGGCGAACGCGGGCACGAGGTCCTTCAGCCAGTCGGGATCGACGACGTAGTCGGCATCGAGGATACCGATGATCTCGGCATCCGCTGCAGTGCGGTCCATCGCGATGCGCAGCGCGCCGGCCTTGAAGCCCTGCACCTTCTCGGCGTTGATGAACTTGAAGCGTTCACCGAGCGCGCGGCAATGGTCCTGGATCGGCTGCCAGAAGGCGGGATCGGGCGTGTTGTTGATGATGACCACGCATTCGTAGTTCGGATAGTTCAGCCGCGACAGCGCATCCAGCGTCTGCTTCAGCATATCGACCGGCTCGAAATAGGCCGGGATATGGATCGAGACCTTGGGGCAGTAAGTCTCGGGCACGTTCTCGACCGGCTTGTCCTTGGCGATCAGGCGCTGCGGCGGCCGGCCGAAGGCGACCGCGGCGATCTCGTCGATGCGCGCCATCGCGATCAGGACCAGCGGAACGAGAAGGATCATGCCGAGCGTCAGCGCGAAGGCCGAGCCGAACAGGAAGTAGTGGCCGTTCCAGTAGGCGAACACGGTCGCGGCCCAGGCGCCGACGCCGTTGGCGGTCGCCGACAGCAGGAAGGCCTGCCTGGCGGTCGGCTTTTCGATCCGCAGAATCGGCAGCGACAGCAGCACGCCGACCAAGAGCGCGATGCCCATCAGCTTCCAGTAATCGGGATTCTCCACCGGGCCGGTCCAGGCGAATTTCGGCTCGCGGCTGGCATTGAGGATGCCCCAATAGGGACCGACGCCACCTTCGAAGAATTTCCAGGGCTGATCGATGGCTTCGACGATGTTGTAGTCCATGCCGAGCGCTTCGGCGCGGGTGACGAAGTTGCGCAAGGTCACCGCCTGCTGGAACGGACCGGGGTCTGCGTTGCGCAAATTATAGCCTGCGCTCGGCCAACCGAACTCGGCGATCACGATGCGCTTGCCCGGGAACTGATTGCGCAGGAGGTTGTAGCGGTCCACGGCCTGGTCGACGGCCTGATCCGAACGGAAGTTTTCCCAATAGGGCAGAACGTGCGCGGCGATGAAGTCGACGTTGGAGGCGAGGTCAGGGAAATCGCGCCAGATGTTCCAGATCTCGCCCGTCGTAACGGGAACGCGGACCGCGCTCTTGACCTTCTTGATCATCCGGATGAGGTCTTCGACCTTCTGCTCGCCGCGGTAGATCACCTCGTTGCCGACCACGACGCCGACGACGTTGCTGTTCTTGCGGGCGAGCTCGATCGCAGCCTTGATCTCGCGCTCGTTGCGATCCTCGTCCTTGTCGATCCACGCGCCGACCGTAACCTTGAGGCCGAACTCGGCCGCGATCGGCGGCACCAGCTCGTTGCCCTCCGTCGCGGAGTAGGAACGGATCGCTCGCGTGAGGGTCGAGAGCTTCTTCATGTCCGCGCGAATCTTGTCGGGGTCGACGTTGAGATCGACGACATGGCCCGGTTCGAACGGCGTATAGGACAGGCTCGGCACCAGGCCCTTGAAATCCGGCGCGGGTTCCCTGTCGCGCAGGACTCCCCATAACCCAGCGTGGAGCGCGGACACGAGCAACAGAACGGCGGCGACAACGCGCATCGCGGCTAAACCAAAAGGGGCTGAGGGGGCAGGGCAGCGGATCCGACCCCGAGATCCGACCAAGTCCACGGCAAAGGAAGCATATCTCCGCCGTGCGGTTCAACTGTCATGGCCTCATGTCCATATTATGAGGGCATGGCCTTTTTCGAACGACGCGCGGCAGTGCCAACCGCGTCTATGGCCGATCGTTCCTGAACGAGAGCTGAAACGATCGCGGCTATTTCGGGGGGGCCGGGGACGGGCTCGCCGCAGGCGAGGGGCTGGCGGCCGGCTGGGGTTGTGCATTGTTGGCGGCCGGCGCGGTCGGTTGGGCGGCGCTCGCCGCCTGCGGCTGGGAGGCCGGATTGATCCAGCAAGCGTGCACGCGGCTGTCCAGGGTCTCGGCGACCTTGGGATCGATCTGCCCGCCGAAGCGGGTCAGGCAGCGGAACGCAGCCTGGATGTGGCCGCCGGGGCAGCCAAAGCGATCGTAGAGGTCGAGATGGCGGAACGCGGTATCGAGGTCATCCCGCCACATCAGCCGAACCACGCGCCGGCCGAGCCAGACGCATTCGGGGTTGCCGGCCGGGCCGTTGATGACCTGGGCTGCTTCTGCGAACTCGTCGGTGCGGCGCTGGTTCTGGGCGGTATCCTTGGCGGCGTCGGCGGGCTGGGCGGCGGCCTTGCCCTGGTCCGGGGCGGGCGTGCCGCTCTGGGCGGAGGCGCCACCGAAACCGGCGAGAACGAGAAGGCAGGAGACGGCCAAGGTGGCGGCGAACTGCCGCAGGACCGCATTTCGTGACTCGAACACCCGTTGCCGCATGAATTCCCCAATGTATCCGCTGGCCGTCCGCGTCAGGATCCCGCGGACGCGCCGGTGATGGCGTCCAAATGGGTCTCCAATGCGGCGGAAAAGTCTTTCGGAGTCCATGACCTGTATTTGGAATTTTGTCCAGCAAAGTCACGATGCTAGGCCCCGGTCGAACGGCCGCAGCCGGTTTCCTTTGGAGCAGGCGCGGATCCACGGAGCGGATCCATGCGTCGGATCCACATTTGGGCCCCCCTTGGCAGACGGCTTGCAAGCAGGTAATCGACGGACCCTTCGCGGAGGACGGAACCGATTTCTCTTCGTACGCCACTGGCGCTGCTGCTCGTTTCACTGGGTGCGATTGCTGCCGTGTGGTGGTGGTTGGCGACGCCGATCACGCTCGCGCGCGCCCCGATCGATCCCGCCGAGAAGGTCCAATGCGTCTCCTACGCGCCGTTCCGCGGCGAGCAGACGCCGCTGGAGCCGTGGACTCATATCGAGGCCGAGCAGATCGAGCAGGATCTGCGCCAGCTCAAGGAGATCACCGACTGCGTCCGCACCTATTCCATGGAGAACGGGCTCGACCAGGTGCCGGCGATCGCGGCAAAGGTCGGCGGAATGAAAGTGCTGCAGGGCATCTGGCTCTCGAGCAATCGCACGAAGAATTACGAGCAGGCCGGCCTTGCGATCCGCCTCACCAAGCAGTTCCCCGAGATCATCACCACGGTCATCGTCGGCAACGAGGTGCTGCTGCGCGGCGAGATGACGACGGCCGACCTCGTCTCCATCATCCGCTTGGTGAAGGGGCAGGTCAGCGTGCCCGTCACCTATGCCGACGTCTGGGAATATTGGCTGAAGAACCGCGAGGTCTATGACGTCGTCGACTTCGTCACGATCCACATCCTGCCCTATTGGGAGGATTTGCCCGTCAAGGCCAAATTCGCTTCCGCCCATGTCGAGGCGATCCGCGAGCGCATGGCGGTGGCCTTCCCCGGCAAGGAGATCCTGATCGGCGAGACCGGCTGGCCGAGCGCGGGACGGATGCGCGACGGCGCGTTGCCCTCGCGCACCAATCAGGCGCGTGTGGTCTCGGAAATCCTCGGCCTTGCGAAGGCGAACAAGTTTCGCGTCAACCTGATCGAGTCCTACGACCAGCCGTGGAAGCGCAAGCTGGAAGGCACCGTCGGCGGCTATTGGGGCCTGTACGATTCGGTCCGCCGGAACCTGAAATATCCGCCGGGCCAGGCGATCAGCAACTTCCCGTACTGGAAATGGTACATGGGCACGGGCATGGGACTTTCCGTGCTGGTGTTCGCGGTCGCCCTCATCACGCTGCGCCGGCGGCCCTGGACGCCGCGCTTCTCGGCCTGGCTCGGCGTCGGTATCTCGGCGACGACGGCAGGGATCCTGCTCGGGATCGGCGTCGACAAGATGTATTACGAGAGCTACGGCATCGGCGGCTGGCTGCTCTGGGGCGCGCTGCTGCTGGCCGGCATCCTGTCGCCGATCTTCTGCGCGCAGGCGATGGTGATCGGCCGCAGCCTTCCGACCTTCCTCGATCTGCTCGGTCCGCGCGAGGGCCGCAAATGGTCGAAGCTCACCGCCGTGCTCGGCCTGACGCTCGCGGTGACGGCGGTGATCGCGGCCGCGACCGCGCTCGGCTTCGTGTTCGACCCGCGCTACAAGGATTTTCCCTACGCCGCGCTGACGATGGCGGTGGTACCGTTTGCGCTATTGATGCTGAACCGGCCGCAGATCGGCCAGCGCCCGATCGCCGAAGCGGTGTTCGCGGGGCTGCTGGCGCTGTCGGCGGTCTTCGTGCTCTTCAACGAAGGCCGCGACAACTGGCAGTCGCTGTGGACCTGCGCGATCTATCTGTTGTTCGCGCTCACGCTGTGGCGGGCGCGGGCCGAGCAAAGCCAAGAATGAACAGGCCGATCGCAAGGCCCGACAGCACGACATTGTAGAGCACGATGCCGAGGCCCGCTGCGATGATGCCGACGGTGAGCAGCACGATCGACGGGCGCATCAGGTTCAGCGTCGCAACCACCAGCGCGACGATGCCGAACACCGAATTCTTGAACAGCACGGTCGAGACCGACCGCGCCTTGCAGGTCAGCGTCTGAAGCCCGGCGTCACAGGCGAGAGCGACCTGCGAGAACTCGACCGCGAGATAGCGCACGTAGAGCGCACAGCCGACGGAAACGAAGCCGACGACGATCAGGAACTGCACCTGGTAGGGCGTGAGACGGAAGGGCTTTTTTGTCATGGGGGCAATATGGTCGGGATGGCGCGGGCAGGCAACAGGGCAGGCGATGTTTCTGTCGATCCGCCGCTTCAGGCTTCCGGAGGAACAGGCGAGCACGAGGGTTGTTCTGGGCGTGTGACGCCTCACGCATGTGCCGCCGAGGAGTGAGCATGGACAAGCCAACGCAAGAGCAGTTGAACCAGCTCATCGGAGCGGACCTTGCGCGTTCCGGCTCTGCTCCGCCAGCCGGCGCTCGTATTTCTCCGCCAATGCGATGAGCCGTTTCCTGATGTGGGGATCCGCCTGCTCGGCCAGCTCGCGGATGAAGGCGAGCTGCTCGCGCAGAAAATTTGCGTCCGTCATCTCCGCTCCGAATCAAATCCGTGGCGGATAGTGCAGTCCTACGCGAACCTCGTTCGTATCATTTGGTACGCTCGGAAGAGATGAAGTCGGTCACCTGCCGTGTGCGGCTGCCAGGCTCATTTCAACCCCAGGCGGCGTTCGAGCCAGCTGAGCCCGAACAGCACGAACAGCGTGACTGCGATGGCGGCGCCGACCAGCAGCCAGGCGCCCAGCGCGCAGGCGATGCCAAGACCAGCAGCGATCCAGACGGTGGCCGCCGTCGTGAGGCCATGAACCGTCTTGGCCCTGACGTCGTGCAGGATGACGCCCGCGCCGATGAACCCGACGCCGCTCAGCACGCCGGTAACAATGCCTTGGACCACCCTCGAGATCGCATCCGGGTGGTCGCGCAGATTCTGAAACTCGATCACAGAAATCGAAATCAGCGCAGAGCCCAGGGCCACCAGCGCCAGGGTACGCATGCCCACCGGCTTGTCGTTCATGTCGCGATCGATGCCGATCACCAGCCCTGTCGCCGCGGCAACGAGGAGTCTCAGCACATCATCCAGTTCGTTCATCAGGGCCCTTGAGTTGGGTGGTGACGCGAACGCCTTCGGGCGCGCCGGAATGAACTCGCACTTCGCGAGAAAAAACAGGCCGGTTCAAGCGGCCGATGGTCGCATGCTCGCCGCTCCACTGGCGGTGAGCGCAACACTATCGCCGGAAGAAAGAGGCCAGCCCTGATCCTGGAGATGCAGAGGCCTCCGGCTTCGCTGGCGCGGGCTGCGGCGCCGCAGGGGCGGGTGCTGGCTCCTCGCGCTTGGACGAGCGCTTCGAGGAAGAACTGCGGCGGCGCTTGTCCGGCTTGGCGCTGGGCGCGGGCGCGGTTTCGGCTTGCGGTGCCGCCTCCTGGCTCTTCTCGGAGGTCTTCTCCTGCACCCGGTCCTGATTCTTCTCGGGCTTCTCCGGTCCGCCGCGCATCGACAGGCGCTGGCCGTCGAACACGGCGGTCTCGCAGTGACGATCGTTCTCGGCGAGGCTCGCGCAGAATTTTGCGGCGGCGGCGGCGTTGACGAGGGGGCCGGCACCCAGGCGGAGCTGCATGCCGAGGCCCGTGGCGCCCTCCTTGATCATGATGATCGGACGCAGCGCTCCAACTTCCGGATTGGATTTCGTCACGCCGCGCCAGAGCGCACGCAGACCGTCGATCGAATTGGCGCCGCCGAGGTCGATCGCAAAGCGCGTCTGCTGGACTGCGATCGCGGGCGCCTCGGTCTCGGCTGCTTCCGGTGGCTTCGTTGCTGCTGCGACGACCTCGGCGGGGGCCGGCGCGGGCTCGGCGGCCTTCTCGGTTGTCTCGGGCTGAATCAATTTCGATGCGGCCGGATCGGGTGGCGCCATGATCGACTTGGACGGCACCAGCGGAATGGTCGGCAGCGCCGATGTCATGGCCGCCGATTGCTGCACGAGCGAGGCGGCCGCCGCGGTCTGCGGTGGCGGGCTCAGGAGCTCCTTCGAAGCTTCCTTCGGAGGATCCTTTTGAGCGTCCTTGGCGGCTTCGGTGCGCGGCTTCTCGGTCGCCGGAGTTGGCGTCGAGGCGACGGGTGCGACGCTGGGAGCTGCGGGTGCCGCCGCAGCATCCTGCGGCTTCGGCGGGGCGGTCGTCTGTTTGGCGATGGCGCCCGTGACGGAATCGAGGCCTTGCTCCAGCACCGTGACGCGTGAATAAAGCCGGTCGCGATCGCTGTTCAACGTCTCTACGGCGGCGGCGAGCCGGCGGGCCTCGTTCTGGCTCTCCCGGGTCAGCATCTGTAGCCGGTCAGCCTGGCGTGCGAGATCGGCGGAGGCGACCTGGTCGCGTCGCCAGCCGAGCCCGGCCTGGTTGGCCATCACCGCGATGGTGACGGCGCCCACGGCCGCCACGCCCCACGAGCCCAGTCGCCACATCAGGCGGCGGTCGAGCGCGCTCTCCTCGGCTATAAGTCCGGAGAACAGCCCGCCGGTCTCCTTGGTGCCGAAGGCATCCGCCAGTGGGTCGGAATCCTTTGCCATGAACGTTAAGTGCCCAACCCCGAAGGTTCCCCGAATCAATCAGGGAACATTAACAGGAAAACCCCGTCACACTTGAATTCCGGGCGTTTGCGGGGGTAGCAAGGCGAGAGCTTTTCGGGATGACCCGCCGCCGTCGCGCCAATTGATTCGGCCGTATCTGACAGGATTTCGATGACCGCCCGTTCCAGCCTCACGATCGTGCTCGCCGCCGGCGAAGGCACGCGCATGCGATCGAGCCTGCCCAAAGTCCTGCATCCGGTCGCAAGCCAGACCTTGCTTGCCCACGTGCTCGCTGCGGCACCCAAGGGAACCGGCACCTCGCTCGCGGTCGTGATCGGTCCCGATCACCAGGCGGTCGCGGACGAAGCGAAGCGCAGCAGGCCCGACGCGCTCACCTTCGTGCAGGCCGAGCGGCTCGGCACCGCGCATGCGGTGCTGGCGGCGCGCGAGGCGATCGAACGGGGCGTCGATGATCTCCTGATTGCCTTCGGCGACACGCCGCTGATCTCGGCCGAGACTTTGGCGCGGCTGCGCGCGCCGCTCGCCAGGGGCGCTGCGATCGCCGCGCTCGGCTTCCGTGCCGCCGACCCCACCGGCTATGGCCGCTTCATCGTCGAGGGCGAACGTCTGGTCGCGATCCGCGAGCAGGCCGATGCGAGCGCTGACGAGCGCAAAATCGATCTGTGCAATGCCGGCGTGATGGCGATCGACGGGCGCCGGGCGCTTCAAATCCTCGGCCAAATCGGCAATGCCAATTCCAAGGGCGAATATTATCTGACGGACGCGGTCGAAATCGTCCGCAAGCAGGGATGGGAGGCCGTGGTGATCGAGACCGGCGAGGACGAGGTGCGCGGCATCAACACCAAGGCACAGCTCGCCGAGGCAGAAGCCGTGATGCAGGCACGCTTGCGCAAAGCGGCGATGGAGGCCGGGGTCACGCTGATCGCTCCCGAGACGGTTTACCTCGCCGCCGACACCATGTTCGGCAAGGACGTGACCATCGAGCCGTTCGTGGTGATCGGCCCCGGCGTGTCGATCGCCGACGGCACCGTGATCCATTCCTTCTCCCACATCGTGCAGACGACGCTGGGCAAGAACGTTTCGATCGGCCCCTATGCGCGCTTAAGGCCCGGCACCTCGCTCGGCGACGGCGCGCGGATCGGCAATTTCGTGGAGACCAAGGCGGCGACGCTGGAGGCGGGCGTCAAGGTCAATCATCTCTCCTACATCGGCGATGCCACCGTCGGTGCCAACTCCAACATCGGCGCCGGCACCATCACCTGCAACTACGACGGCTTCAAGAAGCACAAGACGGTGATCGGGCAGGGTGCCTTCGTCGGCACCAACTCCTCGCTGGTTGCGCCGGTGAAAATCGGCAACGGCGCCTATATCGGCTCGGGCTCGGTGATTACGCGCGACGTGCCCGACGATGCGATGGCGCTCGAGCGCAACCAGCAGACCATCCGGGAAGGCGGCGCGGCGCGCTACCGCGAGCTGAAGACGGGCGTCAAGAAGCCGGAGAAGTGAGCGCCGCTTTAGGCTGTAGTTTGAGCATGATCTTTTTCGGAAAACCGCTGCACACTTTTCCCGATCATGCCCTAGTCGTCCTCGTCGAGTTTCGAAAACATCGCCCGCTGCAGACGCCATCCGCGCGGCCCGGCGCGTTTTGCCGGTTCGGCGGCGGCGGCCTGGCTGACGAGGGCAGGCTTGGATTCCTTGCCCCGCTCCTTGGCACGCAGGGGCGGCGGCCAGTGCGAAAGGTGCGTGCCCGTCGTCTCGCTGGCGCGCAGGTGGATCGGTGGCAGCCCTTTGCGGTCGGACGAGTCCTTCATGACCTCACTCCTAAACGGCAAGCGTTGGTCAGACTTGTTGACAACAGGTTAATGCGCGCGGTTTAAGGCCGGCCAATTCGACGCAGGTGAAGCAGGGTGACGGGTCCATGCTGTCTCAATCAGCAATAATTATTGAGTATCTGCTTCCTTGCGAACTTCGCTAAAAACCGAGTGCGTCGTTTAGGCGATTTTTCGACGATTTGGGGGATAGTGATCCGCATGTGCGGAATTGTCGGCATTCTCGGGCGCGAGCCGGTTGCAGAGCAATTGGTCGATTCGCTCAAACGTCTCGAATATCGCGGCTATGATTCCGCGGGGGTCGCCACACTCGAAGGCAAGCACCTGGAGCGCCGCCGCGCCGAGGGCAAGCTGAAGAATTTGGAGAAGCGGCTCGAAGCTGAGCCTCTGAAGGGCACCACCGGCATCGGCCACACCCGGTGGGCCACCCACGGCAAGCCGACCGTCAACAACGCCCATCCGCATGCGACCGAACGCGTCGCCGTGGTCCACAACGGCATCATCGAGAATTTCCGCGAGCTGCGCGGGGAGCTCGAGAAGAAGGGCGCGGTGTTCCACACCGAGACCGACACCGAGATCGTGCTGCATCTCGTCGACGATCTGCTCTCGCGCGGCAACAAGCCGGTCGAGGCCGTCAAGCTGGCGCTGGGGCGCCTGCGCGGCGCCTTCGCGCTCGGCTTCATCTTCGCCGGCAACAACGATCTCATGATCGGCGCCCGCAATGGCCCGCCGCTGGCGATCGGCTATGGCGAGGGCGAGATGTATCTCGGCTCGGACGCCATCGCGCTCGGCCCGTTCACCGACACGATCAGCTATCTCGAGGACGGCGACTGGGTCGTGCTGAGGCGCAAGAGCGCAACGATCTTCGACAAGGACGGCCACGCTGTCCAGCGCGACAAGATCAGGCACGCCGCCTCGACCTCGCTGGTCGACAAGGCCAACTACCGCCACTTCATGGCCAAGGAGATCCACGAGCAGCCGGAAGTGGTCGGCCACACGCTGGCGCGGTACGTCGACATGGCGACCGAGCGCGTCTCGCTGCCGGTCAAGCTGCCCTTCGACTTCAAGAATATCCAGCGCATCAACATCACCGCCTGCGGCACCGCGAGCTATGCCGGCTTCGTCGCAAAATACTGGTTCGAGCGCTTTGCGCGTCTTCCGGTCGAGGTCGATGTCGCCTCCGAGTTCCGTTACCGCGAGGCGCCCTTGCGCAAGGGCGATCTCGCCATCTTCATCTCGCAGTCCGGCGAGACCGCCGACACGTTGGCGGCACTGCGCTATGCCAAGGCCGAGGGCGTGCACACGGTCGCCGTCGTCAACGTGCCGACCTCGACGATCGCGCGTGAGAGCGAGACCGTGCTGCAAACGCTGGCCGGCCCCGAGATCGGCGTCGCCTCGACCAAGGCCTTCACGTGTCAGCTCATGGTGCTGGCGAATCTTGCAATTGCGGCCGGCAAGGCTCGCGGCGAATTGTCCGACGAGGACGAGACCAAGCTGGTTCACGGCCTGGTCGAGATCCCGCGCCTGATGGCGGATGCGCTCACCACCGAGAACCAGATCGAAAAGCTCGCGCACCGGATCGCCAAGTCCCGCGACGTGCTCTACCTCGGCCGCGGCACCAGCTTTCCGCTCGCGCTCGAAGGCGCGCTCAAGCTGAAGGAGATCTCCTATATCCACGCCGAGGGCTATGCCGCCGGCGAGCTCAAGCACGGGCCGATCGCGCTGATCGACGAGACCATGCCGGTGGTCGTCATCGCCCCTTACGACCGGGTGTTCGAGAAGACGGTCTCCAACATGCAGGAGGTCGCCGCCCGCGGCGGCAACATCATCCTGATGACGGACGCGAAGGGCGCGGAGGAGGCGACGGTGGAGTCCCTCGTCACCATCGTCATGCCCGACATGGCGGCCGCCTTCACGCCGATGGTCTATGCCATCCCCGTGCAGCTGCTCGCCTATCACACGGCTGTCGTGATGGGCACCGACGTCGACCAGCCGCGCAACCTCGCGAAATCGGTGACTGTGGAATAGGCAGAAGGGATATCAACCGGTCGCGGTCTTCCAAAACCTGCTAGAAGACCCTAGCTTGTGTGCTGCGACCGACTTGGAACCCGAATGACCCCCCGCGACGACGCGCCTGCGCCTCTAGATCCCCTTCCGGAACCGCATACCGGCCTGATGGGCCGCTTCCGCAATTATTTCCTGACCGGTCTCATCGTCACAGGACCGATCGCCATCACGCTGTATCTGGTCTGGTGGTTCGTCACCTGGGTCGATGGCGTGGTGCGGCCGTTCGTGCCGCTGGCCTACCGGCCGGAAACCTATCTGCCGTACGTCATTCCCGGCTGGGGACTGGTTGTCGCATTCTTCACGCTGACGCTGGTCGGCTTCCTCGCGGCCAACCTGATCGGCCGGACGCTGGTCGATGTCGGCGAAACGTTCCTCGGCCGGATCCCGGCCGTGCGCGCCATCTACCGCGGCCTGAAGCAGGTGTTCGAGACGCTGTTCTCGGGCAAGGGCTCGAGCTTCCGGAAAGTGGGCCTGGTCGAGTTTCCCTCGCCGGGCATGTGGTCGATCGTGCTGATCTCGCAATCGCCGAATGAAGAGGTCGCGCGCAGCCTGCCGGGGCAGGAGGAGCACGTCTCGGTGTTCCTGCCGTGCTCGCCGAACCCGACCACCGGGTTCTTCTTCTACGTGCCCAAGAGCAAGATCGTCGAAGTCGATATGAGCACGGAGGATGCCGCGACCCTGATCATGTCGGCCGGCGTGGTGCAGCCGGGTTCGGCGCCCGATTCGAAGAAGGCGGCGGCGCTTGCCGGCGTGGCGAATGCCGCGCGTATCGCCAATGCGTCGGCACGTCAGCCCGAGCCTGCGAAGGTGGAGTAGGGCCATTCCCTTGCGGGATGGCGCCGGTCACGCGCGCGCGGGCATCCTCTGCTAGTCTCCTGTCGAGCCGAGCGCCTCGCCCGGCGTTCGACCTGGAGTGCATGATGTCCAAAACCATTGCGATCCTCGCGCCAGGCGCCATGGGCAGCGCCGTCGCCCGCCGCCTCAGCGAGCATGGCGCGCGCGTGCTGACGTCCCTGGCGGGGCGGAGCGAGGCGACGCGCAAGCGCGCAGCAGACGCCGGCATGATCGGCGCCGATGACGACGCGATCGCAGGTGCCGACATCATTCTTTCGATCGTGCCGCCGGGCGAAGCCGTCGCACTGGCTGAACGGCTGGCGTCGCTGATCGTCAGACGCGAGAAGAAGCCGGTCGTGGTCGATTGCAACGCGGTCAACGTCGACACCGTATTGCGGATCGAGGAGATCATCGGCTCGGCGCAGGCCCCATTCATCGACGGCGGCATCATCGGATTTCCGCCGCAGCCCGGCGGCAAGAGCCCGGCCTTCTACATGTCCGGCGAATACGCCAAGGATGTCGTCGTGCTGAAGGATCTCGGCCTCGACGTGCGGATCGTCGAAGGCCCGGTCGGCGCGGCGTCCGCGCTGAAAATGTCCTACGCCGGGATCGTCAAGGGCCTCGCCGGCATCGGATCGGCCATGGTGATCGCGGCAACGAAAGCGGGCGCGGCCGACGCGCTGCGCGACGAACTGGCGCTGAGCCAACCCGCGATCCTGGCCCGGCTCGAAGTCGCGCTGCCGGACATGATTCCGAAAGCCTATCGCTGGGTCGCGGAGATGCGGGAGATCTCCGGTTTCCTCGGGCCCGACCATCCGGCCAGCCAGATCTACGAGGGCTTCGCGCGCTGGTTCGAGCATCTGGCGGAAGATGCGAAGGGCAACGCGGTGGATGCGGAGCTGATGAAGGCGTTCGCGGCGGGGATCGCGCGGAAGAAGGCCTGATCGCTTTGGGCTCACTCGCCGTTCGCTGAAGCAATCCAGACTGTCGCCGCGGAAGGATTCTGGATTGCTTCACTGCGCTCGCAATGACGGGGAGGAGACGCCGCGGAGCCCATCTGTTATTGTCTCTGCGGCAGCTGTTCGTGTGCAATGGGAGTTCGAATGAGAGTGCTCGTCATCGGCGCAGGGGCGCTTGGCGGCTATTACGGAGCTTGTCTCGCCCGTGCAGGCCGCGACGTGACCTTTTTCGTGCGCGAGACGCGGGCCGAGCAATTGCGGCAGAACGAATTGCAGGTCGTGAGCCCGCACGGCGATTTTGCCGTGCATCCGACGATCCTGCTGGCAAGCGATCTCAAGGAGCCATTCGATCTCGTGCTCGTCGGCGTCAAGGCCTACTCGCTCGATGACGCGATGAGCCAGTTTGCGCCCGCCGTCGGCACGAGCACGATGATCCTTCCGATCCTGAACGGGCTGAAGCATGTCGACGCTCTCACCACAAGGTTCGGCGCCGCTCGTGTCCTCGGCGGTCTCGCGAATGTCAGTGCCGGGCTGGATGCCGATGGCCGGGTCGTTCAGTTCATGGCCAACCAGACCATCATCTTCGGCGAGATCGAGGGCGCATTAAGTGAACGCGCGCTCGCGCTGGAGACGCTGCTCGGTGTTCCCGGTATCGACGTGCGCGCCAGCGAAGCGATCATGCAGGACATGTGGGAGAAGTTCGTGCAGCTCTCGACGCTCGCCGGCATCACCTGCCTGATGCGTGCAAGCATCGGAGACATCCTGGCCGTGCCCAACGGCGAGCAGTCCATCTTCCGCCTGTTCGCCGAATGCTGCGCCGTTGCGACGGCCTCGGGATACGAGCCGCGCGCGCCGTTCATCGAGTTCGACCGCAAGCTCTTCACGACGCTGGATTCGCCGCTGAAGGCCTCGATGCTGCGCGACATCGAGCGCGGTTCGGTCACCGAGTCCGAGCACATCCTTGGCGATATGGCCAATCGCGCCCGCGCGCTCGGCATCGAGACGCCGCTGCTGGATCTGGCCCGCGCGCATGTGGCGGCCTATGAAGTGGGGCGCCGAAGAGCCGCGAGCTAACCTGCTCCGATCAGCGGGATCGCCTCGTCGCGCTCGTAGAGATACAGCAGGCACCGCAGCGCCTCGCCGCGTTCGCCCTTCAGCTTCGGATCGTCCTTCAGGATCCGCAGCGCCTCGTCACGAGCCTGGGTAATGAGCTGGCCGTGAACTTCCGAGCGCGCGATGCGGTAGCCGGGCAGGCCGCTCTGGCGCACGCCGAGCACGTCGCCTTCGCCGCGCAGCTTCAAGTCCTCCTCGGCGATGCGAAAACCGTCGGTGGTCTCGCGGATCACCTTCAGCCGGGCCTTCGACATCTCGCCGAGCGGCTCCGAATAGAGCAGGATGCAGGTCGAGGCCTCCGAGCCGCGTCCGATGCGGCCACGGAGCTGGTGCAACTGGGCAAGTCCGAACCGCTCGGCGTTCTCGATCACCATGATCGTCGCGGCGGGCACGTCGACGCCGACCTCGACCACGGTGGTCGCGACCAGAAGGCCGATCTCGTGGGCGGCGAACTGGCCCATCACGCGGTCCTTCTCGATGCCCTTCATCTGGCCGTGGACGAGGCCGACACGCTCGCCGAAACGCTTTTGCAGGCTCTCGAAACGCTTGGTCGCGTTGGTGAGATGCTCGGTGCCTTCAGCCTCGGATTCCTCGACCAGAGGGCAGATCCAGTAGACCAGCTTGCCGGTTTCGAGGGCGCGCCCGACACCGTCCATCACCTCGCCGAGCCGGCTCATGGCGACGGCGCGGGTGTCGATGGGTTGCCGGCCGGCAGGCTTCTCGCGCAGCTCGCAGATGTCCATGTCGCCGAAATAGGTCAGCACCAGCGTGCGCGGGATCGGGGTCGCGCTCAGCACCAGCACGTCGACGGCTTCGCCCTTGGACGTCAGCGCAAGCCGTTCGCGCACGCCAAAGCGATGCTGCTCGTCGACGACGGCGAGCGCAAGATCATGGAAGATCACATCGTCCTGGATCAGCGCATGGGTACCGACGAGCAGGTCGATCTCGCCTGCGGCGAGCCGGGCGACGATCTCGCGCCGCTCCTTGCCTTTTTCGCGGCCAGTGAGGATGGCGACGCGCATGCCGGCGCGCTCGGCGAGCGGGGCGATGGTCTTGATGTGCTGGCGCGCCAGGATCTCGGTCGGGGCCATCAGCGCGGCCTGCTTGCCGACTTCGGCGACGGCGGCGGCAGCGAGCAGCGCCACGACCGTTTTGCCCGAGCCAACGTCGCCCTGGAGGAGCCGCAGCATGCGCACAGGCTGTTGCAGGTCTTCAGCGATGGCGGCGGCGGCGCTGCGCTGCGAAGGCGTCAGTGCGTAGGGCAGGGCGTCGATGATCTTGCTGCGGAGGTGACCGTCGCCGGCATTGCGGACGCCGGCGGGACGGC
The DNA here is from genome assembly GCF_032918005.1 of Bradyrhizobium sp. NDS-1. Lineage (NCBI taxonomy): Bacteria > Pseudomonadati > Pseudomonadota > Alphaproteobacteria > Hyphomicrobiales > Nitrobacteraceae > Bradyrhizobium > Bradyrhizobium sp. NDS-1. The sequence continues at coordinate 4,085,841 of NZ_CP136628.1, forward strand.
GGAGTTGCGCGCGGATCAGGGCGAGCGCGAGCTGGCCGGCCAGAAGCTCGTCGAAGGCGAGGCGCGACCAGAACGGCTGGTCGGGCAGGATGTCCGTGAGCTCGACCGGCTGGTGCACGCGATTGAACGCTTCTGCGATCGGCGGAAAATGACACCTACGCATCACTTCCGGGCTGATCCATTCCGGCAGGGCCGGCAGCTTCTGCAAGGCCTGCGCGATCGCGCGGCGGAGCGAGCCGAGCGCGAGGCCCTCGGTCAAGGGATAGACCGGATCGATGCCGGAGAGTTTCGAGATCGCTTCCTCGTCGAGCACGCGGTCGGGATGCACGATCTGCGGAATACCGTCGTACATCTGAAGCGTGCCGGAGACGTAGCGCTTCTCGCCGACCGGCAGCAGCTTCTCGACATAGCCGGGCTTGGCGCGGAAGAAGGTCAGCACGACGTCGCCGGTGTCGTCGCTGGCGTAGACCAGATACGGCGCGCGTGCGTTGCGCGGCGGGGGTGGGCGGTGGCGGTCGACCGTCACCTCCAGCGTCACCATGGTTCCCTGCACGGCGTCGCTGATTTTTGGCCGCGCGCGGCGGTCTATCACCTGGGTCGGCAAATGCAGCAGCAGATCGACCAGCCGCGGCGTCTCGCTCCGGCTGAGCAAATATTGCAGCAGCTTGTCCTGCTTCGGACCGACGCCGGGCAGGCTGGTCACGGCAGCAAACAGCGGATTGAGCAGGCTGGGGCGCATCAGGCGAATCTAGGATCGTTTCGGCCCGTCATGCCCGGCTTTATGCCGGGCATCCACGTCTTTTTTCAGCCTTCGTCCGGGCATCCGGTCATGCCAAATCGAGGGCTGACAGGGCCATCCCGAGTGGCTATATCAACCCCGCCCGGCACGTCCGGGCTTTCTGCGTTTGACTGGATTTGAGACATGACGGGAACGACACGATCGAGCAGCGGGCTGGACGACCGCCGCAAGCGGCTGCTGTTCCGCTGCTGGCACCGCGGCACGCGCGAGATGGACCTGATTCTCGGCCGCTTCGCGGATGCCGAGATCGGCAATTTGTCCGATGCCGAGCTCGCCGAGCTCGAGACGCTGCTCGAGGTCAACGATCCCGATCTCTATGCCGCCATCACCGGCGACAAGGTGCTGCCGGCTGATGTCACCGGCGCGCTGTTTGCCCGCATCAAGGCCTATCCGATCGCGGACGGCAGCGTATGAAACAGGGAATGAAGTCTCCGGCCGAGCTGCTTGCGCCCGGCCGTGCGCTGACGCTTGCCAATGTCGCGGAAGGTGCCGAAGGCCTCGTCGTCTCCGATCTCGCCCGGGCCATCGCGGCGCGGCCGAAGAAGCCGGCCGTCAGCCTTGCAGTGGTCTGCCGCGACGGTCCCCGCATGCAGCAGCTCGAACGCGCGCTGCAGTTCTTCGCCCCCGATCTGCCGGTGCTGACCTTCCCGGCCTGGGATTGCCAGCCTTATGACCGCGTCTCGCCGCATGGCGGCATCCTGGCGCAACGCCTGACGACGCTGGCGCGGCTTGCGTCCCTGACGGGCAGCGACAAGCCGCTGATCGTGCTGACAACGGTGAACGCGGTCGTGCAGCGCGTGCCCGCGCGCGAGCTCGTCGCGGCGCAGGCGCTGTCGGTCGCGCCCGGCAACGTCGTGCCGATGGACACCATCATCGCCTGGCTCGAGCATAACGGCTACAATCGCTCCTCGACCGTGCGCGAGCCCGGCGAATATGCCGTGCGCGGCGGCATCCTGGATTTGTTCCCGGCCGGCCTCGATCAGCCCGTGCGGTTCGACTTCTTCGGCGACAGCCTGGAATCGATCCGCACCTTCGACGCCGAGACCCAGCGTACGCTGCTCGACATGCGCGCGCTCGACCTGGTGCCGATCTCGGAATTCCAGCTCGTCACCGACACTATCCGCCGTTTCCGCATGGGCTATGTCGCCGAGTTCGGCGCGCCCGAGCGCGACGATGCGCTGTATGAGGCCGTCAGCGAAGGCCGCCGCCATCCCGGCATGGAGCACTGGCTGCCGCTGTTCCAGGACCGGATGGACACGCTGTTCGACTATCTGCAAGGCGCTCCGATCGCGATCGAGCCACAGGCAGAGGACGCGATCCGCGAACGCTTCAAGCAGATTCTGGACTATTACAAAGCCCGCCGCGACGCCATGGAGCATCCGGGCGGCGGCGCCATCTACAAGCCGCTGCCGCCGGATCGGCTGTATCTCACCGGCGAGGAGTGGACCAGGCGCGAGAGCGACATGCCGCTGGTGCGGCTGACGCAATTTTCGGTTCCCGCCGACGGGACGAGTGTCGTCGACGCAGGTGCGCGCAAGGGGCGCGACTTCGCGCCGGAGCGCAACGACACCACGGTCAACGTATTCGAGTCCGTGGTGAGCCATGTGATGGCGCTGCACGCCCAGCGCAAGAAGGTCGTGATCGCGCTCTGGAGCGAAGGCTCGCGCGACCGCATGACTTCGATGCTGCGCGACCACAAGCTGACCCACACCACCAGCGTGAACAGCTGGCGCACGGTGCAGGCCACCCCGCGCAATGAGACCATGCTCGCCGTGCTCGGCCTCGAGAGCGGGTTCGAGACCGACGAGATCGCTGTGATCAGCGAGCAGGATATTTTGGGCGACCGCCTGGTGCGGCCGCGCAAGGCCAGCCGCAAGCTCGACAATTTCATCTCGGAGGTGACGAGCCTTGCCGCCGGCGACATCGTGGTCCACGTCGATCATGGCATCGGCCGCTTCGTCGGCCTGCAAACGCTTGATGTCGCCGGCGCGCCGCATGACTGTCTCGAGCTGCACTATGCCGCCGAGACAAAACTGTTCCTGCCGGTCGAGAACATCGAGCTCTTGTCGCGCTACGGCTCCGACCAGACCGATGTCGAGCTGGATCGCCTGGGGGGCGGCGGCTGGCAGACCCGCAAGGCCAAACTCAAGAACCGCATCCGTGAGATCGCGGGCGAATTGATCAAGATTGCCGCCGCGCGCCATCTGCACGAGGCGCCCAAGCTTCTGGTGCAGCCTGGCCTCTACGACGAGTTCTGTGCCCGCTTCCCCTATGACGAAACCGAGGACCAGCTCGGGGCCATCGAGTCCACACTGAAGGACCTCGAACTCGGCCGTCCGATGGACCGGCTGATCTGCGGCGACGTCGGTTTTGGCAAGACCGAGGTGGCCTTGCGCGCCGCGTTTGCCGTGGCGCTCGAGGGCAAGCAGGTCGCGGTCGTGGTGCCGACCACGCTCCTGGCGCGCCAGCACGCAAGAACCTTCACGGAGCGCTTCAAGGGCTTTCCGGTGAACGTGGCGCAGGCTTCGCGCCTGGTTGCGGCCAAGGAGCTCAATCTGGTCAAGAAGGGCATTGCCGACGGCTCGGTCGACATCGTCGTCGGCACCCATGCGCTGCTCGGCAAGGCGATCAAATTCCGCGATCTCGGCCTCGTCATCGTCGACGAGGAGCAGCACTTTGGCGTTACCCACAAGGAGCGGCTGAAGGCGCTTCGCGCCGAGGTGCACGTGCTGACGCTGTCGGCGACGCCGATCCCGCGCACGTTGCAACTCGCGCTCACCGGCGTCCGCGAACTCTCGATCATTGCCTCGCCCCCGGTCGATCGCCTGGCGGTGCGCACCTTCGTCGCACCGCACGATCCCCTGATGATCCGCGAGGCGCTGCTGCGCGAGCGCTATCGCGGTGGGCAGGCGTTCTACGTGGTGCCGCGCATCGACGACCTCGCCGAGGTCAAGGACTTCCTCGACAAGAACGTGCCCGAGATGAAGGTCGCGGTCGCGCACGGCCAGATGCCGCCCGCCGTGATCGAGGACATCATGACCGCGTTCTACGACGGCAAGTTCGACATCCTGCTGTCGACCACGATCGTGGAATCCGGCCTCGACATTCCCAACGCCAACACGCTGATCGTGCATCGCGCCGACATGTTCGGCCTGGCCCAGCTCTATCAGCTCCGCGGCCGCGTCGGCCGTGCCAAGCTGCGCGCCTATGCGCTGTTCACGCTGCCGGCGCAGCAGAAGATCACGGCGCAGGCCGAGCGCCGGCTTACCGTGCTGCAATCGCTGGAGACGCTGGGCGCGGGCTTCCAGCTCGCCTCGCACGACCTCGACATCCGCGGCGCCGGCAATCTGCTCGGCGAGGAGCAGTCCGGCCATATCAAGGAGGTCGGCTTCGAGCTGTACCAGTCGATGCTGGAGGAGGCGATCGTCAACCTCAAGGCCGGCGTCTCCGAGCCCGCCGCCGACCGCTGGTCGCCGTCGATCACGATCGGCATGCCCGTGCTCATTCCGGAGGACTATGTCAGCGACCTCTCGGTGCGGCTGTCGCTGTACCGGCGCCTTGCGGATCTCGAGACCGAGGAGGAGATCGAGAATTTTGGCGCCGAGATGCGCGACCGCTTCGGCGTGCTGCCGGACGAGGTGCGATACCTGTTCAAGGTCGCCGCCATCAAGGCGTTCTGCCGAAGGGCCAATGTCGGCAAGATCGATGCCGGCCCGAAGGGCGCCGTCATCGCCTTCCGCGACAATTCCTTTGCCTATCCCGACCGCCTGGTGTCATTCATCCGCAGCTACGGCCAGGCCGCCAAGGTGCGGCCCGACATGAAGGTGGTGTTCCTGCAGGACTGGGAGACGCCGGAAGAGCGCCTCGCCGGCACGACAGAGATCATGCGGCAATTGGCGCAGCTCGCGGAGAGCAAGAAGGCGGCGTAGCCTGTAACTACGACGCCGCCCGTGACGCGTCCGCCGATAGCCGGGCCAGCAGCGATCTTGCCGTATCCGATGGCGAGAGCGAGTCCACGCTGACGACCGGCTCGCTGCGCATCTCGTGCTTGCCGTTGGAGGTGTGGCGCATCACCGCGGAGAGGCGACGGGCGATCATGTGGGCGGTGCGGAAGTCGGTTTCCGCGAACACGACGATGACCGAACCGTCCTTCTGTGCCGCGCCGAAATCCATCTGCCGCATCAGGCGGCTGAGGATGCGGGCGGCATCGAGCTGGGCGCGGGAATTGCCAGGGTCGAAAGCGAAGCGTGCGACCGACAGGCCGCCGCCGCGGGCCAGCGTCTGCTCGACCGCCTTGGCGAAATCGCGCGCGAAAGCTTCGACCGTCAGCAGGCCGCTGCGCGGATCGAGCCAGCCGCCGGCATCGATCGAGCGCAGCGTGCGGCTCAATTGAGCTTCCATCGCGTGCTGGCGGATCAGGGGCAGCGCGTTGGCCGCGACCTTCGCCGGCTCGCCCGGGATCAGCTCGAGATTGGGCAGGTCGTAAGTCTGCGTCAGCTGGTGCGCGGTGAGGACGACGGGCAGGCTGCGGAAGCGGGTGTCCTCGGCGAGCACGGTGAGGAAGGCGTCAGTGACACGCGCGGTAAAACCTTCGGCAAGCACGACGCCGTCGAGGTCGCGGGTGTTGAGATGTTTCGCGGCAGCCTCGATCGAGAGCGCGCCGACCACGCCGACGCGTTCACCGAACGCGACGGAGAGCGCGGGATAGGCCGCGCCCCTGCCGATCAGGAGCACGGTCGCATCACGTGCGGGATCGCCCTGCGGCAGGACCACCTTCACTTCCGGCAACCGGCGCAGCACCGTGGCATGGAGCGTGCGCACGCGCAGCGCGGCGCGAAGCCGTGCGATCAGGCGGTCAGGATTGCCGCCGCGCGAGGAGAAGGGAAGGGCGTTATGAGGCAGCATGCCCGCCGCATCCACGGCCACGAAGGGAAGGTAGGGCGATTGGTCGGCGATCTTCTTGGCGAGCGCGGCCATATGCGGCTCGTGTCCGCCATGCATCGCAGCGAGAATCGCGGCCGGCTGAACCTCTTCGACCGCGCGCGCCGCGCCGGCCCAGTCGATATCGACCACGGGAAACAGCCGGGCCTCGTCCAGCGCCCCGACGAAGGGCGGCCGTTCGGCATTGGACACAAACAGGATCGGGCCCGACTGGGACATTCGTCAAACTCTGATCACGCGACAGTTGCCGCGCAATCTAGTTTGGCCGCATTAATGCGGCGTCAACATACCCGGCGAAACTGCGCCTAGACCGGGCCGGAGCGATCGCGAAAAGCCTCGACCATCAGGGGGTTAAGGCCGAGCTCGCTGAGAGCCTCGCGGGCGCGGGCGTTGTCCTGGGCGCGTCCGGCCAGCCGGTGGCCGGAAAGCCGGTCGGGCAGCGCGGTGAGCAGCGCGCCCTGGCCGAGCCGGCGTGCCCATTCCTGCAGGTCGTTGGAGAGGAAGCGGTAGCCGCCGACGGCCATGATGCCGGAGGGCGGCGCGGTGATGCAGATCGCGCCGCTCGGGCGGTCGAGCCGGGCGGCATAGCCGGTGTCGACATAGTCGCGCGGCGGCTGCGCGATCAGGGTGTCGCCGGCTGGCTGCGGCGGGACATAGGCCGCGATCGGCACCATCGCGCCGCGCAGGCCGAGCGTGCCCTTCGGCGTCAGCAGGATCTCGCCGGCGATGGACGAGCCGGCCTGCTCGCGCGGGGCGCCGTGCGGCCCCGGCATCACCGGCACCGGCATGCCGTCCTCGCCGCGGCGGGCGCCGAACAGGCCGGCCTCGCCGAACAGATAGACGTCGGTCAGCCGCGCGTGCGGCGCGATCCAGGCATCGCTCGCCGCCACCTGCTCGGGCGCGCGCCACAAGCCGATGACGTTGCGCAAGGACGGCATCCGCGCCGCCAGATCGGCATCGCCGAGCCGCAAGGCAAGCTGCGCCGGCGCGATCAGCACCTCGCATTCGTGCTCGTTGATCTGTTGCTCCAGCACCTCGTTCTCGAAGGGATGATGCAGCGCAAGCGCGCCGCCGGAGAGCAGCCATACGGCGAGCGAGGAAGCAAGGCCGGCGAACGACATCGGCGCGAACGCGGCCATCAATGTCGCGCCCTGCCTGATGTCGGCTTCCAGCGACATCGCGAGCCCGCCGGCGATCAGGCTGAAATGCGGCCGCGGCACCGGGCGAAAGCCTTCCGCCGTAACGTCGAAAGAGATCATCGCCGCCTTGCGGCCGTCCTGGATCACGGCGCGTGTGGTGCCGGGCGGGCGGGCCAGCACCTCGTCGAGCGAAGCCATGCCTTCGGGCAGATCGGTGCCGAAGCCGCAGACGTGACGGATCGAGAAGGCTTCGGCGGCCGCGTGCATCGCGAGGTCGGCATAGCTGACGCCGTCGACCGTGCTCATGGTGACGATGGCGCGCGCCGCGGTGCGATTGAGCGCAGCGGTCAGTTCCGCATGTCGCCACAGCAGCGGCAACACCGCGACGACGAGGCCGGCGCGATGGGCGGCGAGCACGGTGAGCACGAACTCGACCGTCGCAGGCAACTGGATCGCAATGACGGAATTGGCCGGCAGGCCCGATTCGACGAAATAGGCCGACAGCGCCTCGATGGCGGTGTCGGCCTCGGCATAGGTCATCCGTCGCGGCTGGTGCCCGGTCACGCGGGCCTTGTTGAGGGGGTCGAGCAGTGCGGTCGCGTGCGGCTGCCGCATCAGCGTGCGCTGGAACAACGTGTCGAGCGTCGGCGATATGGCTGGCTGGTTCACGACGTCACTTTGCTTGATGAGCGGGAGGCTGCCCCTTCGACCACCAGGTCTCCGGCAAATAGCCTGAGAGCGAGGTGGCCTTGGGCCGTTCTATCCGATTCCAGCGCGCGATCCATTGCTCGGATACGTTAAACAGGGGGATTGTGTAGACGCCCGCGATCAAGGCGCGATCGAGCGCCCGCACCGTCGCGACGAAGTCCGTATGTTCACGGGCCTCGAGCAGGGCGGCGATCATGGCATCGACCGCAGGATCCCTGGCGCCCATGTAGTTGCGGGTCCCCGGATTGTCCGCGGCGGCGCTGCCCCAGTAGAAAGATTGCTCGTTGCCGGGTGATAGCGACTGATCCCAGCGGTTCTGGATCATGTCGAACTCGAATGCGAGCCGGCGCTGGTCGAACTGCACAGGATCGACCGATCGCACGCTCGGCTCGATGCCGGCGCGCTTGAGGTCGCGCTGGAACGCGAGCGCGATCCGCTCCTGGTCGCGGGTCGTGACCAGGATCTCGAATGTGAAGGGCGCCCTGGTCGCACGGTTGCGCAGCACCGTGCCGTCGAGATCGTAGCCGGCATCCGACAACAGTTTCAGCGCGGCGCGCAGCGTGGTGCGGTCCCGCCCCGAGCCGTCGGTGGCCGGCAGGCGGTAGCTGCCGTCCATGATGTCGGGTGGAATTCGAGCAGCGAACGGCTTGAGCAGTTCGCGCTCGCGCGCGTCCGCGGGGCGGCCATAGGCCGACAGGTCGGAGCCGGCGAAATAGCCGGCAACACGCGCATAGAGGCCGAAGAAATAGTTGCGGTTGACCAGCTCGAAATCGAACAGCAGCGTCAGCGCCTGGCGCACGCGGATGTCGGCGAAGAGCGGCCGGCGCGTGTTGAACACCAGGAATTCGGATGGCTGCGGCACGCCCGGCCTGACGGTGTCGCGGATCACCTCGCCGCTTTTCGCGGCCGGAAAATCGTAGCCGTCGTGCCAGCGCAACGGCTCGTGCTCGACGCGGAAATCGTAGAGGCCGCGCTTGAAAGCTTCGAACTGTCCGTTGGCCTCGCGAAAATAGTCGAGCCTGATCTCGTCGAAATTGTAGAGCCCGCGGTTGATGGCGAGGTCGCGGCCCCAATAGTCGGGATTGCGGGTGAGGGTCACGCTGGCGCCGGGCTTCACCGCCGTGACCCGATAGGGACCGGAGCCAATCGGGCTCGTCAGCGTCGTCTCCTCGAAGGTCGCGACGTCGACCGCATGCTTCGGCAGGATCGGCATCAGGCCGAGGATCAGCGGCAGCTCGCGGTCGTTGGCCCCTGCGAGGTCGAAGCGGACGGTGAGGGGGGCGGTCGCCTCGGCCTTGGTGACTTTGGCGTAGTACTGCCGGTGGTTCGGCCGGCCGTGGTCGCGCAGGAGCTGCCAGGAGAACAGCACGTCCTCGGCGGTGACCTGCTTGCCATCGGAGAAACGGGCGCGGGGATCGAGGCGGAACGTGACGAAGCTTCGCTCGTCGTCGGTCTCGACGCTCCTGGCGAGCAGGCCGTAGAGCGTGAACGGCTCGTCATTGCCCCGCGCGAGCAGGCTCTCGATCACGTAGCTCCGCATCTGCTGCACGGCCAATCCCCTCACGATGAAGGGATTGAGACTGTCGAAGGTTCCGAGAACACCCCAGGTCAACCGGCCGCCCTTGGGGGCATCGGGATTGGCGTAGGGCATGTGGGTGAAATCGGCCGGCATCGCCGGCTTGCCGTGCATGGCGATGGCATGCGTCTCCTCGGCCGAGGCGGCGCCAGTCGAGTGTCCCCCGCCGAGGGCCAAGACGAGGGTTGAGGCCAAGACGCAAAAGCGGACACCGGGGCCCTCGAAAAGGCGTTGGAACATGAACATCAGCACACGTTGATTCGAGGGCCGGGCAGGCTTGAATCCTATCACAGGGAATTTCACCGGACGCAGCCGCGGATGTGGTCAAAGGCGCTTGTCGGCATTGATCTTTTCGCCGGCCACGTTAAGAAGGCACCCAATCGCGCAAGAGCGCCGAGCCCGTCACTTATCCGCCTCATTTGACGGGGAGAGAGCCGCGCCCAAGGCGGCTAGGTTCGGCGCTTAGGAGCGGTTCGGGCACTTCCCGTTCAGAAAGGGTTTTCCGCAATGAATTTCCGTTACTTGGCCGCGTCCGTCCGGCCGCGCGGGCGACTTCTCGCCCTGTTGACGGCGACGGCGTTGGCCGTTCCGTTTGCCGCCGAGGCTCAGACCCCGGCGCCGGCTCCGGGTGCGCCCGCACCCAAAGCGACTCCAGCCCCGAAGGCTCCTCCGAAGGCCGCCCCCAAGGCTCCGGCGCCCGCGGCATCTCCGCAGGCCCAGCCGGCTCCTGCCCAAGGCGGCCAGCAGGGCGCGGCCCAGCCCGCTGACCAGCAGATCCAGCTGATCTACGCCCCCTGGACCAAGTTCTGCCTCAAGGGCCAGGACGCCAATGCCAAGCAGGTCTGCTTCACCGGCAAGGACGGCCGCATCGAATCGGGCCAGCCTGTCATCGCCGCCGTGATCATCGAGCCCGAAGGCGAGCCCAAGAAGATCCTGCGCGTGACGCTCCCGCTCGGCATGCAGCTCGTCCACGGCACCCGGATCATCGTCGACAGCAACCCGCCGCTGCAGCAACCCTATGTCATCTGCTTCCAGAACGGCTGCATGTCTGACTACGAGGCGACGCCTGAGCTCATCAACAACATGAAGAAGGGCCAGAATCTCGTTGTCCAGGCGATCAATGCCAACGGCGCGCCGCTGACCCTGCCGCTGCCGCTCACCGGTGAATTCCAGAAGGCCTATGACGGTCCGCCGACCGATCCGAAGGTGTTCGAGGAAACCCAGAAGAAGCTCCAGGAAGAGCTTCAGAAGAAGGCCGACGAGCAGCGCAAGAAGCTCGAGCAGCAGGGCACGCCTCCCGGCACACCTCCGGCTGGGCAGAAGTAATCGGGACCCGATCCCGGACATGAAAAAGGCGCTCACCTCGAGCGCCTTTTTTGTTGAGCGATTGTCGGAACGACTCAGTTCAGGGAGGGATTGCGCGGCCGGTAGCCGCCATCCTTGCTCTTGACGAAGATCTCGGCGACCTGGGAATGCCGGACCGGCTCGCCGGAATCGTCTGGCAACAGATTCTGCTCGGAGACATAGGCGACGTATTCGGACTCCGCGTTCTCCGCGAGCAGGTGGTAGAACGGCTGGTCCTTGTGGGGCCGCACCTCCTCGGGGATCGACAGCCACCACTCCTCGGTGTTGTTGAATTCCGGATCGATGTCGAAGATCACGCCCCGGAACGAGAAGATCCGGTGGCGCACGACCTGTCCGATCTGGAATTTGGCGGTCCGCGCTTTAATCATCCCCCGTCGATAGACCAGGATTGTGGCCGATGCTAGTGGCCTCATCCGGAATTAGCGTTCACTTAAGGGGCGCATAGCCCCCAACTCTTCAGAAAACACTTCATCAATGGTCGATATCCTCAATCTGGCGTTACCTTATTTCGGGCTGATCTTCGTCGGTTTCGCGTGCGGGAAGGCCAAGTCGCTGCCGGAATCAGGCCTCGCCTGGATGAACTTCTTCCTGCTCTACGTGTCGCTGCCGGCACTGCTGTTTGCGATCATGTCGAAGACGCCGTTCTCGGAATTGAACAACCCGCCGTTCCTCATCGCAACCACGCTCGCGACCGTCGCTGCGTTCAGCCTGGCGCTGGTCGTGGGCAAGGTGTTTGGCCGGCTGACATTGCGCGAGGCGACGCTCGCCGGTCTCTCCGGCGGTTACGGCAATATCGGCTACATGGGGCCTGGGCTGGCGCTCGCCGTGCTCGGGACCAAGGCTGCCGCGCCGACCGCGCTGATCTTCTGCTGCGACAGCATCTTCCTGTTCACCATCGTGCCGCTGCTGATCGAACTCTCCGACCGGGACCATCCCTCGATCGTGCACGCCTTCGGCGTCGTGCTGAAGCAGATCGTGCTCAACCCGCTGATCATGTCGGCCTGTTTCGGAGCGGCGGTCGCGGCGCTGCATATCGAGATGCCCGTCGCGATCGATCGTACCATCACCTTTCTGCAGAACGCCGCCGCGCCGACGGCGCTGTTCGTGCTCGGCGTCACCGTGGCGCTGCGGCCGTTCGACCGCGTCCCTTGGGAGGTGCCCGGCGTGATCGCAATCAAGCTTCTGTTTCATCCGCTCGCGGCGTTCGGCCTGATGCTCGCGTTCGGGCCGTTCGCGCAGCCCTGGGCCGCGACCGCCGTGCTGATGGCCTCGCTGCCGCCGGCACTGAACGTGTTCGTGATCGCCCGGCAGAACGATGCCTGGATCGAACCCGCCTCCGTCGCGGTGCTGCTCGGGACGTTTGCGTCCGTGGTCACGCTGACCACCGTGATGTGGGCGATCCAGACCGGACGTCTGGCGTTTCCGTGAGAAGCCCTACCGTCGCCAGGTCGGTGTCAGGCCTTCGCGCATGGCAAACCGGCGAAGCGGGCCGACGGCCCGGAGCAGGTGCATGCCGACGGCCCGGACCGGCTGCAGCGGCAGGAAGTCGTTCAGCAGAGAGCGATTGGCCATGTCGATCGCAAACGTGCGGCTCAGGATGTCCGGGCGCCGGGCACGGTCGTAGCGCTTGATCACCTCATCCGCGCCCGGATCCTGGCCAGCAGTGACAGCTTCGCCAGCTAGCCGCGCAATGTCGGCGGCATCGCGGAGGCCGAGATTGAGACCCTGGGCGCCGATCGGGGGAACGACATGGGCGGCTTCGCCGACTAGCGCGATGCGATCGCTGCCGAAGGATTTTGGACGCTCGATCGCCAGCGGGAACAGGTTGCGGCCGGGCTCCACACTCATCCGTCCGAGGATCGAGTGCGACTGCTTCTCGATCGCGGCAGAGAGGTCCTCATCGCTGAGGCCGCGCAGGCGATCCGCTTCCGCGGGTGCCGAAACCCAGACGATGCTGGATCGGTCGCCGGGCAGGGGCACGAACACGCAGGGGCCATGCGGCGTGTGGAACTCGGTGGAGACATTGCGATGCGGCCGTGCATGGCCGACGTTGAAGGTCAGCGCGGTCTGGTTCAGCTCCCGCCTTGTCACCGCAATGCCGGCCGCCTCGCGGCACAGCGAATGCCGACCGTCGGCGCCGACCACAAGCCGGGCCGACAGGAATTGCGCGGAGGCCGTGCGGATGGCGACATCGCCGGCCTCGATGACGACGCTTTCGGCCTCGTCGTCGAAACGGGCGAGATTGGGCAGCTCGGCCGCACGCTGTTCCAGCGCCAGCATCAGCGAGCGGTTGTCGATGTTGTAGCCGAAGGCGTCGAGCGCGATTTCGTGACAGGAGAACCGGACTTCCGGTGCGCGAAACAGCCGGCCGGTATCGTCGACGAGGCGCATGACCTCGAGCGCAGCCGCCTTGTCCCTGCAGCGCGGCCAGACGTCGAGCGTCTCCAGCAGATCGATGGAGGCTCCCAACAGCGCGGTGGTGCGATTGTCGGCATAGGGTAGGTGCCGCGCCACCAGCGCGGTCCGCGCACCCGCCTGCGCCAGCGCGATGGCCGCCGCAAGTCCGGCCGGTCCGCCACCGATCACGGCGGCGTCATGGAGTGTCGATGCGTCTGTCATGGAACGACACATGACACGCCCGGCGGCAAATTCAAGTCCACTGATTTTGCCTGATTTTTCGACGAATTGTGCAACCTGGCGACGCCATGGCGGATGTGCAAACCGGCCTCGTTCTGATAGCAGAAACCATGGACAGCCAAGAGGATTCCCTGAAGCCCACGCCCGCGATCCGCGTCGCGGCCTTCTCGGTGCACATCTTCACCGCGTTCGGCGCGGCGCTCGCGCTGCTCGCGATGCTGGAAGCCGTGCGCGAGCACTGGGCGGCGATGTTTCAATGGCTGGGCGTCGCCCTGATCATCGACGCCATCGACGGGCCGATCGCGCGCCGGCTCAACGTCAAGAACGTGCAGCCGAACTGGTCGGGCGACGTGCTCGATCTCGTGGTCGACTTCGTGACCTACGTCTTCGTGCCGGCCTACGCGATCGTGGCCAGCGGGCTGCTGCTGCCGGTCGCAGCGCCCTTGCTCGGCATCGCCATCATCGTCACCAGCGCGTTGTATTTCGCCGATCTGCGCATGAAGGCGGACGACAATCATTTCCGCGGCTTTCCGGCGCTGTGGAATGCGGCGGCGTTCTATCTGTTCCTGCTGCACTGGCCGCCGCTGTGGTCGACGCTGCTGGTGGCGGCACTCGTCGTGCTGACCTTCGTACCGTTCCACGTGCTGCATCCGGTTCGCGTCGTGCGGCTGCGCTGGCTGACGATGTCGCTGATCGCACTCTGGGCGGTGCTCGCTCTCTACGTGCTGGAAATGGATTTCCGCGTCGGCACCGGCGTCACCCTCGTGCTTTGCGCCATCGCGCTCTGGATCAGCTTCAGTGATGCCCTGATCCGTCTGGGAAAATCGTTTGGATGATGGACCTCCTCGTTAGCCCCGAAGCCTGGGCCGCGCTGCTCACTTTGACGGCGCTCGAGATCGTGCTCGGCATCGACAACGTCATCTTCATCTCGGTGCTTGTCTCGCGCCTTCCCGAGAAGCAGGCGCACCGTGCCCGGCAAATCGGGCTCTCGCTGGCCCTGGTCTTCCGCCTCATCCTGCTCAGCCTCCTGGTCTGGCTGATCGGCCTCACCGCGCCGGTGCTCTCGGTTGCGGGGCAGGATTTCTCCTGGCGCGACCTCATCCTGATCGGCGGCGGCCTGTTCCTGATCGCCAAGGCGACGCATGAGATTCACGGCGAGGTCGAATCCGATCACGGCCAGGGCGAGAAGCAAACCACGGGCAACGCCTTCTTCTGGGTGATCGTCCAGATCATCGTCGTTGACCTCGTGTTTTCTCTGGATTCGATCATCACCGCCATCGGCATGGCGGAGGACATCAAGATCATGGTCGCGGCGGTCGTGATCGCCTGCGCGGTCATGTATGTTTCGGCCGGGCCAGTCTCGCGCTTCGTCGCGGAACATCCGACCACGAAGATGCTGGCCTTGGCATTCCTCGTGCTGATCGGCGTCGCGCTGGTCGCGGACGGATTCCAGTTCCACATTCCCCGCGGCTATATCTACTTCGCGATTGCGTTCTCGGCGGCGGTCGAGTTGTTCAACGTGCTGGCCAGGCGCAACCGCAAGAAGTCGGGCTAGCCGTCGGTTTAGGCGTTCCGATGCCGTCGAGTTGACAAGGCAGGCGTGATGTCTTTCGCTTGTCCACGAGAAGAAAAAGAGGAGGTCAGGTGATGACCAAAGCCGTCCGTGTGCACAAGGTCGGAGGCCCCGAGGCCCTGGTCTATGAGAGCGTCGACGTGCCGGCGCCCGGGCCCGGCGAGGTGCGCATCCGCCAGCACGCGGTCGGCCTGAACTTCATCGACGTCTATTACCGCACCGGTCTCTACAAGGCGCCGGGGCTGCCCTTCATCGCCGGCAACGAGGCCTCCGGCGAGGTGGTCGCGGTCGGTCCGGGCGTGACGAATTTCCATCCGGGCGACCGCGTCGCCTACTACCACAATCTCGGCGCCTACACCGGCGAGCGCAACATCCCCTGGGAGAAGCTGGTCAAGCTGCCCGATCACATCACCCACGAGCAGGGCGCCGTGCTGATGCTGAAGGGACTGACCGTCTGGTATCTCCTGCACAAGACCTTCAAGGTCGAGCCGCATCACCGCGTGCTGATCCATGCCGCAGCCGGCGGCATCGGCCTGCTCGCCTGCCAGTGGGCGAGGGCGCTCGGCGCCCATGTCATCGGCACGGTCGGCTCACGCGAGAAGGCGGAGCTCGCGGAGGCCAATGGTTGCGACCACGTCATCCTCTACAACGAGGAGGATTTCGTCGCACGCGTCAAGCAGATCAGCCGCAACGAGGGCTGCGACGTCGTCTATGACGGCGTCGGCAAGGCGACCTTCCCGGGCTCGCTGTCGTGCCTGAAGCCGCGCGGCATGTTCGTCTCCTTCGGTAACGCTTCAGGTCCAGTGCCGCCGTTCTCGATCGCCGAGCTCAACAATCACGGCTCGTTGTTCGCGACCCGGCCGAAGCTCAACGATTATGTCGGCACGCGCAAGGAGCTGCTGGAAGGCGCCGACACGCTGTTTGCCGCCGTCATCAACGGCAAGCTGCACGTGCCGATCAACCACGCCTACGCGCTCAAGGACGCGGCCAAGGCGCATATCGACCTCGAGAGCCGCAAGACCACGGGCGCGTCGATCTTGAAGCCGTAGTATCGTGTCCCGGACAAGCTGCAACGCGCAAGCATTGCAGCGCAGAGCCGGGACCCAGGGGCGACACGGTACTCGCAGAGAGATGGGCCCCCGGCTCAGCAGCGCACCGCCGAAGAGGCGCTGCGCTGCGTCCGGGGCACAAGCGGCTCTATGCCACCCGCCTTGCTGCGCCGGCCCTGGTCAGGATCCCGTCGAGACAATCGATCATCTCGGCGATCTCTGCCTTCCCGACGTTCAGCGCCGGCATGAAACGCAGGGTGTCGACCTGCGGGGCGTTGAGCAGCACGCCTTGCTCGAACGCCTGCGCGACGATGCCGGGCGCGATCGGCAGCTTGAGGTCCAGCGCGAGCAGAAGGCCGCGTCCCCGCACGCCGCCGAGGCCGTGCCGGGCCGAGACCTTCTGCAACTCGCTTTCGAGCAGCAGGCCGGTCTCGGTGACCTGCTTCAGGAAGTCCGGCTTGCCGACCTCCTCGAGCACCGCCAGCCCCGCCGCACACACGATCGGGTTGCCGTTGAACGTGCCGCCCTGATCGCCATGCTCGAAGCACGAGGCACGTTCGGTCGCGAGCAGGGCGGCGAGCGGCACGCCGCCGCCGATGCCCTTGCCGAGCGTCATGACGTCGGGCGAAATCCCGGTGTGCTCGTAGTGGAAGAGCTTGCCGGTCCGGCCTATGCCGGTCTGGATCTCGTCGAAGATCAGCAGGAGGCCGTGCGCCTCAGTGAGTGCGCGCAGCTCCTGCAGGAACTGATCGCTCGCGGGCCACACGCCGGACTCGCCCTGGATCGGTTCGAGCATCACGGCAACCGTGTTGTCGTTGATCAGATTCTTCACCGAGGCGATGTCGTTGAGCTTCGCCTTCTTGAAGCCGGCGACCTTCGGCTCGAACAGCGGCTCGAACGCCTTCTTGCCCGAGGCCGACATCGTCGCCAGCGTCCGTCCGTGGAAGCCGCCCTCGAAGCTGATGATCTCGAACGCGCCGCCCTTGTGCAGGCTGCCATATTTCCGCGCGAGCTTGATCGCGCCTTCGTTGGCTTCCGCGCCGGAATTGGCGAAGAACACCTGGTCGAAGGCACTGTTCTCGACCAGTGCCTGCGCCAGCTTGAGGCTCGGCTCGTTGTAGAAGGCCGGGCTCGGCGTCAGCAGCCGCTTGGCCTGCGCGGTGAGCGCCTCGGCAATCGCCGGCGGCGAGTGGCCGAGACAATTCACGGCCCAGCCCTGCACGAAATCGAGATAGCGCTTGCGCCCGTCGTCCCAGAGGTAGGAGCCGGCGCCGCGGACGAACACGGCCTTTGGCCGTGCGGTGATGTCCATCAGCGCATCATACGGATGGGTGGCGGTGGTCATGTCGAACTCCTCTGGAGGCGGGTGGAAAGCGGGCGCAAAAGCAGAAAGGCCGCACCTTGCGGGTGCGGCCTTCTCGAAGACTTCAGCTGAATTTTAGTGGTTCAGCGGCGTCGTCGGACATGGCGCACCCTCTCATCGTCGCGGGAGCGACGACGGAGCATTTCGGTGCGCTGATGGGTCCGAGCGTTGAACATGGGGCGCGTCCCTACAGCCGAATGGCAGGGCTTGTCAAGCGGACTGTTCCGAACCACCCGTGCGTCGCGTGCCGTCACGTGCCGTCACGTGCGGTACCATGAGCCGGATGTCGCTCGTATTTCATCCTGGTCCGGCTAGAACCATCGCGCCTCTGGCGCGTTTGTGATCGAAGGGCGCGACTTGGTTCGAACCGGACGAACGGCGGCTCAGACCAAAGAGTCGCGGGACCAACGAGACAGTTTCAGCCTTGTCCGATACGCCTTATCCGATCGACCTCGACAGCATTCGCGGCGCGTTTCCGCCCGGCATCGAAGCGCCTCCGCTGCTGGTCGACTTTGCGGGTTGGCTCAAGGGGCGCCCGTGGGGCAGTGTCGGCTGTTTCTCTTTGCAGGGACAATTCTCCGATCACGCCCCGATTGTCGACGGCAGTTCCTTGCGCGACAGGTTTTCTCTGTTCATGCGGCTGCCGGACGGCTCCGCCATCGGCGGCTGGTACGGCGCAGGTCTCGACCGCGACAATCCGCCGATCGTGGGACTGGGGTCGGAAGGCGACTATGAATTGCTGGCGCCGAGCCTTGATGGTCTGCTCGCCAAACTGACCTCGCAACAATTCGACAATGCCTGGAGCGATCTCAATCCGCACGACGAGGTCGAGTGCCAGACGATCGAGCTCGCACAATGGCTTGCCGGACGGCCGCAGGGCGAGCCGACGACTCCGGACGAAGCTTCGTCGGAGCTGCCCGACTTCCGAGGCTTCGTGGAGAAATGGAGTCGGGATCGCGAGGACTATTGGGCCAATCACCGGCTGATGGCGGAGCTCGGCTGGCGGCTGGCCACGCATTTGCCCAAGGGCAAGAAGCCCTGGGACCGGACGCGCTTCGAGGTCGCGATCGTCGGCAAGCAATACGAGGCGCGCGTGCTCTCGCGCGGGCCCCAGCCGTTCGAGGAAGCTGGGTCAATCGAATCCCTGCTGCGCGATCTGCGCGAGGAGATGCGTCGTGCGCAGCCCGAGCTTGGGTTGTGGTACGCGATGAATTTTGGGCTCTATGCGGACGGTCGCGTCATGCCCAATTTCGAATACGATGTACGCCCGAACATTGACGGCGAGCCGGCAAAACTGTCCGAGGCGCAAGCCGATCTTGCGCGCGCCCCGCGCCCGGAGCGCTGGGTGCCGAAATGGCTGGCGTGACGAGCCGTATTCCTCATTGTCGCATTTGCCAGGGTTGGCGCTGCACCAGCGACTTACCGCAGCACTATCCCAACCAGGCAGAAGGACCGGGGTCTAAAACCCCGCGACGCTGCCGTGCAGATCGTACGCATCCGCGCGCTCGATCTTCGCGGTGACGATCTCGCCGACGCGCAAGGGGCGGCGGCTGGTGAGATACACCGCGCCGTCGATCTCCGGTGCATCGGCCTTGGAGCGGCCTTTCGCTACCGTCGGGCCGACCTCGTCGATGATGACCTGCTGGCGGGTGCCGACCTTGCGCTTGAGCCTGCGCGCGGAAATCTTCTGCTGTCGCGCCATCAGCGCGTTGTAGCGCTCCTGCTTGACTTCTTCCGGCACGGGGTTCTCGATCGCATTGGACGTGGCGCCGGCCACCGGCTCGTATTTGAAACAGCCGAGACGGTCGATCTCGGCTTCATCGAGCCAGTCGAGCAGATAGGCGAAATCGGCATCGGTCTCGCCGGGGAAGCCGACGATGAAGGTGGAGCGCAGAGCGAGATCGGGGCATTCCTCGCGCCAGCGCTTGATCCGCGCCAGCGTCTTGTCCTGCGCCGCCGGGCGCTTCATCGCCTTCAGCACCTCGGGGCTCGCATGCTGGAACGGGATGTCGAGATAGGGCAGCACCGTGCCTTGCGTCATCAGCGCGATGACCTCGTCGACATGCGGGTATGGGTAGACATATTGCAGCCGGACCCAGGCGCCGAGATCGCCGAGTTCGCGCGCGAGGTCGAGGAATCTGGCGCGGACCTGGCGGTCCTTCCACGGGCTCTCGGCATATTTGAGATCGACGCCGTAGGCCGAGGTGTCCTGCGAGATCACCAGCAGCTCTTTCACGCCGGCCCCGACCAGGCGCTCGGCCTCGCGCAGCACGTCGTTGGCGGGGCGCGAGACCAGGTCGCCGCGCAGCTTCGGAATGATGCAGAAGGTGCAGCGGTTGTTGCAACCCTCGGAGATCTTCAAATAGGCGTAGTGCCGCGGCGTCAGCTTGATGCCTTGCGGCGGCACCAGGTCGTGATGCGGATTGTGGGCGGGCGGCAGTGCGCGGTGCACGGCGTCGAGGACGCTTTCATATTGCTGCGGGCCGGTGATGGAGAGCACGCCGGGATAGGCCTGCTCGATCTGCTCGGGTTCCGCGCCCATACAGCCTGTGACGATCACCTTGCCGTTCTCGGCCATAGCCTCGCCGATCGCCGAGAGCGATTCCTGCTTGGCGCTGTCGAGGAAGCCGCAGGTGTTGACGATGACGATATCAGCCCCGTCATGCTTGCGGGCGAGCTCATAGCCCTCGGCGCGCAGGCGCGTGATGATGCGCTCGGAATCCACCAAGGCCTTGGGACAACCCAAGCTGTGGAAGCTAATGCGCGGCGCTCTTTCCATGAAACTTGCTTCTAGATCGTTGAGATTTGCGATCCAAGTAATTGATCTGACAGAAAAATTCAACCGTTTAGAATGCTTCCGTGATGATAAAGCGGTGCTCGTCCGTGACGGCTGGAGCTCATCGGTGCCCTGGACACAAGTCAACGCGACAGCGCACGTTCAACACACCCGACAGGTGGTCCCCGATGACGCGGACTTGTTGGTGGCGGGTCGCGTTGTGCTCCTTGAACGGGATAGAGCAATCAGACGACCAAGGCTTAGCGGGAGCCGCGAGTTTCCGCCTGACATGGACTTCTCGCCCTTTTTGAGAGTGAACCAACCGTCCTCACTCCCGACGAACTTGCTTGATTCCACGGAGCGTAACTGCGATGCGCCGTTTCATCTTCGGCATGGCTTTGATTATCGTTTCCTATGGAGCGATGTTTCCGGCGCGAGCTGAAGTCGACAAGATCGCCCATGTCTGCGGCCGGCAAGAAGGATTATGTCCGGAATTCAGGCCACGCGTGAAAGCACCTGATCGGTGGACGAGGGACGAGGCGGCTAGTCTGAAATACGGCGCCTCGATGTTCGTGCCTAACGGGAAGAGCTTCGGTAAAGCAGAGGCAATCATCTATGCCGAAGGCCGCTACAACAAGGACCGGACCGAATTGGTTCAATGGGTCGCAGCCAGCGATCGGGATTGGGCGACGACGTCCGGCAAGAATGCCAAGATCACCACGCTTCCTTCGGTCGACCCCAAGGTCATTATCAATCGTTACGACAATCCGTCCCTGAAGGACCAACCGGTCGAAGTGATCGCGCATTACGCCGATCTCGACAAGGACGGCAATTCCTACGTCGTGCGGCTAGTGGTCTCCGGCCTCAGCGAGGCAGCGGTGCTGGCTGCCGTACCACTTCTCGACAAGATGATCGCTGGCGCGAAGATTCCGTGAGAGCATGAGCCAGATGCTCGGTCCGGCTAGCGACCGATCGGGCTCCGATAGACCACATCGCTCTGCTTCGCGTCCGAAAGCCCAAATCTCGCCTGAGCGAGTGCGAGCCCGCCTGCGCGGTACGCTTTTTGGGAGCTGCAGCTCAAGCTTACATCCGTTCGTTCAGGCGCACCCGAGCGACACGAAGCTGACCTCGGGCGCAGCCGTCTGATCCATATCTGAACCGCCTGATTGAGGGGCCTGAGCTAGTTCCAATCGCTCACAATTACAACCCTTTGCAGGGCGTTCGGGCGTGCTATGGATGAATCACCTGCCGCGAGTGAGCCATGAGCGCCGAACAGTCGCCCAAAATCGTGATCGTCGACGAAAGCCCGATCCGGGCCGCGATCCTGGAGGAGGGGTTGCGGGAGGCCGGATTCACGCAGGTCGCCCATATCCGCGAGATGCAGAGCCTGCTTGCCCGTATTTATGCGGTGGACCCCGACATCATCCTGATCGATCTGGAGAACCCCAGCCGCGACGTGCTGGAGGCGATGTTCCAGGTCAGCCGCGCCGTGAAACGGCCGATTGCCATGTTCGTCGACCAGAGCGATTCCGCCTCGATCCAGGCCTCGGTCGAGGCGGGGGTCTCGGCCTATATCGTCGACGGGTTGAAGAAGGAGCGCATCAAGCCGATCCTCGACCTCTGCGTGTCCCGCTTCAACGCCTTCTCCAAGCTCCAGGAGGAACTGGAGCGCACCAAGTCGCAGCTCGAGGACCGCAAGATCATCGAACGCGCCAAGGGCATTCTGATGAAGGTGAAGGGCCTCACCGAGGACGAGGCCTATGTGCTGCTGCGCTCCACGGCGATGCGCGAGAAGAAGAAAATCGGCGAGATCGCGCAGTCGATCATCACCGCGTCGGAGATGCTGAAATGACTGCTCCCCTCCGTATCGGGTTCATTCCGCTGGTCGATGCCGCAGCCCTGATCGTTGCCGTCGACAAGGGGTTCACCGCCGCCGAGGGACTCGAAGTCGAACTGGTGCGCGAAGTCTCCTGGTCCAACGTCCGCGACAAGCTCAATATCGGCCTGTTCGACGCCGCGCATCTGCTCGCGCCCGTGGCGATCGCGTCCTCGCTCGGGCTCGGCCACGTCAAGGTGCCGATCGCCGCGCCTTTCAATCTGGGCGTCAACGGCAATGCAATCACGGTGTCGCCGGCGCTCCATGCTGCCCTGATGGAGGAGGTCGAGGGCGACCGTTTCGACCCGCTCGCCACCGCGAAAGCGCTGGCACGGGTGGTTGCCAAGCGCCGCAAGGCAGGGGCTGAGCCGCTGACCTTCGGCATGACCTTCCCGTTCTCGACCCACAATTACCAGCTACGGTTCTGGATGGCCGCGGCCGGCGTCGATCCCGACGAGGACGTGCGCCTCGTGGTGCTGCCGCCGCCTTACATGGTCGACAGCCTCGCCAATGGCCATGTCGACGCATTCTGCGTCGGTGCGCCCTGGAACTCGATTGCAGTCGATCTCGGCATTGGTCATATCCTGCACTTCGTCTCGGACATCCTGGACCGCGCAGCGGAGAAGGTGCTGGCGGTCCGCCAGGTCTGGGCCGACAAGAATCCGGATGTGGTCGCTCGCCTCGTGCGCGCGGCAGTGAAGGCCGGCGAGTTCATCGAGCATCCGGACAACCGGACCGAGGCGGCGCGCATCCTGGCGCAGCCCGAGCGGATCGGCGTCGACGCCGAAGTCATCCAGCGCACTCTGACAGGACGCCTGAAGATTTCCCCGGATGGCACCTTCCGCGAAAGCGGCCGCTACCTTCTGGTGGGGCGGGAAGGGGCAGGGCGCCCCGATCCGGTCCAGGCCGCCTGGCTCTATGCGCAGATGGTGCGTTGGGGGCAGACCGCGCTCAGCCCGGAGGGCGTCAAGACGGCGATGGCGGTGTTCAGGCCCGACCTTTACGATGCGGCTCTCGGCCGTCGGCCGCCCGAGCAGGCTCCGGCAGCGTTCGGTGCATTCGCCGGCCCGGTTTTTGATCCCGACAACATCCCCGGGCATCTTGAGGCCTTCGAGGTTGGGCGCTGGAAGGCCTGATTCGGGTTTGCATCGTTTTTGAGCGGTCGATTTGATCGCCCAAACATTGATCAGAGTGCCCGAATTTCGTGAACGTGCACACCCCGAGATTTTCCGGGTGGGCGCCTAATTAACTGAAAAGACAAAGCTTTCCATTTTCACCAAGCTGGCACGCAACTTGAATGTTGCAGTGCGGCCAGCTTGTCACAGGTGCCTGCTGAGCCGAGTCCTACAGCAACGAAGCTGATCGGACCGTTGGTGGCCAAGCGGGCTCTCGAGCCGGCAAGGTTGCTCGCGGGTCGCACAAATTTCCGTCGAAGCCACCGAGGTGGCCGCAGGAGCTTCGTTACCGACCATGAAAATCGATACGCTCGCAGTCGACTTTACCGACGAGCAGAAACGCTATCTCGAAGGCTTCACGACCGGTCTGCAGATCAGCCGGGTCGGACGCGGTCTTGGCGGCGGCGCCGGCAAGGCAAACGCGGAGCCGACCGGTCCCGATGCCGTGCATATCAAGGCACAGGACAAGGTCATCGCGTCAGGAAAGAAGCTCGCCGACCAGGAGAAGTTCAAGCGCGACGAGCACCCCTTCGACGCCTATCCGCGACTGCGCCAGCAAGCGCTCGACAACGCGCCGCCGAGCCCGGCGGACAATTTTCGCTGGCGCTATTACGGCATCTTCTATGTCGCGCCGACGCAGGACTCCTACATGAGCCGCCTGCGGATTCCGAACGGCATCATGAAGCACTGGCAGATGTCAGGGCTTGCCGATCTCGCCGAAGAGCTCTGCGGCCCCTACAGCCACGTCACGACGCGCGCCAACCTGCAGCTCCGCGAGATTCCGCCGAAGCACGCGATCAAGCTGCTCGAAGGCATTCAGGAACTCGGCCTGTGCTCGCGCGGCTCCGGCGCCGACAACATCCGCAACGTCACGGGCACGCCGACGGCGGGCATCGATCCGCAGGAAATCATCGACACGCGGCCCTATGCGCGCGAGTGGCATTACCACATCCTCAACGACCGCTCGCTCTACGGCCTGCCGCGCAAGTTCAACGTTGCCTTCGACGGCGCCGGCAGGATCGCCGTGCTGGAGGAGACCAACGACATCGCGTTTACGGCCTATGAGGTGAAGGACGGTTTCGGCGTCGAGCCCGGAATCTGGTTCCGGCTCGGCCTCGGCGGCATCACCGGCCACAAGGATTTTGCAAAGTATTCCGGCATCATCGTCAAGCCGGAGCAGGCGACCGCTGTTGCCGATGCCATCGTGCGCGTGTTCATCGACCATGGCGACCGCACCAACCGCAACAAGGCGCGGCTGAAATACGTGCTCGACGCGATGGGCCACGACGGCTTCCTCAAACTGGTCGAGGAACGGCTGAAGACGCCATTCGTGCGCGTGCCCGAAGAGGCGTTTCTCCCGCGCGCCGCAGCGGACCGCATGGCGCATGTCGGCGTGCACAAGCAGAAGCAGGACGGTCTCAACTGGCTCGGCGTGTCGCTGACGCTCGGCAAGCTCACCTGCGAGCAGATGCGGGGCCTTGCCAAGGTTTCGCGCGACCTCGGCGACGGCGAGATTCGGCTGACGGTCTGGCAGAACCTGCTGATTTCAGGAGTGCGCGACGAGAACGTCGAACTCGCCATCGCGGCCATCAAGCAGATCGGGCTCGCGGTCGAGGCCTCGCAAATCCGCGCGGGCCTGATCGCCTGCACCGGCAATGCCGGCTGTCG
This sequence comes from Bradyrhizobium sp. NDS-1, assembly GCF_032918005.1. Lineage (NCBI taxonomy): Bacteria > Pseudomonadati > Pseudomonadota > Alphaproteobacteria > Hyphomicrobiales > Nitrobacteraceae > Bradyrhizobium > Bradyrhizobium sp. NDS-1. Next base: position 4,110,486 of record NZ_CP136628.1, read on the forward strand.
TTTTGCCGCGTCCAATACCAAGCGCCATGCCGCGGAGATCGGCGACTGGTGCGAACCGCGCGTTGCAATGGACAAGCCGGTCAACATCCACGTCACCGGCTGCCACCATTCCTGTGCGCAGCATTACATCAGCGACATCGGCCTGATCGGCGCGCGCGTGCCTGTCAACGAGGACGATACGGTCGAGGGTTATCACCTCTTCACCGGAGGCGGCTTCGGTCCCGACGCCGATGTCGGGCAGGAGGTCTATCACGACCTCAAGGCCGAGGACGCGCCGAAGACGGTCGAGGCACTGCTCAAGGCCTATATCGCCCATCGCGCGTCTCCCGACGAAACCTTCCTCTCCTTCGCGCGCCGCCATGACGGCGAAGCGCTGCGCAAGCTTGCCGATGCACAGGTGTCCGCATGAACCAGATCACCCCTCCGCCCAAGCTCGACATCATTCCCGCCAGCGCCCCGTTCTCCGATGCGCAGCGCTCCTGGCTGAACGGTTTCTTCGCAGGGCTGCTGTCGCCTGACGTCGCCGCGCCGCTGTCGGCGGAGCAGGGCGCTGCCGTCATGCAAGGCGGAGCCGGTGACGGTGACGACGGCGAAGCGCCTTGGCACGACCAGACCATGCCGATCACTGAGCGGATGAAGCTCGCCGAGGGCCGTCCCGTGCGCCGCAAGATGATGGCGGCGATGGCGCAGCAGGATTGCGGCCAGTGCGGCTACAATTGCCACGACTATTCGGAGGCGATCGCAGGCCGCAGCGAAGCGCGGCTCAATCTCTGCGTTCCCGGCGGCAAGGAAACCGCGCGGATGCTGAAGTCGCTGTACGAGGAGCTCGACAAGGCCCCGGCGGCCAAGGCAGGTGACAAGCCGGACGCTCCAGCGCCGGCGGTGACCGTCACGATCGCAGAGCCCGGCCGCTCGCGCGACAACCCTGTTACCGCGACCTTCCTGTCGCGCCGCCTGCTCAACAAGGGCAAATCGGAGAAGGAAACCTATCACGTCGAGTTCGATCTTTCCGAGAGCAGGCTCGACTACGTCGTCGGCGACTCTTTTGGCGTGTTCGCGCGCAACGATGTCGGCCTCGTCGACCAGATCATCGCGCTGCTCGGCGCCTCCCACACCACCAAGGTCAACGGCAAGACGCTGCGCGAGGTGCTGATCGACGACGTCTCGCTGTCGCCGGCACCCGACACGCTGTTCGAGTTGATCTCCTTCATCACCGGCGGCGGGGCGCGCGAGAAGGCGCGGGCGCTGGCACAGGGGGAGGATCCCGATGGCGATGCCGCAACTCTCGACGTGATGGCGGCGCTGCAGAAGTTTTCCGGCACGCGACCGCACCCGGAGGCCTTCGTCGAGGCGCTGGAGCCGCTCCAGCCGCGGCTCTATTCGATCTCCTCCTCGCACAATGCAACGCCCGGAAAGCTGTCGCTGACGGTCGATTCCGTGCGCTACGTCGTCGGCAAGCGCAGGCGTCTCGGCGTCGCCTCGACCTTCCTCGGCGAGCGCATCAATGAGGGCGAGAATCTCAAGGTCTATGTGCAGAAGGCGCACGCCTTCGGCCTGCCGCGAGACCCGAAGACGCCAATCATTATGATCGGTCCCGGCACCGGCATCGCGCCGTTCCGCGCCTTCCTGCTCGACCGCAAGGCGACCGGCGCACCCGGCAAGAACTGGCTGTTCTTTGGTCATCAGCGCAGCGATTGCGACTTCTTCTACCAGGAGGAGCTCAACGCGATGAAGACCTCGGGCCTGCTCACGCGCATGTCGCTGGCCTGGTCGCGCGACGGCGAGAAGAAGTTCTACGTACAGGACCGCATGCGTGAGGTCGGCCGCGAGGTCTGGACCTGGCTCGCCGAAGGCGCGCATCTCTACATCTGCGGCGATGCCAAGCGCATGGCCAAGGACGTCGAGCGCGCGCTGGTCGACATCGTCGCCCAGTTCGGCGCACGTTCGACCGATGAGGCCGTCAGTTTCGTCGCCGAACTCAAGAAGAGCGGCCGTTTCCAGGCTGACGTGTACTGAGGACTGTCACTCCACCATCATCCGAGCCGGTTCCAACTGGCTCGGATTTGAACGAATAAGATTCTCGGAACCCTCGTTTCGGAAGAATTTGGACCTGCAATCGGGCCCTTCCGAAGAACCATTATCGCTATTTGCGCGACTGTCTTGCCTCCCGCCCTGGTTGATCCTTCATAATCGCGCAAATGGGGCGTTGGAGATCGACCATGCGCGAACTATCGGCGGAAGCCAGACTGCACTTTTACGCGCGCTCGCTCTCGCGGCAGACCCGGGCGAACGCCCATCATCTGGCGCTCTACAGCGCGTTTGCGGTGATCGCGGCCATCGTGTTCGGCACGCTATCGGTGCATCCGTTCTGACGGTCTCGTAGGGTGGGCAAAGCGAAGCGTGCCCACCGCTTGTCTCAATCATGCGAAGATGGTGGGCACGGCGCGCTGCGCCTTTGCCTACCCTACGGCACCTCTCGTGCCTCAAGCCCCGCGCTTGAACGGCGCGACCTCGATCCCCGCAGCCTTCAACGCCTGACGCAAGCCGCGCGCTATGTCGACCGCGCCGGGCGTATCGCCGTGGATGCAGACCGTGTCGGTGCGCATCTTGATCACCTTGCCGGTGACCGAGACCACCGCGCCGTCCTGCACCATGCGCACCACGCGGTCGGCGATCGCCTTGGCATCGTGCAGCACCGCGCCGGGCTTCTTGCGCGAGACGAGATTGCCGTCGTCCTCATAGGCGCGGTCGGCGAATACCTCGTGGACCATGGGCAGGTTGGCCGCTTCGCCCGCCTGCACCAGCTTCGAATTGGCGAGCACGACGAAGATCAGGCTGGGATCGACCGCCTTGATGCCGGCGGCGATCGCCTTTGCCGTCATGTCGTCCTCGCAGGCGACGTTGGAGAGCGCACCATGCGCTTTCACATGGGTGACCTTGTGGCCGGCTGCGGTGGCGATCGCCTGAAGCGCGCCGATCTGGTAGGCGACGAGGTTCTCGATCTCGGAGGCTTTCAGCCCCGCGATCGGATGCCGGCCGAAGCCGTGCAGGTCGCGGTAGCCGGGATGTGCGCCGACCGAGACGCCGCGCGCCTTTGCAAGCTCCACCGTCCTTCGCATGATGTCGGGATCGCCGGCATGGAAGCCGCAGGCGACATTGACCGAGCTTGCGAGCTCAATCATTGCGGCGTCGTTGCCCATCTCCCACGCGCCAAAACCTTCGCCGAGGTCGCAATTGAGGTCGACTGTCTTCATGGGTGCTCTCCGCCTCTGGTCTTGTTGTTGCGTTTATGGCTCCGCGGTGACCTGCCAGGTCCCGGCGTCGACGGCGCTCACCGCATAGCCTGCAACGTTGGCATCGCTGAGCGCCTCGATGTTGAGCGCGACGGTGTCGGCAGAACGCAGCCGATCGGGCAGGGCCCGGATCAGTTGCGCGAATTTCTTTGCCTCGTCCTGCGCCTCGGCCATGCCGACCGCCTCGAAGCGAAACGCCGTTCCCGCCGAGGTCTGCGCGAGACGGCCGACATCGGCCGTGATGACAGTTGCGATCTTGGGATAGCCCCCGGAGGTACCGCGATCCATCATTAGCGCGATCGGCGAACCGTTGCCGGGGACCTGGATGCTGCCGTTGACCGTGCCGTCGGAAACGATGTTGTGGCCGTGCAGATGCTTGATGGCGGGGCCCTCAAGCCGATAACCCATGCGGTCGGACGTTGCCGAGATCTTCCACTCGCTGTCCAGGAAGAGTGCCTTGTTGGCATCGTCGAACTCGTCGTCCTGCGGCCCCAGCAGCACACGGATCGGGCCGCTCGCGGGCTTCGGCAGCTCGATCCGCAGTTCCGGTGCGCCGCTCGCCGCATCAACGTTGAACTCGTCGCCGGCCTGGAGCGGGCGCGGGTAGGGGCTGCCGAGGCCCGCGCGCGCATTGACCGCGAGACTGCCGAATACCGGCTCGCCCTTGATGGCGCCTTCGATGGCGAGATAGGTGAAGGCGCCGCCGCGGGCAAAGCCCAGCGTCAGCGTCTCGCCGTCCTTCAGCGTCACTGACGTGTCCATGGCGAGGGGGCTTCCGGCAACGTCAGCGTTACGCGGCGCGCCCGAGATCGCGACGCGTACGGCGCCGTCACGCGCGGTAAAGGAGGCGCCGAACGGCCCGATCTCGACGGCGGCCGCGAACGGCTCGTTGCCGACCAGCGTGTTCGCTGCAGCCAGCGACAACCGGTCCATCGCCCCGCTCACGGTCAGGCCATAGCGCTGCGCGCCATGGCGGCCGCCGTCCTGGACGGAGCTGGCAGGGCCGATGCTGGCGACGACGAGCCGGCTCATGCGTTCACCTGCTCGGCAACGATCTCGCCGGCTTCCGCCGCGCGGTCCAATTCGTCGAACCTCTTGTGGTCGATGGCGAAGAACGTCACGCGGTCACCGGGCTCGGTAAGGAAGGTCGGATTGCGGTGGAGCTGATAGGTTCGCACAGGCGTGCGGCCGAGCAGGTGCCAGCCGCTTGGCGCGGCCAGGCATTGGATGCCCGCCTGGATGCCGCCGATCGAGATGGTGCCGGCGGGCGTCAGCAGCCGCGGATTTTGCCGCCGCGACATGTGCAGCGATTTGTCGAGACCGCTGAGATAGGACCAGCCCGGCGTGAAGCCGATCATGGCAACCTTGTAGTCGCCGCCGGCATGGCGGGCGACGATGTCGTCTGGCGTGGTGCCGAGTGCCTTGGCGACATCCTCGAGATCGATGCCGTGCTCGCCGCCATAGGCGACGGGAATGCGCCAGCGGCGAGCCTTGGTCACCGGCGGCAGCGGCCGGGTGGCGAGCGCGAGCAGCTTGTCGCCGAGCGCGTCGAAGCCGATCTTGCTGGGATCGTAGTGCACCAGCAGCGAGCGATAGGTCGGCACGGTCTCAGTGATGCCGTCGATGGGGCTCGCAGCGAGCGCCTTGTCGAGCGCCAGCACGCGCTGGTTGGCGACGTCATCGATCGTGCGGCTGAACTCGACAGTGACGGCGCTGTCGCCACTGGGCAGAAGGCGGGGCGGGGGAAGCGTCGCGGCCATGAGCTGTCGAAGAGCTGTCGAAATCGGGCTTCTGAGGAATGCGGCCCCCGACGTGAGGGTTCCGCTTCGTCCTGCTTCGCGTAAATGCGGCCGCAAGTCCAATAAATTAATGCAAGTGGGCGCGATAAGACCTTGTTATCGCGTCGCATAACGGCTCAGCCGCCCTGCGTTATTGATGGCCTCTTGGCCCTTGACGCAAGAGCTGCGGCTCGCAAGATGCGCGCGTTCTTTCCCGCACCTCGGAGCTCGTTGTCGTCCATGTCGCTGTCCCCCGAAGCCCGCAAGACCCTCGCCGGCATCACCACCGCCACCATCACCACGGTCCTGCTGAAGAAGGGCCTGCGCAATGTGTGGATGCGGGGCGCGCGGCCGCTGCGCCCGGGCCTGCCGCGCCTGGTGGGACCGGCCTTCACGCTGCGCTTCGTGCCGGCGCGCGAGGATCTGGCGACGCCGGAATCCTGGTCGTCGCCGATCTCGACCCGTACCGCGATCGAGGCGATGCCGGAGGGATGCATCGCCGTGGTCGATGCCATGGGCATCACCGACGCCGGCATCTTCGGCGACATTCTCTGCGCCCGCATGATGAAGCGCGGCGTCACCGCGCTCGTCACTGACGGTGTCGTGCGTGACGTCGAGGGCGTGCTCGGCACCAATTTGCCGGTGTGGTGCGACGGCTATGCCGCGCCGCCCTCCGTGGCCGGCCTGACCTTCGTTGGCTGGGGCGAGCCGATCGGCTGCGGCGGGGTCGCTGTTTTCCCGAACGACATCGTGGTCGCCGACCAGGACGGCTGCGTGCTGATCCCGCAGGCGATGCTCGATCACGTCCTCAACGAGGGCGTCGAGCAGGAGCGGATGGAAGCCTGGATCGTCAACGAGGTGAACAACGGCGCGGTCTTGCCGGGGCTCTATCCCATGAACGCCGAGACCAAGGCGCGCTACGCCGCCAGCAAGAAGTAACAGGAGCGAGGACCCCATGGAGATCACTGTTGCAGGCACGCGGCCGACCCGCCGCGCGCCCAAGGAAAACTTCACCGGCACCGTGTGGCAGGACCCGGTCATCATGGCGCCCGCGCCGGCGCGGCTGAACTGCTCGCGCGTTGCCTTCGAGCCGGGCGCGCGCACCAACTGGCATCACCATCCGCTCGGGCAGACGCTCTACGTCATCTCCGGCGTCGGGCGGGTGCAGACCAAGGGCGGCCCCGTCAGGGACATCCGTCCCGGGGACACCGTCTGGATTCCGCCGGGCGAATTGCACTGGCACGGGGCCTCGCCGACCAACGGCATGTGCCACATCGCCATGCAGGAAGCGCTCGACGGCGTCTACTCGACCTGGCTGGAGCCGGTGACGGACGCGGAGTATGGGGCGGCGTTGGGCTAAGAAAGCCTTGTGCGTGTATCCCGGATTTGCGCAGCAACGCTGGCGCGTTGCAGCGCGTCCGGGACACGGCAAACCTACATCCGCTCCGCCGTCCAGGTGCCCTTGCACAGCGCGCCGCGCCAGGTGCCGGAGCCCGAGGTGCCGCTGAGCCGGCCGAAGCCTACGGCACGCTTGATACCGGTGCTCAGGGTGACGTTGATGCTGCCGGCATCGGCCACGCGGCCCGACGCCGACACGGCCGCGCTGCTCGAGGCGATCTGGCCGTTGTTGATGCCGATCGCAACGTTCGCGCCGTTGCCGCAGGTCTCGCTCGCTGACGAGATGCGAACATTCCAGGTGCCGTCGAAAGTGCTTGTCGCCGCATCAGCCTGTGCGAGCGGGAAGGCGATGGCGACGATGGTGGCGAAGAGACCCTTGCGAAATCCGTTCATGACACGCCCCTGTGGGTTGACCATGCGGGGACGGTGACATGCCTGTGGAACCGGCGATGTGAGGGCTGTCACGTGCGCGCGAGGCTGTGTGACGTTGCGCACCTCGCCACGGCACGCGCACAAAAGCAAAGGGGCCCGCATGACGGGCCCCTTGTCTCTCCCGGAACGACAGCCGGCCTCAGTTCACCCGCGTCCAGGTCTGGCCGCCGCAGAACATGCCGCCGAAGGCGCAGCCCTGCACGCGCAGCCGGTCCGTGCCCTTCATCGCGATGGTCGAATCGTAGGTCGAGCCCGAGTTGGGGTCGAGGATACGGCCTGACCATTTCTGGTCCTTGCCGGGCTTCATGTTGATCAGCACCTGCTCGCCGTTCTGGTTCGATTTGGAATCGACCGAATAGCCGCAGAGATTGCTGCCACATTGCTCGATGCGGACCTTGCCCTCCTTCTCCTCGGTGAGCCAGACGCCGAGTGGCGAGCTGAGATCGCGAGTGGCTGCGGCCGGAGCCGACGTGGCTGCGGCAGCCTGAACGGGAGCGGGAGCGGGCGCCGCGGCAGGTGGTGGAGGCGGTGCCGGTGGCGCTGCAGCCACGGTCGGCGCGGGCGGAGGCGCCACGGCGGGGGCTGCCTGCTGCTGCGGCGCAGGGGCGGATGGCGGCGCAGGCGGCGGCAGCACGGCCGTATCGGCCGGTGCGGTGGCGGCAGTAGTTGCCGGCGGCGCCGGCGGTGGCGGTGGCGGTGCAGGAGCCGGTGCTACGGCCGCAGCTGCAGGCGTCTGCGCGGTGGCGGGCGGCGCGGCAGGAGCTGGAGCTGGTGCCGCCAGCGCTTGCGGATCGACCGTCGCCTGCTGCGGCGCTTGCTCATTCTTCTTGGCTTTCTTGGCCTTGCCCTGGCCGGTGTTGTCGTACACGCCGGGAATCTGCACCGTGCCGCGGTCCGGATCGATCCGGATGGTGCGCCCGCCATATTCGAACGTGTACTGTGCTTGAGCAGCTGTACTCGCCAAAAGGAATGCGGCCGCGGCCAACAGCTTCCTCATTTCCATCTCCTGAGCAGATAGTCCCCGGACCGACGCTTACGCCCCGGCTTGATCCTCAAACGTGATCTAGATCACTGTTCTCGGTATGAGTCGTGCTCACGCCGGCCTTGGTTCAATAACGCCGAACTCTGCCTGGAGTTGGGCGGGCGATGCCCCCCGTCCGCGCCTGATCCGCGAGAATTCAGCGCGCCCCGCCTATTTCCGCGGACAACCCGCATTGGCCGCCTGTTGGGCGCGGGCAAGCGCTACGTCGTTCGCCTTGTCGGCATGAACATCGACGGAACCGACGAGGCAGGCCTTTGCGCCGCTGATCGCGAACACGGAGAGCTCCTGCAGCTCCTTTTCATCCTCGCCGACCCGTCGCCACGTGCGGATTACCGCGGCCCTCGGTACGCCGGCACGCATGATCCACTGCACCTTATCGCCAAACGATTTGCGGGCACCGCGCCATTGCGCAGTCGGCCCGGACACTTTCTCGATTGCGCTCCGAGGCGCAATCGTGACCGATACGATGTTGCCTTCGTCGGCAAAGCTCACCACGTAACCGGCCGGCCCAGGGCAGGTCCACACACCAAGCTCGTCTGTCGACTCGTCCTTGCAGGCCGGCCCGGTCGCCGGTGTGAACTTCGACTGTGCGAGCGCACCGTGGACGCCGCTGATCCCGAGCACAATTGCGACCACCAGTTCCCTTCGCATGTCAGTCGAACCACGTTGCGTAGATCTTCTTGTAGCTACCATCTTCCATGGAAATGTGCAGCCATTGGTCGACGAAGGCCTTCAGCGCCATGTCGCGCTGGAGCCAATAGGCCTTCTCCGAGAAGTCGAACGGCTTTTCGGGATGCACCGCGCAGAGCACGCCTGCGTGCTGCTTCTGCTGGTAGCGTGTCTCGGAAGCGTCCGTCATCATCAAATCGGCATTGCCCTTGGCGATCTCGTCGAAGATCATCGTGTTGTCGGGAAAGACGGTGATCTCGGCATCGCGGATGTTGGCGCGCGCGAAGCGCTCGTTGGTGCCGCCGGGATTGACGATCACGCGGGTGCCCTTCTTATCGATGTCGGCGATGCTCTGGTACTTGCCGACGTCGGCGCAGCGGGCGATCGGCGTCTTGCCCTCGCGCATGATCGGCGTGGAGAAGAAGCCCTTCTTCTGCCGGTCGAGCGTGACCGAGACGCCGCCCATCGCGATGTCGAACTGGTCGGCCTCGAAATCCTGCATCAGCTTCGGCCAGCCCGTCGGGACGAATTCGACCTTGACCCCGAGCGCCTTGCCGAGCGCCTGCGCCATGTCGACATCGAATCCGCTGAACTGCTGCGTCGGCTTGTCCAGATAGGTGAACGGCTTGTAGTCGCCGGTCATACCGACGCGCAACGTGCCGCGCTTGACGATCTCGTCGAGGCGTGAGGGCGTCTGCTGCGCCTGCGCCGAAAGGCTTGCCAACAGCGCCATGGCCAAAGCGGTTACGATTCGAACGATCATCTTCTCCACCCCTGCGCGAGCTGTCATTGTGCGGCTCTTGAGGTTGGGTTTAGATCAGATGCCCGTCGCTGACGAGGCGGAAATCGAAGGGAAATTTGAAATGACGATCTCGATGCACGAGGCCTCGGTCGGCCTGTTCGTGCCTTACCTGCGCAACTTGTCTGTCCTGCTCGACAAAGGTGTGGCCTATGCCGAGACCCGCAAGTTCAATCCGACGGTTTTGCTCGGTATGCGCATTGCGCCGGACATGTACGATCTGGCGCAGCAGGTCGGTGAGGCCTGCCGCCACGCCACCGTTGCGGCGGCCTTGCTGGCGCAGCGCGAGCCGGTGGCGATGCCGGTGCTCGAGCACGACATGGCCGGGCTTCAGGCCCGCATCGCGACGTCGATCGAGTTCATCGAGAGCTTGTCGCGCGCAGAGATCGACGCGGCGGCGGAGCGGAATGTCTTCTTCAAGCTGAAGAACGGGACCGAGCTGCCCTTCACCGGGCGGACGCTGCTGCTGACGTTCAGCGTCCCGCAGTTCTTCTTTCACGTGACGACGGCCTACGACCTGTTGCGGCACGCCGGCGTCGAGCTGGTGAAGCGGGACTTTCTCGGCCCGCGCGAGCGCTAGAGCATGATCCGGACCCGAAAGGCCGCGTTAGCGCAAGGTGCGAAGCGGCTTTTCGGGGAGATCATGCTCAGACGATATCTGATCGCGCTTTAGGCTTCGCCCTTGCGCTCGTAATCGGCGAGCGAGCTGCGGCCGGCGATCTCGCTGCGCAGCTCTTCGAAGCGGCGCTGGGCCTCGTCCTCCTGCTCGTCGACGAAGCGCACGGCGGCCTCGCTCGTCATCGGGCCGTTGACCACGGGCGCGGACTGCTCGCCGATGGTCTCGTGGACGTAGAATTGGCCGTCATCGCCGCGATGCACCGTCCATTTGAGGCGGATCGCGACCATCGGGCCGGGGCCGACCTTGCTGTAGCCGTCGGCATCGGTGTGCTCCGGCACCAGCGGTTGCTCTTCGACGACCGGATGCTCTTCGACTGACGGATGCTCCTCGATCGACGGATGCTCGTCGAGCACTGGATGTTCGTCGACGATCTGCTGCTCGTGGGAGTCCTTGTGATCGCGCTCGCCGGCGACCACGATTTCGGTCTCGGTCTTGCGAATGACGAGAACGGGCTCGGGATTCTCCAGGATGCTGGCAATGGTCGCCAGCGTTTGGTCGGTCGGATCGATCTCTGACAAGGGGCATCCTCCAGCTCGACACGGGCGGCCAGTCTGTCCCGCTACCGCCGTGCTTCCGCCTCCATTACGCGCGTTTGATTAAGGCTGAGTTGGGGCCCGATCTGCACCAAAATGGGACGCTTTCTGGCGTCCCGAAGGCGGGTGGACCGGACGGGCGCGTGATTTCGCTCAGCCCAGCACATCTTGATTGATGACGTTCTGCCTGATCGGATCGCCGTCGAGCACACTCAGGATGTTGCGCGCGGTCTGCTCGCTCATGCGCTGGACCGCCTCGACCGTGACGCCGGCGACATGCGGGGCAATGATGACGTTGGGCAGCGCGAACAGCGCGTTGCTGACCGGCGGCGGCTCCACCTCGAACACGTCGATCCCGGCGCCGGCCAGCTTGCCGGAGACCAGGGCGTCGTAAAGCGCGGCTTCCTTCACGATGCCGCCGCGCGCCGTGTTGATGAGATAGGATTTCGGCTTCATCCGACCGATCCGCGCCGCATCGAACAGGCCCACGGTTTGGGGCGTCTTCGGGCAGTGGATGGTGACGAAATCGGCCTGGGGCAGTGCGGCGTCGAGGTCGGCGACCGGCTCGCAACCGGCTGCCTTGATCTCGGAGGCAGGCTTGTAGGGATCGTAGACCTGCACGTTCATTTCCATCGCGAGGCACCGCTTGGCGGTACGGCTGCCGATGCGGCCGAAGCCGATGACCAGCACGGTCTTGCCGTAGAGATCGAACGGCAGCATGCCGAGCCGGTCGGCCCATTTGCCGTCCCTGACGCAGGCGTGCAGCTCCTGCGCGCGCTTGGCGAGCGTCAGCATCATGAACAGCGCCGCTTCTGCGACCGAAGGAGAGTTTGCACTGCCGGCCACCATCAGCGGCACCTTGCGGCGGGAGAGGGCGGGCACGTCGACGGCGTCATAGCCGACGCCGATGCGGGTCACCACCTGCATGCCGCGGGACGCCTCGAGCTCGGTCTCGCCGAAGGCGGTGGCGCCAAGTGCCACGCCGTGGACCGGCGCATGGCTCTTCAGCAACGCCTCGAAATCCCCGGCCGAGATCAGGTTCGGAAACTCGACGAGTTCGATATCATCGCGCTGGGTGAGGAGGGCGCGTGCCCCTTGCGACAAAGTTTGCGTAACGAAAATCTTCTTCTTGTTGGTCGCCATCGTCCCCTGCCTGCGCGAGTTTCTTGTCCGGTCGTCATAACACGGCGCCGGACGCCTCGTTTAGCAGGTGCATATTGTTGAGGTCCATCGCCAAACGCATGGGTGCCCCGTCCTTGGCGCCGGCATTGGGGTTGACGCGGCCACAGATCGGTGTGCCCTCGAGCCCGAAATAAACGAACGTTTCCATCCCCATCGGCTCGGTGACGTCGAGTACGGTTTCGAAAGTCTCGACGCCGGGCTCCAGATGCGCATGCGCCTCCGACAGATGCTCGGGCCGAAGGCCGAGCAGCAGCTTCTCCGTGCGCGGCAGCGCATTGTAGCGCGCGGCACGGGCCGGCGGCAGCGGGAAAGCGATCCGGTCGGTCAGGCGGATCTGAAGCGTGCCGCCGACATCCTCGAGCCGACACGGAATGAAGTTCATCGCGGGCGAGCCGATGAAGCCGGCGACGAAGCGCGTGGCCGGCTTGTGGTAGAGTTCGTTCGGCGTGCCGATCTGCTCGATCCGGCCCTTGTTCATGACAACGACGCGGTCGGCCAGCGTCATCGCCTCGACCTGGTCGTGGGTGACGTAGACGGTGGTGGTGCGCACCTTCTGGTGCACCTTCTTGATCTCGATCCGCATCTGCACGCGGAGTTTCGCGTCAAGATTGGACAGCGGCTCGTCGAACAGGAAGACCTTCGGATTGCGCACGATGGCCCGGCCCATCGCGACGCGCTGGCGCTGGCCGCCCGAGAGCTGCTTCGGCTTGCGGTCGATCAGATCGGTGATGTCGAGGAGGCGAGCAGCCTCCGTTACCCGCGCCTTGATCTCGGCCTTGGGATAGTGCTTCAGGCGCAGCCCGAACGACATGTTCTCCGCGACCGTCATGTGCGGGTAGAGCGCGTAGTTCTGGAACACCATCGCGATGTCGCGGTCCTTCGGCGGCACGTCGTTGACGACGTCGCCGCCGATCATGATGTCGCCGTCGCTGATGTCTTCGAGTCCCGCGATCATGCGCAGCGTCGTCGACTTGCCGCAGCCGGAGGGGCCGACCAGCACGATGAATTCATGGTCTGCGATGTCGAGATCGATGCCTCGCACGGCTTCGACATCGTCGTAACGCTTGACAACCTTCCGCAAAGCAACGTCAGCCATGAGACATCAACCCTTTGTCGCACCGGCGGTCAGGCCGGCAATGTAGTAGTCCATCAGGAACGCGTAGATGATCAGCGGCGGCGCGGCGCCGAGCAGCGCGCCGGTCATGATCTGCCCCCAGTTGAAGACGTCGCCCTTGATCAGCGTGGTGGTGATACCGACCGGCAGGACGAGCTGATCCACCGACGTCGTGAACACCAGGGGATAGAGGAACTGGGCCCAGGAGACGGTGAAGGCGAAGATGGTCGCCGCGATCAGCCCGGGCAGCGCCACGGGAATGAAGATTCGCGTCAGCGTCTGCAGCCAGGAGGCGCCGTCGATGAGGGCGGCCTCATCGAGCTCCTTGGGGATCGAGGCGAAATAGCCGATCATGATCCAGGTGCAGAACGGCACGGTCAGCGTCGGATAGATGAACAGCAGAACGTACCATCTGTTCAGCAGCGTGATGCCGGTCAGGTCCTGGACCATGGCCAGCATCTTGAACAGCGGAATGAACAACAGGCTGTCGGGAACCAGGTAGGTGAGGAATACGCCGGTCGCGAGCGTGGTGGAGCCCCAGAACTTCATCCTGGCCAGCGCGAACGCCGCGGGAATGCTGATCAGCATCGTGACCATCACGACCACGATGGAGACGATGGCGGAGTTCCAGAAGAAGCGCAAGAACTGGTTCGAGGTCAAAAGCTCGACGTAGTTCGACAGGGTAGGGTGAAACACCCACCACGGATTGGTCGCCGCCGAGATCTCCGCGCTGCTCTTCAGCGAGGTGATCAGCATGTAGATCGGCGGGGTGAGCGAGAAGATCGCAAACAGCACCAGGAAGAAGTAGGACCAGCGTAGCGCCCAGGTGCGATCCCGGCTCATGCTGCGGTACTTGACCTTGCGCGTGGGACCGCCCTTGTCGATTGCAATCGTGCTCATCAGGCTTCGTTCCCACGTTTGTTGACATCGCGCAGAATGAAGATCGCCGCGACGGCGAGGATCGGCACCATGAACAGCGAGACGCAGGCGCCGAGCGGAATGTCGCTGCTCTGGATTCCGACCTGGAACGCCCAGGTGGCGAAGATATGCGTGGAGTCCAGTGGGCCGCCCGAGGTCAGGATGCGCACGATGTCGAAATTGGCGAAGGTCACGATCAGCGAGAACAGCGTCGTGATGGCGATGATGTTGCGCATCATCGGCAGGGTCACGTACCAGATCCGCTGCCACCAATTGGCGCCGTCGATGGCGGCCGCCTCGTAGAGCTGGTCCGGCACCGATTTCAACGCTGCCAGGTACATGATCATGAAGAAGGGTGCGCCGTACCAGACGTTGACGAGGATGACGGAAAAGCGTGCCCAGAAGGTGTCGCCGAGCCAGGGGATCGGGCCGATGCCGAAGAACGAGAGCGTGTAGTTGAAGGCGCTATAGGACGGGTCGAACAGCCACAGCCAGGCCAGCGTGCTCATTGCGGGAGGGATCACCCACGGCACCAGCAGCATGCCGCGCCATTTGCGCTGGCCCTTGGCCGGAAGGTTGTGGACGAAATGAGCGACGATGAAGCCGAGCAGCGCCTTGAAGAACACGGCGGTGATGGCGAAGATGCAGGACTGCCTCACCACCATCCAGAACGTGTCACGCTTGAACAGGAACGTGAAGTTGGCGAAGCCGACGAACTTTTGCATCGACTTGTTCAGCGTCGCCAGATGCACTGAGTAGAAGGCGGGATACAGCACCAATAGCGCGATCAGGAGAATCAGGGGCAGCGTCAGGAAGAACGCCACCGTCGACTTCCGTCTGAGCGCATTGTGCAAGCTGGTGCGTTTGCGCGGGCTCGCGGCGCGTACGGAGCGAGCTTGCTCAACGACGACATCGGCCATGCTTGGACTTTCCTACGGAAGGTTCAATGGAAGCCGGCCATGACGGCCGGCCCCCTCTCGAAAGAGAATGGAACGATCGGACACAGTCGGCGGCTCACGTGCAAGCAGGTGAGCCGCCGTGGCGCACGGGCGTCAGCTCCGCATGAAGCCTTCGCACTCGCCCTCGGCCCAGGCGAGCGCCTGCTCCATCGTCTCGCCCCTCGCATAGCGCAGCGCCAGCTTGGTCAGCGTCGCCTGGCTGTAGATCTGCTGCGCGATCTTCGGCGGAGCCGGCGATGCTGCGATCGACATCGTCTGCCGGCCATGCGGGTCGGGATAGCTGTAAAGCGTGCCCTTCGGCGGCCCTTCCTCGGCCCACGTCTTCAGCTTCGTCATGTTCGCGAAAGCCGGGAGGTCGTAGCCGCCGCTCGCCGCAACGAATTTTTCGATCGACGACGGCTGCGACAGATGGGTCAGTAGGCTCTTGGCGGCTTCCTTGTTCTTGCCGAAGGCCCAGACGCCCCAGAAATAGGGCAGGAAGGGCGCGAAGCGGCCCTTTGGACCGGCCGGCATGCCGTGCGTCCAGCACTGCTCGGCGACCTGTGGCGCGTCGCGTTTGGCAACGGCCCATGAGCTCGGCGGATTCAGGATCAGTGCGCCGCGCCCCGAGATCAGCCATTTGTTGTTGGATGCGTCATCCCAGGAGGCCGCGTCCGCCGGCAGCACCGCTATCAGCCTCTTGTAGAACTCGAGAGCTTGACGCACGGCGTCGGTCTTCACGGTGACGTCGCCCTTGGCGTTCACGAGCTCGGCGCCGAATGACTGGAAGATCGCGCCGGCGGTGTCGACGCTGTCGGTGGTCTCGCCGAGGCCGATGCCGAACGGGAAGCCG
The DNA here is from genome assembly GCF_032918005.1 of Bradyrhizobium sp. NDS-1. Classification (NCBI taxonomy): domain Bacteria; kingdom Pseudomonadati; phylum Pseudomonadota; class Alphaproteobacteria; order Hyphomicrobiales; family Nitrobacteraceae; genus Bradyrhizobium; species Bradyrhizobium sp. NDS-1. The sequence continues at coordinate 4,126,114 of NZ_CP136628.1, forward strand.
GCCTTGCTGCAGGCTTCGGCGGCCTTGAGGAAGACGTCGGTCGTCCAGTTCTCGTCCTTGGGCGTGCTGCCTGCCGGATACATCTCCTGAACGTCGATGCCGGCATGCTTCTTCATCAGGTCGATGCGGGAGCAAGGGCCCTTGATCTGGCTGCCGACGGTCGCGGGGACGGCGAGCCATTTGCCGCCGGCCTGGCCGAGATATTTGGTCGTGCCGTTGACCTCGCCGTTCTGCTTGATGATCGGCCCCATGATGTCGGTGACCGGCTCGAGCTGGTCAGCATAGGCGTGCGGCCACCAGGTCGGCATCTGGAGAATGTCGTGACCGGATTTCGCCTGCGCCTCGGCGGCGACCGTCAGCTCGAGCTTCTTGTTGTTGCTGGTGATGTAGTCGATGGAGACTTCGACCTTCTCCTTCGCCGCCCATTCGTTGACGAGATCGGTAGAGGCCTTGTTGGCGCCTGGCACCCAATGGTCCCAGAAACCGATCGAAAGCTTGCCGGCGGCGTAAGCGCCCCGGACGTAGGGCGCCGTGATAAGCGCCGCGGAGGACATTGCAGTGGCAGCCACAAATTGACGTCGCGTCAGTGTCTTGCGTGACATCTCGTTTCCTCGCCTGGGTGTTGTTGTTGGAGTTTCCTCTGGGAGACTTTCTTATCGAGTTCTTGTTGTTGGATCTTCTTATTGGTGCTGTCGCCTGACGTGAGCATTCAGGCCACAGCAAATTGGTAGCGCGATCAGATCATGATTGATCGCGTCTGTCGAGAAAGCCGAACGGCTCCTCGTCTAGAACTAATGGTGTGCCCGCCACCCGCGTCGTCCGTCGACGCAGCCGTTCATTTTGCGACGCACACGTCGTGCAAGCGAGCCCGCGGACGATCCGTGCGCAATTACGCCGCAGTTTCGAATGAGCCTGCATAACCGCTTCGCGCGAAAGAGTTTTCGGGCGTGGACAGCAATCGGTTGCGTCTGGACCGCAAAGCGGGGGAAACGATAGAGTTGCGGTTTGTCGGGGCTCCGCCCCAACAGGCCAGTCAGATCGACGATGGAGACGAGAATGATCAACCCGGCGCCGTCAGCGCGGCTTCACATGCGGCGATGGTGCGTGCTGGGGGCCGTGCTCGCGCTGCTCTGCAACCCCGCGGCGGCCAATGCTCAAGGTCTGGTCAAAGGCGTTCAGGATGGTGCGGCGGCGGGGAACAAGGCGGCCGGTCCGGTCGGTGGCGTCCTTGGCGGCGCAATCGGCGGTGTGGTCGGCGTCTTCACCGGTGTGCTCGGCGTCGGCAACAACAATGGCAATCAGGCGCCACCCGCAAAGGACGCCGGCAAGGACACCGGGAAGGATGCCAAGCAGCAGGGCTCGGCCAAGGACAAGGATGCCAAGAACGCCAAAGGCAAGGGCGCCAAGGCGACCAAGGAGGCGAAGAACGCACCGCAGGGCAAGGATAAGGATGTCACCGTCCTCACCCAGCCCGGCGCGCCGCAGCAGACCGCCGAACAGATCGTCGCCAACAGCGATGCCTATATCGAGCGGATCAAGACCCAACTGAATCTCACGCCCGACCAGGAGAAGCACTGGTACGGCTTCTCAAGCGCCATGCACTACCTGGGGCATAATGGTGCGGAGCGGCTCAACTTGCGGGTTGCGCGCGCCAAGCGGGATCCGCCCGACGACATCATCGAGCAGATGCGCAACGAGTCGCAGTTCCTGATCGACCGGGCCGCCGACCAGCGCAATGTCGCAGACGCGGCGGAGCCGCTCTTTTCGAGCCTCGATGACAAGCAGAAGCAAGTCTTCATTCAGGAGATGGTGCGCCTGAGCCACGAGCGCGGACTGGATTGATCAAGTTGAATCGGATCGTGCGCGTCTGAATTAACGGCGCTGGCCACGAATTCGTGTATCCTCTCCGCAATTCGGTTATGGTTAGCTTCTTAAGGCTGACTGCGGGGTTGATATGGCGGACGGACTCTCCGTTTTCCTGGTCGAAGACGAGGCGTTGATCCGGATGATGATCGCCGACATGGTGGTGGAACTCGGCCACCACGTCGTCGCTGAAGCGGACAATGTCCGGGACGCCAGCGCGTTCGCCATGACCGCGCAATACGATCTGGCCATCCTCGACATCAATCTCATGGGCGTCTACGTCGATCCCGTCGCCGACTTGATCGAACGTCGCGGAAAGCCGTTTCTGTTCGCCACTGGTTACGGCCCCGAGCTGCTGCCGTCCTTGCTCCGGCGCAGGCCGATCCTGCGCAAGCCGATCGCTATGGATCAGCTCAAGGCGATGATCGATTCGATGTTTCCGGGAACTCCCGTTAAAGCGCAGCACTGAGAGCCGACTGGCGACGGCGAAGATGCCGCGTGCAACGGCGATGCGGCGTTAGCGTCACGACGAGATGAGATCGAGCGCCTCAGCTACGACCGTTCTTCAGCACCGTGGCAATGGTGTGGGCCGTCATGGCCGCACGGTCCGAAGCGCGCTGCGCGGCGAGCCGGTCTCGCGCCTTCTCCTCGATCAAGAGATCGATCAGCGCCTGCCGCTTGTCCTCGTCATCCGCCTCGCTCAGCAGGCGGTGATAGCGGTGATAGTCGAAACCCAGATCCTGCTTACGCATGTTACGCCCCCGCAACTACGCCACACACACCTTGATTGTTTCTCATTGGGAACATGCAGGCAAGCATGTTCGTGCGTGGAACCGCACGTGCGCTGAATCATCTGTGAATATTGGAACCCGCAAATAGCGAGAGTGCCTCAATCCACGTTGTGGTCCGCGAACATCTTCAGGCCCACGAAGCTCGCGTCGGGCTTGATCACGAGGCTGGTCGGAATGTTGCGCAGATAATCCTGGAACCGGCCCTTGGCTTCGAAGCGCGCCCGGAAGGCGGAGGCCATCAGGAATTCAGGAAAACGCGGCACGATTCCGCCGGCGATATAGACACCGCCGCGGGCGCCGAATGTCACCGCGAGATTGCCGGCGACGGAACCAAGGATGGCGCAGAACATCTCCAGCGTCGCGCGGCTGACGGGACAACTTCCCTCCAGGGCGGCCTTGGTGATGCCGGCAGCGTCGCGCTGGGGCACCTGCGCGCCGTCGACCTCCGCCAAGGCTCCGTAGAGATTTTGCAGCCCGGAACCCGAAAGCGCGCCACGCTCGATGGAGACGTGGCCAAGGCGTCGGCGCAAGCACGTGATCACACGCTCCTCGCGTTCGTTCTCCGCCGGTAGGGTCGCGTGTCCGGCCTCGGTGACGACGGCCAGCCGCGCACCATGGCGGTCGATCAGACAGGAGACGCCAAAGCCGGTTCCGGGTCCGACCACCAGCAGCGGCTCACCGAGCAGGCCATTTTGTCCGCCGAGAGGGATCAGATCGGCAGGCTGCAAGGCGGGCAGGGACCAGGCGACCACCTCGAAATCGTTCAGCACATGGACGCTGTCGAAGCCGAGCGCCGGCTGTAGCTCGTTGCCGTCGATGACCCAGGGACTGTTGGTCATGACGCAGCGGTTGTTGGTGACGGGACCCGCGACGGCCAGCACGGCTCTCTGGGGCGGCTCGCCGCCGGACCGGCGTGCCAGGACGTCCGAAATGGCTTCCCGGACGGTCGGGAAGTCGGCGACCTTCACGTAATCGATCGGTCCGATCCGATCGAAATCCCCGCGGCCCAATTCGAGCTGGCTCAGCGCGAAGCGCGCATTGGTGCCGCCGATATCGGCGAGAAGAATTTGTCCTGTCTTGCCGATATTCATGACCTCGCGGCTGCCACCGCCTTCCGGCCGCGCCAACCCTGTCCTCCACGCCTTTGACCCGATCCGCCTGACGCGGACAGCGCGAGAATCCGCCCTTGGGTGCGGCTAGTCAACACGTTCGAAGCCAAACCGTTGCATCCTGCCACTGGTCGGTGACCAATTCGCGCAGGCCTTGCACGGTGCCGCCGGTTGCGAAGTCGCGCGGGAAGACCGACACTGGGGGACGGGTCTGGCGCCGGCGCGCCGGGCACATCGAACGAGACCGGTCATGAAGATCTCCGACTGCGACGTGCTGCTGGCGATCGACGTGCAGAATGATTTCTGCACCGGCGGAGCGCTTGCCGTTCCCGGCGGCGAGAAGGTCGTGCCTGCGATCAATCGAATCGCCAAAAAATTCGCCAACGTGGTCCTGACCCAGGACTGGCATCCGCGTGACCACGTCTCGTTCGCGACGAACCATGCGGGCAAGCAGCCGTTCCAGACCATCGAGCTCGATTACGGCACCCAGGTGCTCTGGCCGGCGCATTGCGTGCAGGGCACGTCGGGCGCCGAATTCCATCGCGATCTCGACGTCGCCAAAGCGAGTCTCGTCGTGCGCAAGGGGTTTCGCCGCGGCATCGATTCCTATTCGGCCTTGTTCGAGAACGACCATCGGACGGCGACAGGGCTGCTCGGGTATTTGCGCGAACGTGAGCTGAAGACCGTTTTTTTCGCCGGTCTCGCGCTGGACTTCTGCGTCCGCTTCTCGGCGGAGGATGCGCGCAAGGCCGGGTTGGAAGTGGCCGTCATCGAGGACGCCTGCCGCGGCATCGATCTCGACGGCTCGGTGGCCGCGGCTCATCGAAGCTTGCGGGACCTCGGCATCTCCGTCGTCAGCCTCGAGGCGTTTCTGTAAGGACCTTGAGAAGAGTCATGGTGGAAAAGATCGGCAAACAGCCGGGCGGATCGGATCATGCCACTGATGAGCCGCTGCTGTGGCCGTTTGCGGCGGCCCGGCTCGCGATGGACGCTTGCTTCTGGTGGGTCGAGCGCGGCCGGGCAGAGCAGGAAGAGAGCAACCTGCCGTGGACGACGCCCAACAGCGTCGCGCTGGAACTCGCGACGATGCGTCTGCGTGATTGCACGCGGACGCGGTCCGGCCAGCCCGTGCTGGTCTGTGCGCCCTATGCGCTGCATCGGGCCCTGATCGCCGATTTCGCGCCCGGCCACAGCGTGGTGGGGTCCCTGCGAGACGGCGGGATTGACCGGATCTATCTCACCGATTGGCGGTCAGCGACGCCGGACATGCGCTATCTCTCGATCGACAGCTATCTCGGCGATCTCAACGTCGCCATCGACGAGATCGGCGCGCCGGTCGATCTGGTCGGCTTGTGCCAGGGCGGTTGGCTGTCGCTGCTCTATGCGGCACGCTTTCCCGCCAAGGTCCGGCGGCTGGTGCTGGTCGGTGCTCCCGTGGACCTGTCGATCGATTCCTCGTTGTGCCGGGTCACCCGCAACGCACCCGAGATGGTCTACGACCAGCTCGTCGCCCGCGGCGGCGGCAATGTCAGTGGCGGGGAGATGCTCCGCTTGTGGTCCAAGGCGCCAAGCCGCGACGATATCGCAGCGGCGTTGCAGAGAGACCTGTCGGACGAGGAGGGCGCGGCGCTGCTCGCGCGCTTCGACCGCTGGAACGCGGAGACGCTCGATCTGCCGGGCAGATATTACCTGGAGACCGTCAACCGGATCTTCCGGGAAAACCAGATCGCCGGCGGCAGTTTCACCGCTCTCGGCCGCAAAGTCGATCTGAAGGACGTCAAGGCGCCGGTCTTCCTGCTTGCCGGGCTCGACGACGACGTCGTGCCGGCCGCGCAGGCTCTCGCGACCGCCGCTCTCCTCGGCACGCCGCCCGCCTTCATTGCGGCGGCTTCCGAGCCGAGCAACCACCTTGGTCTGTTCATGGGCGCGCGCACTCACGCGCATGCCTGGCCACGGATCGCCGACTGGCTGCGCGACGACCTGTCCGGCGTGTTGGCCCGCAGCGCCTAACTCGCCGGGCGCAGCGGGCTATTCTGCAAATCCGTTATGCATGACGGCGGATGGCCTGCACGTGCCCCGGTCGATGGGCTACATATGGTCCGGAGCTGACGGCTTCGGCAGCGAAGAGATCAAGGGTACTGCGCTCGATGACTTTCCACTCGATCTACGCCCACGGATTTGCGCGCGTGGCGGCCTGTGTCACCACGTCCCATGTCGCCGATCCCTCGGCCAACGCGAAGGCGGTGCTGGCGGCGGCCGATGCCTGCCACGAGCAGTCGGTGGCGGTCGCCGTGTTTCCCGAGCTGTGCCTGTCCGGCTATGCGATCGAGGATCTGGTCAAGCAGGATCCGCTGCTCGATGCGGTCGAGCGCGGCCTTCTGGGCATCGTCGAGGCCTCGGCGGGATTGATGACCGTCCTGGTCGTCGGCGCGCCGCTGCGCTTCGGTCATCGCATCTACAACTGCGCCGTGGTCATTCATCGCGGCAACATTCTCGGCGTGGTGCCCAAAAGCTACCTGCCGACCTACCGCGAATTCTACGAAGGGCGGCATTTCGCTTCCGGCGCCGGCATTGCCGGAGAGACGATCTCCTTTGGTGGGGCGCATGCGCCGTTCGGCGTCGACCTCCTGTTTTCGGCCGAGGACGTCCCAGGCCTCACCATCGGCGTCGAAATCTGCGAGGACATGTGGATTCCGGTGACGCCAGCCTCGGAGCTCGCGCTCGCCGGCGCCAGCGTGCTGATCAATCTCTCAGGCAGTCCGATCACGATCGGCCGGGCCCGCTCACGCGCGCTGCTGTGTCAATCGACGTCGGCGCGCTGCCTTGCGGCCTACGTTTACTCCGCCGCAGGGGCAGGGGAATCGACTACCGATCTCTCCTGGGATGGCCAGACCTCGATCTACGAGAACGGCGTGCTGTTGGCCGAGGGCGAGCGGTTCCGCCAGGGCGGCCAGATCACCACGGCCGACATCGATCTCGACCTGCTCAGGCAGGAACGCGCGCTGATGGGCACCTTCGACGACAACCGCCGCCAGCGCGAGGCGTTTTTCCGCAAGGTGACATTTGCCCTGAAGCCGCCGGCCGCCGACATCGGCTTCCTGCGCAGGGTCGAGCGCTTCCCATTCGTGCCGAGCGACGAAAGCCTGCTCGAGCAGGATTGCTACGAGGCCTACAACATCCAGGTCGCAGGCCTCGTGCAGCGCATGCGCGCGACCGGCACCAAGCGCGTCGTGATCGGCGTCTCGGGCGGGCTCGATTCTACCCACGCATTGATCGTCGCCGCCAAAGCGGTCGATCTGCTCGGTCTGCCTCGCGAAAACATTCTGGCCTACACCATGCCGGGCTTTGCCACCGGCAGCGAGAGCAAGACGCATGCGCTGGCGCTGATGCAGGCGTTGCACACGAGCTGGCAGGAGCTCGACATCCGCACCACGGCGACGCAGATGCTGAAGGACATCGGCCATCCTTTCGGCCAGGGCCAGAAGGTCTACGACGTCACCTTCGAGAACGTGCAGGCGGGCCTGCGCACGGACTATTTGTTCCGGCTCGCCAACCATCATGGCGGCATCGTCATCGGAACCGGCGATCTCTCCGAGCTCGCGCTCGGCTGGTGTACCTATGGCGTCGGCGACCAGATGGCGCATTACAACGTCAATTCCGGCGTGCCGAAAACGCTGATTCAGCATCTGATCCGCTGGGTGATTTCCTCCAAGCAGTTCAGCGACGACGTCAACCGGACGCTTGGCTCGATCCTGGTGGCCGAAATCTCGCCCGAGCTCGTGCCGGTTGAGGCCGGCGAGAAGCCGCAGAGCACGGAAGCGGCCGTCGGGCCCTACGAGCTGCAGGATTTCAACCTGTTCTACACGCTGCGCTTCGGCATGCGTCCGTCCAAGATCGCCTTCATGGCGCAGCACGCCTGGAAGGACGTCGCCAAAGGCGAATGGCCGCCGGCGTTCCCGAGCGACCGGCGCAAGGCCTACGAGCTTCCCGAGATCCGGCGCTGGCTCGAAGTGTTCCTGCGCCGCTTCTTTGCCTTTAGCCAATTCAAGCGCTCGGCGATGCCGAACGGGCCGAAGGTCTCGGCCGGTGGGTCGCTGTCACCGCGCGGTGACTGGCGTGCGCCGTCGGATGCGAGCGCGGCGGCGTGGCTCGAGGATCTCGAACGGAACGTGCCCAGCTGATCGGGGCGCGGATCGACATGGGGAGATGATCGGATGTCGGCCGGGGATGGGGCAGAAGCGGGCGGAGAGGCCGGGGTCGTCAACGGCCTCTACATCTTCGACATCGAGATGCGTGACGGCAAGCGCGGGCAGGCCAGAGGCGTGGTCGTGCTCAGCGATGGCCACATCATGGGCGGCGACAGCTTCTTCTACTACACGGGGAGCTACACGTTCCGGAACGGCAAGTGGCGGGGCGACATGATCGTCAATCAGCACACCGAAGCCGTCGGCAGGACGCTCGCATTCGGCGGCCGGGAGGTCACCTGCGGTTTCTCGGGTGACTATTCCGCCGGTGGCGCCGAAGTCGAAGGCATGGCGCTGGTCGGCAAAACCACCGTGACATTCACGGCCCGCCTCACACTCAAGGACGCGATGTAAGTCCCGCGTGATCGGCCCTCGTTCCTGCTCAGGAACCTTCGCACCCACAGAACGTTCGCGTCTGTTGTTGCGAATTGTCGAGGAGAGGGACCATGCGTCAACACTTGATGTTATCGACCGCGGCCATCGGGCTCATGCTTGCGTCCGGCATTGCCTATGCCCAAGGGCCCGGTGAGCGCAGAGACGAGCCGAGACGGACCGAGGAGCCGGCGAAAGGCGCTGCGCCGCAGCGTGGCGGCGCCCAAGAACGGGTTCAAGAGCGTACACAAGGTGCCCAGGAGCGACTGCAGGGCGCGGGCCGCGAGGACAAGGGCGGCGGCGCGGCCAAGCAGCAGGCGAATGACGACAAGCGTCAGCCTGCCAGTTCTGCCGAGCGTAACCAGCCGAAGGCCGGGGATCAGGCACAAGAATCCCGTGAGCCTGCGCGCGATCGCAACCGTGAGGCGGAGAGCGCGAAACCGGGACGCGACAGCAAGAGCAGCGCTGACACGAAGCAGGACAAGTCAGCCCCGCAAAAATCGACGGCCGAGTCCGAGAAGTCCAAGGCGGGCCCGGCTGGCCAGCAGAACGAGCGGACCGGAGCTACGGCCAACCAGAACGGGCGTAACCAGGCCCAGCCGCCGCGCAATGCCGCCGAGCAGCAGCCGCCCGCGCAGCAAAACGACCGGCCGGCTACCGCGACGGACACTAACCGGGCGGCTCCGACCAACAATGCGCAGACCGCTCCTGGCACCTCTACCACGCAGACCAATCAAGCCAATCAGACGACGCAGACCAACACGCAGGTCAATCAGCAGACCCAGGTGACGTCCGAGAAGCAGGTGCGGATCTCCGAAACGGTGAGCCGTGCACGCCTCGCTCAGCCGGAGCGAAATCTGAACATTTCGATCCGGGTCGGCGAGACGATTCCCCCGCGCGTGCGTCTCCATCGGCTTCCGCCCGAGATCGTCTCGATCGAGCCTGCCTATCGGGACTATGAATATTTCGCGACGGAGGACGAGGTCATCATCGTCGAGCCGCGCTCGCATCGCATCGTCAGCCAGGTGCCTCGCGATCCGTCGCGGGCCCGCGCGCAGATGGGCGGTGGCGCCGGCCAGAGCCAGAGCATGGCGGCGACCGGGGCAAGCCCCGTTAACTGCCAGATCATGCGGCGAGATGCCTCCGGCAATGTCGCACAGGCGGAACCCTCAACCGTGGGCTCGACCGCACGCACGGATTCCCTCAGCGTGATCGTCCAGATGCCCGGCGGCGGCTCGTCCGCCCCGATCGCACTCGGCGCTCCCGCGGGCAATATCGTGGTCGCAACGCAAGGGCAGGCCGACTGCACGGTGACGCTCGAGCCGCAGGCGCGCTAGCCGAAGGACCACGCCGAAACGACAGCGCACCGCCCGGATGCCCACACGCGGAAGGGCGGTGCTATGTTCACGTCCAGGCCAACATCGTGGCCATCGACCCGTACGCCGAAGCCGCGACCGGCAACCGCAAGTACTTCCTGAACAGGTCTCGATTGGTGAGAGCGGGAAAGCCGGGGACAGTCCGTAAGCAGGGAGCGGGAGCTACTTAACGCGCCGGTGCCAACAACAACGGCGGCTCCAGCGCGGGACCAGCCACAGTCGCGGCGGTTGAACCCCGTCGACGACGGCGCGACCAATCCTTATGCGTCAAGTCTTGCTCAGCGAGATCGTGGATATTGTTCTGTCTGCCGCATGGAGCGCCGTCGTCAGGTTCTTGCGCCTGGAAGACGCCGTCGAAATCGCGACGGCAGTCTTTGGCCTCGGCTGTATCGTGATCGGCGCTGCCGTCCTATTGCTGGAGCACTGAGGAGGGAGCGTCGTGAAGACGATCACATTGCTTGCCGTAGCTGTGATGCTGCTGCTGGAGATCTTCGGCCCGACGTCGAGCGTCGGCGGCTCCATGACCTTCATGCTGGTCTTCGTCGTCGTGATACTGGCGGTCGCGATCTACGAGGCCTGGTTGAACAGGCGCGGGACGATCGGATGGATCGTCAATGTTCTTGTCTGCGCTTTTGGCGCTCTGGTTGCGATTGCCCTGGTCGGAATGGCGATGGACAGCGGGCTCCCGTACCTTCACCTCGAAGGATCGCTCGCCTCGTCGCAGCATCCCCTGAAGTATGCCGTGGTCGCAGCCGTTGCGCTTCTCATCGTGCTGGGATCCTGGATTCCGCTCCAGATCGTCAACCGGCTCCGGGACTAGAGCGGACACGTGCCGCGTCGTCGCGAGGAGAACCGCGGCGCACATTCTCTTGGAGCGCGTTGAGCTTACGCCGCAATCCGTTGTTCGACCGGGGCCGTCAGCAGCTTGAGCGCCTGGGCGTGCTGCAGGTCGGGGACCGCGATGGCGGTGTGGCTGTAGATCGCATGGCTGCGCGACTTTGCGATCGTGTCCAGGATCTGGCTGCCCTTGATGACGTGAAGGCCCATGCCCTCATCGGCGGGGAAGATCGCCAGCACCACGTCATAGGCCGCGATCACGGCTCTGAGCGCTTCGGCCTTGTCCTCGGCGACGTCGACAAAAACGCGAACATCCGCCGCGAGTTCACGCAGTTCGTTAAAATCCAGCACTGTCAGGATACTCCAACGCAACGATACTGAGCCGAGATTGGCGGCGTTAGGTTACTGAAGTGTCAACAATGCAAGCCGAGCCACAAGTTTCACGCCGAGGTGACGTCACGCGCTAGCGCTTTGGGGCCTCGTTGCGCCGGGCCTCTGCGGCCTCGTCCACGAGAGTCAAGGCAAGGCCGTCATAGCTCAGCTTGAGCCCGCGGCCGACGATCCATGTCCATCCCTCACGGTCCTTGATGGCTTGCGCGTTGAACTGGTCGGAGATCGATTTGACGGCAGCTTCCTGCGACCCCGGATTGTTCACCGTCGCATTGACGCGCCGGATCGGGTGCCTGGCGTCGGCCTCGTCGCTGTCGACCGTGACCTTGGCGCCGTTGATGTCGCATTCGAGGGTGTGGGAGCCGCGGCTCTGGCGGCAGAGATAGTGGCGTTGACTGACGAGCTTGCTGGTCTCCTCGAACGTCATCCCGGGCGAGAAGCCGAAGATATCGGACTTTTTCACGAGGGCGAGGGACGCAGGCTTCAGGAAGGCCGGCTGGATCGCGACGAGGGCTGCGACAACGACAACGATCAAACCTGCAACGACGATAGCGACCTTCATGAGCACCCCGCGAGAGAACTTCAGACCATTATATCAGCCGGGGCGTTTGGCCATGCCCCAAAAGCGAAAACCCCGCCTGGGGGAAGCGGGGCCTTCTGGTGGGGTGAAGCTTGGGGACTTCAATGATAAGACGCGCCAGCCGCCGAATGGTTCAAAAAGGCAGGCAGTATGCCCTGCGGTATCTTGCACAGGAAGCAGGGAACTCCGCAGAACCCCTGCTTGCGTTTTCGGCCTCGATGGGGTCTAAGCCCCGTCACTTCATGACCTCTGGCATGAAATCAGCAGCGCGCCTCCCGCGCTTCGAGCCGCGTCCACAGCAGAGTTGCTCGCGCGCACAAAAGGAATTCAGACATGGCGAAGATGACGAAGACTCAATTGATTGATGCAATTGCCGAGGGCACGCAGCTTTCGAAGAACGACGTGAAGTCTGTGATCGAGTACATGGCCACCGTCGGCTACAAGGAGCTCAACGAGTCCGGCGAGTTCGTCATTCCGGGCTTCGTGAAAATGTCCGTCGTGAACAAGCCGGCGACCGAAGCCCGCATGGGCGTAAATCCCTTCACCAAGGAGCCGATGCAGTTTGCGGCCAAGCCCGCGAGCAAGTCGGTCAAGGCCTCGCCGCTGAAGGTGGCCAAGGACGCCGTCTGAAAAGAAAAACCCCGCGCTTTCGCACGGGGCTCTTCTGGCTGACGGCGTTGGGATTTCAGCGCCTGGCCGCCAGCCGTAGGCCTAATTAAAGTTGAAAATACAAAAGGCAACAGCGCCGCGATGACGGAATATATTCGTCTACCGCGGCGCTGCCATAAGACTGGGCGCTGAAATCCCCAGCTCCCATGGGTCCGCGCGGCGCCGAAAAGGTTCAATGCGCCATGCCCAAATGCTGCATGCCTGGGGGAAATCGCCAGTAAGGGGCTGGACTTTTTGTTCCTATTTTGTTCTAGTGGGCCGCCTTAGGTTAGACCTTGGAGGTGACTCATGACCGTCGAAAAGCAGCGCGAAGTGATCAGACTCTGGAACGAGCTGAGGAAGCTCGAGGGTCCGGCTGCAGAAGAGCTCCGCATTCAAATCCTGGAATGCTTCTCGCAGAAGACTAACGCGAAGCGGGCGGCTTGATCGGGCAGCTTTTGCAGCGGGGCGCGACCACGCCCAGCTCGCCTTGGCAGGTTTCGCGGGTCGCCCGCGAACGTTCGCCTGTGATGGCTCAGGAACGAACATGTGCCAGCAGCGTTCGGCCTGCATGACATGCCCGCGCTGCGCCCAGCCCATGATTGCGATCTCCGCCAAGAGCTTTCGATGCGAACCTTGCCGCGAGATCGTCATCGTTTTCGCGGTCGTCTCGAGATTCCTCTCACCGGAGATCGCGCCGACGACCGCTGACGACGTTGCGCCGCGCGCCTTCATCGATCGTTAGGAATCGCTCCGCGCCGTTTTCTCCGACTCCGATTCGTTCTTCGAGAACGAAATGGAGTCGGATGCAGAACATGTTGCGCCTGCCGGCGCGATGCGGCGCTTCATCTCCTGACGTGACCGGGTCGTCACGGGCCTGGCCCGCCGCGATCGGACGCGCGTTCGGCAAACTCCTAACGAACGTTTGCGCGGAAGCAGATAACCCTATTCGGTTAGGTTAAAACCCCAATCGCGTTGCGCTTGCCGCTGCTTGGGATAGGTGTCTGGCAAAGACGAACAAGATACGACTTTGCCAAGAAGCCATTTTTGTCATGACACCTTTTTCAGAGCCGTCCTTTTACCAAGGCGACCGGCACACCTACCGGCGTGTCGCCATCGTCGGCACGCTGTTCTGCCTCGCTTTCGTGGTGGTCAGCTTCTCGCTGCGGCCGCAGGTCGAGGACACGCGCGTTGCGGTCAAGGCCGACCGGCTGGTGCGCACGGCGGGCCAGCCGGCGCAAGCCAACTAGACGGCGCGCCGATCAGCGCTTGTCGCCGCAAATGCGATCGTCGGTCGGCACCTGCGAGAAAGTGGTGCCGCGCGAGGCAAGCGCCACGAAGCCGGCATAGCCGGACAGGTTGAGCAAGACTTCGAGCCACGCGGGCATATCGGCCTCTTCCGGTCTGCCTGAGGAACAACTCAACGTCCGCGCGCAATCCTGGTTCCCTGCTCCCGCGAAGGAACCTAGATCGGGGAGGAGGGATCGAGCCGGCGTCCGAGGGTCGCAACGGATTTGCTCGAGGGCTGCTCTTTGAGGAACTCGGCGATCGCCCGTGCCAGCTCGCGGTCGCTCATCGGCGTCGCCGGCGGGCGCAGTGCGCCCACCCCGAAGCTGCGAACGATCTCGTCGTAATGCTGATCGTCGGATCTGGGAACCAGCTTGCGTATACGGGCCAGCAATGCAGATAAGGGCAAACTTTCCTCCTCGGTCATTCGCCCCGCTGGCAGCAATCGTCGTGTGCTGCCATCTGCTCCCGTGAAACTTAAAACCCCGCCAGCATCGCCGAGATGCTGACGGGGCTTCGTGCTGTTGCCTCAACCCGGATGGCGGAGGCTCCCGCACTTGAAAAGGCAATGCGCTCCCGGCGATTTGGTTCCGGCTCTCAGCGCCCTTTTTTGCTGCGGCGGTTCCGCACTCCTGCGCGCAACCATCGCAGGCGCATCTAGTTATCTTTGCAAGACGCGAAGGAGGAGAGCATGAAGAAGACACTGGCAGTCCTGGCCACCGTCGCAGCCGTCGGCGTTGCCGCGGTCGCAGCCCCGGCGCCTGCCGAGGCGCGCGGGCGCGGTGGTATCGGCCCGGGCCTCGCATTCGGCCTCGCCGCCGGCGCGATCACCGCGGGCGCGGTCGCAGCATCGCACCCGTACGGCTATTACGGTCCCCGCTACGGCTATTATGACGGGCCGGGCTACTATTACGGGGCCGGCCCCGTCGCCTACTATGGCGGCGGACCCTACTACCGGCACCATCACCACTGGCGCCATTGGTAACGACTAACAAGCGAAAAGCCCGGAGCAATGCTCCGGGCTTTTTTCGTGCGCATTGATCAGACGTGAATTACGGCCACAGCGAGGGCCGTTCGACCTTTCGGGCATTCTCCAGCGTCGACACGAAATACTCTTCGCGCTCACGCTTGAATTTTTCCTGCGTGGCACGGAAGGCGGCAACACGGGCGGCGATCTCATCGCGCTCACGGGCTTTGCGTTCTTCGTCTTCGGTCATGACCATCCCCTCGGGTTTACTACTGAGCTCAAGCACTGCCGCCGCATCATCTTGAGTCGCATTCACACATCCATTGATGCTTCCGAATGGGGCGTCAATGGGGAGGAGGCATTGCAGGATTGTGATATGCGAAGGCCGGAAAAAATTGCCGAGTGCGTCGTGTTGGCGCTTGATAAGAGCGTCAGCAATCTTGCCGCTTGCGCATGGTTGCTGCAGGACAAACCCGGATCGGGAGGCTGCGATTGATCGCATCGGATCTTCAAAGTGGCGTTGAGCGCCTCGGCGGGATGATCGCGGAGGCCAGGACCATCGTGCCGTTCACCGGCGCCGGCATTTCGACGGAGTGCGGCATTCCCGACTTCCGCTCGCCGGGCGGAATTTGGACGCGCAACCGCCCGATCCCGTTCGACGAATTCGTCGCGAGCCAGTCAGCGCGGGACGAATCCTGGCGCCGGCGATTTGCGATGGAGGAGGTGTTCGCGGCGGCGAAGCCCGGCCGCGGCCATCGCGCGCTGGCATCGCTCTACCGCGCCGGCAAGGTTCCCGCCGTCATCACCCAGAACATCGACAATCTGCATCAGGCCTCGGGCTTCGCCGGCGAGCACGTGATCGAGCTTCACGGCAACACCACCTATGCGCGCTGCATCGGATGCGGACAGGCCTATCCGCTCGACTGGGTGAAGCATCGCTTCGACGACGACGGCGCCGCGCCCAACTGCACGGCCTGCGCGGAGCCGGTGAAGACCGCCACGATCTCTTTCGGCCAGATGATGCCGGATGAAGAAATGCAGCGCGCGAGCGTGCTGTCGCGCGCCTGCGACCTCTTCATCGCGATCGGTTCCTCGCTCGTGGTGTGGCCGGCGGCGGGCTTTCCGATGATGGCGAAGAACGCCGGTGCGCGTCTGGTGATCATCAATCGCGAGCCGACCGAACAGGACGGTATCGCCGACCTCGTCATCCACCACGACATCGGCGACACACTCGGGCCCTTTGTTGGAAATTGAGGCAGGAGTTTGATTCGCGGCTGTGCAAGCTGTTCATAGGTTCCGGCGAATCTCTTTTTTGTCTATGCCTCGCAACCGGGAGTGTTATCTTTTGAGTCGAAAGATTCGCGTCGCGTCGAATTGAGAACATTCTCTTAAGACGCGTGATTCGGGCGCCGCCGATATGGCGGGTTGCATGGCAGTGTGGGGTCCGGGGTTATGGGGTCGTCGGACGGATTTGAGTCCAAGAAGCTCGGGGTTCCCGGGCAAGGGGTATCGTCCGGGCGGATCGCGCCGGGCGAACACGGCAGCGCCGGTCGCGACAGCGCGCTCAGTCCCTTCAGCGGGTTGGGCGAGGCCAGCGCCAATCTCGTCGAAGTCCATGGCGTCATCAAGTGGTTCGACGCTTCCAAAGGCTACGGCTTCATCGTTCCCGACAACGGCTGGCCGGACGTGCTCCTGCACGTTACCGTGCTTAGGCGCGACGGTTTCCAGACCGCCTATGAAGGCGCCCGCATCGTCGTCGAGTGCATCCAGCGCGCCAAGGGTTACCAGGCGTTTCGCGTGGTCTCGATGGACGAGTCGACGGCGATCCATCCGGCGCAGATGCTGCCGCCGCGCACCCATGTCACGGTCACCGCGACCAGCGGGCTGGAGCGGGCCCAGGTCAAATGGTTCAACCGGCTGCGCGGCTTCGGCTTCCTGACCTGCGGCGAGGGCACGCCCGATATCTTCGTGCACATGGAGACGCTGCGCCGCTTCGGCATGACCGAGCTCAGGCCCGGCCAGTATGTCCTGGTCCGCTTCGGGCCCGGCTCCAAGGGCATGATGGCGGCCGAGATCCATCCCGAGACCGGATCGCCGGGCTTGCAGTCGCACTAGGGGGCGCCACATCTTGCGGCGCAAGGTCCCGCAATCGTGAGCAATAGAGGCGCGCCGGCTGGCCGGCGCGCCTCTGGCTTTTCTGGCGATCGCCGCGTAAGGACTGATCCAGTCCCACGCCTCGAGTGCTCCCATGAATTCTGATCGCAAGGCCGTCTGGTCCGCTCTGAAGGGCTGGCTTGCCGCCATCCTCGTCATCGCCGGCTTTGCCGTCGCCAGCGCGCCCGCCGACGCCGCCAGCTTCCAGCCGCTGGAGATCGTCACCAAGAACGGCGTGCAGGTGTTCTCGGTGGAAATGGCGACGACCGCAGAGGAGAAGGAGACCGGCCTGATGTACCGCAAGGAATTGGCGGATGGCAAAGGTATGCTGTTCGACTTCAATCCCGAGCAGGAAATCTCGATGTGGATGAAGAATACCTATGTCTCGCTCGACATGATCTTCATCCGCGCCGACGGCCGCATCCTGCGCATTGCCGAAAACACCGAGCCGATGTCGACCAAGATCGTCTCGTCCCGGGGGCCCGCCCGGGCCGTGCTGGAGGTGGTGGCGGGAACGGCGCAGAAATACGGCATCCGTGTCGGCGACCGCGTCGGCCACCCGCTGTTCGGCAGCAAATAGGGCGGGCTGCGAAGGGTGTCGTCAGCCTTGCCGGCGCCAGTTTGTAAGCTTGCTGGCGCCTTTGGAAGCGTGTATCGACGGGGCTCGCCGGACATTCGGGGTATAGCGCAGCCTGGTAGCGCGGCAGTTTTGGGTACTGCAGGTCGTTGGTTCGAATCCAGCTGCCCCGACCAGTCCCGACGTCATCTCAGGACGATTGTCCTCGCGAATTGACACGCGGTTCTTGACCTCGTTTCTCGACTTCCGCGCGATGTTTCAACGAATTGGGTCGGCCGGCCGGGATAGAATCGGCGGCGTCCGATCGAACCTTTGGCCGTCGCCATAGACAAATGTGTGTTGGGGATTTCAGCGCCCAATGTCTAACGGACGCCGCCAAGCGATAATATTCCGCTTGCGCGGCGTTGCGCTTTTTCGGCCGTCATTTGTCAGATGCGACCGAGCAACCTGAAGCGTGCCAGTCCGGTGGAAACGGCACGAACGGCCAGACCATCTGGTTATCGTTGGCGGCCTGCGGCGGCTCTTGCGCCGGCGTCCTTGCGACCAGCGCCATTCGCAGCGCCAGGCGCAGGTGTGCGCATTGCAGATTCATTTTGGTCGTCCCGACGAATCGTCTCGAAATTCATTACGAAATCTGACGTCAGCTCAATCGAATTGCGACGCGCCCAAGTCGGCGCAGCCATCTCAAATCACGAACATTCTAAGAAACTCGACGCTCTCTTTCAACCGGTTCAGGCCCGAAGCCCATGAGAAGTAAGGTTGACCGGTTAGGTTAAGGATGAGCGGGTGTTGCGGCCGCTTTGGCCATCGTTATGAGATCGGGCTCGACCCGCGATGGGCTGCCTGCAATTCGTGCTCACACGAGGTCACAGTTCGTCGCAGCGCGCGTATCCTGTGAGTCTTGCGCCATGTCTTTCGATCGCAACTTCAAAGCCACCGGTCCGCAATCGAGCTGGAGCGAGATCTGGCACCTCTGGACGGTGATCGTGCCCCGCCGCTCGATCAACGGACAACTCGTGATCGGCAAGGTCTGGCGCCGTCATGATGGTCGCGATTGGATCTACAGGAAATTCACCGAGTTCGACGGCGAGGAAGCGGCCTGAAGCGCGATAGGCCCGTAGTGAGCCGTCATCGCCCCTTGCGTTAATGCTGAACCCGTTCGGCCGAGGGCCGTTGCCCGGCCTATCCCGGCGCCTGCACGCGCGGCAGCGGCAGTTTGAAGTGACGTTTCGCATAGGCGACGATTTCGGCGTCCGAAGGGTGATCGGCCGGTTCCACCGCAGCAATCCGTTTGCCGATATCGGGAGCGTTCGCGCGAATGTGGCTGGCAAGCTCCGTCTTTGCGCTCGCCGGGCCGATGATGAGGATCTCGCCGGCATCGGCGAGGGCTTTGCTCACGTCAGCGTAGAACGCCTTGTCGGGAGCTGCGTGGCCGCTGCCGACGACGTTGGCCTTGTGATGAAGATGACGCGTCGGCAGTTGCGGGTGCAACGTGATTTCGTCGGAGCCGCTCAGGCCGAGATGGAAGATCCTGGCCTGCGAATGGTCGATCCATATCACGGCATGAAAATGAGAGGGCATGTGCTTGGGCCTTGTCCGAGGGGAGGCCGCCGACGTCGATGCGGCGATGCGTGTCGCGACGACATTATGCCGGTCGGCGTCATCCCTGGTTGACCCAGGTCAATCGATCTCGGCCCGATCCGGCGGGGCGACCGAGCGCAGCGTTCCGCGAACGGTGCGCTCCGAACGGCAGCGTTCCCGGCTCAGGCCGCCTTCGCCGCGGGCTTGGGAGGCGGCGGCTTCAGCGGCTTGTCCTGCTTCTTCGACCACGAGATGTAATAGGCTACCGTGGTCATGATCGCGATGCCGGCGACGCTGACGAAGATCTGCGCGAGCAGCGAGCCCGAGCTCATCGACAGCTCGAAATGGCCGACGAAGGACAGGAACACGCCGACGCAGAACACGGCGAGCGACTGCTGGCCGCAGACGATCAACGGATCGAACACCTTCCACTCCAGGCCCGGCCATTCCTTCGGCACGAAGCGGATCACGAGAATCACGATCACGACGAAGTGGATGAAGCGATAGGGTGCGAGGTTGGTCTTGTCGTTCGGATTGAAGGCCGAGAACAGCCACTCGGGGAACATACCGCCGAAGGTCGGGAAGCGGCCGGCCATGGTCATGACCAGCGCGAACAGGAGATAGCCAACGCAGAGGTAGAGCGTGATCGGCGCGTTGATCAGCGTCATCGAGCGGCGTGCGCCGCCCATCGCGCACCAGGCTCCGAACACGAACAGCACCTGCCAGCAATACGGGTTGAAGTACCACTGACCGGCCGGATAGGCGTTCAGATTCCAGCCGAAGTGACGCGCGGCCAGCCACAGCACGATCGACAGCATCATCGTGAGATCGGGCTTGCGCAGCATGAACCACAGCACCGGCGGAAACAGTCCCATCAGCACGATGTAGAGCGGCAGCACGTCGAGATTGAGCGGCTTGAAGCGCAGGAACAGCCCCTGGCGCAGCGTCTCGGTGGCGTTGTCGACCAGGCCGGCGACGTTGAACTCGTTGATCATCTCGGAATCGCCGAAGCGCAGCGCCAGATAGCTGATCGAGGCGATATAGATCACGAACAGGATGATGTGGGCGACGTAGAGCTGCCAAACCCGCTTGGTCAGCCGGGTGGCGCCGACGATGAAGCCACGGTCCAGCATCATCCGCGCATAGACGAAGGAGGCGGTGTAGCCGGAGATGAAGACGAACAGGTCGGCGGCGTCGGAAAAGCCGTAATTGCGCGTCGTGATCCAATTCACGACGTTGTCGGGAATGTGGTCGAGGAAGATCGCCCAATTCGCGACGCCGCGAAACAGGTCGAGCCTGAGGTCACGGCCCTTGTCAGGGAGCGTGGCATTGATGTTCAGGAAGGCCATGCGACGGGAGCTCTCGGAGGGGCGGTTTACACTGACGTCAGCGAAGGAGTGCCGCCGGGCGGGGCCCCGGCGCGGAAGGCGGGTACGCAATTGTCACGGTGCAGCATAATGACTATACCGTTGGCGAGGGTGCCGGGGGCCGGAATCACCGATCAGTTCCCAATTGGTGTCTCTATACTATCCCTGAGGTTTCCACCAACTGCTACCGTGACGCATCGAAATCGAACGATAAAGACGAAGAGGCCGGACCGCAAATGACCGCACGGATTTTCAAGCCCGCCAAGAACGCGATGCAATCCGGACGCTCCAAGACCAGGGAATGGCAGCTCGACTACGAGCCGGAGCAGCCGCGTTCGGTCGAGCCCCTGATGGGCTGGACCTCGTCCGGCGACATGAAGCAGCAGATCACGCTGCGCTTTCACTCCAAGGAAGAGGCGATCGCTTATTGCGAGCGTAAGGGCATCGCCTACCAGGTGATCGAGCCGCAGGATTCGATCCGCCGGCCGGTCGCCTACGCCGATAATTTCTCATTCCGCCGCGGCGAGCCCTGGACGCATTGAGGGCGCGGGCGGCCAGGCCGCCCGTTGAGGTCATCGTGAACCGTTGTGCCCGGGATCGTCCCGGGCATACCCTTTTTCGGGGACGCGAACTCGGCCTGCATGGGTCACCCGGCGACGCAAAGCATCGTCCGGAGACGCCCGCTTTGGCCGGCTCCTCACCATGACGGTCTGCGCCCCGAAACGTGGCCTGATCCTGAGAGCCTGCCGCAGGCGGGCCCCAGGCAAACTTCCCGCCACGCTCTTGCAGCCCCGAGGAAGCCCAAGGTGGTTGGCACCCATTCCGCCCCGTGCTTCGCTGCCCCGCATGACACGACCATAACGAGGTGGGGTATGGTGGGGCGGGATCAGCTCGACGGCGTCGATCTGAAGATCTTATCCGAGCTGCAGCAGGACGGACGGGTGCGCAACAACGAGCTGGCGCTGCGCGTCGGTGTGTCCGCGCCCAACTGCCTGCGGCGCCTCAAATCGCTGTTCAGTCGCGGCGTGATCCGCGCGGTGCGCGCGGTCATCGACGAACGGCTGCTTGGCTATGAGGTGGTGTCGTTCGTCTCGATCCAACTCGGCAGCCAAGCCCAGCCGGTGCTCGAGGCGTTCGAGAACTCGATCGCTGCGATCCCGCGCATCCAGCAGTGCTGGCGGATTTCAGGCGACACCGACTATCTCCTCAAATGCGTGGCGCCGAACGTCGAGAGCATGCGCCAGCAACTGCTGCATTTCGCAGCAATGCCCGATGTGAAGAACGTTCGCAGCTTCCCGGTGTTGGGGGTCGCCAAGGATGTGCCGCTGCCGTTGCAGGAGAGTCCGCGGGGCGCTTCGGCAGGATAGGCACAACGCTGTAGACGATGGCCCGGCGCGCCGTTGCGCGCCTCACCGGTACCGGCCGCGGAATTCGCGCGGGCTTGCTCCGGTCCAGCTGCGGAAGGCGCGCGAAAAGCTCTTCTCGTTGCGAAAGCCTGCGATCTCCGCGATACGTTTGATCGGGGCGCGGCCACGCATCAGCTCCTGCTTGGCGAGCTCGAACTTTGCTTCTTCCTTGAGATCGCGCAATGAGGTTGCTTCCTCGCGCAGGCGCCGATGCATGGTGCGGGTGGAGAGCGCAAGCTCGCTCGCGACGTCCTCGGCGCCGAGGCTGCGTCCCCGCGCATTGCGGAGCACGCGGCGGACACGCTCGACCAGCAGGCGGTCGCGGCGATAGGGCAGCACGGTCAGCCTGAGCGCGCCCTTGAGCATGTTGTCGAGATCGGCTGCGCTGCGCGTGAGCGGCAGCGAGAGATAATGCTTGTCGAAGACGATGCGGGCGCGGGCGGCGTCGAAGCGGATGTTGCGGCAAAAGATGGTCGGGTAGACCGAGACATGACCGGGCTCTGGATAAGGGAATTCCGCCGCGCGGAGCGCGATCGCGGAATCCACCGCCCAACAGGAGAAGCCGAGCACGTAGCGAAGCAGGGTGACGAGGCAGAATTCGCGTAAGGCTCCGAGATCGTGCAGCTCCCGGATGGACACCACGGCAGTCTCGTCGCCAACCTCGAGATCAAGTTGCACGTCCTCGGTGAGCAGGCGGTGATGGCGGCACCAGCGCTTGAGCGCGACCTCCAGCGTCGGCGCCGTGATCGAGGCGCGGCACAGCATGCCATAGGAGCCCCAAGGCAGCCGCCGCGAGAACCAGCCGAGCGCCTCGTCATCCAGCTCGCGCATGGCATGGCCCGCCAGGGCCTCGAACTGGGCGGCGGTGACCCGCCCGTCCGGAGAATTGACAAGGTCTGGCGCTACCTGACCCCGGCTTAACGCCTCGGCCGGGTCGCGGCCGTAGCGCGCATAAGCCGCAACCACGCCGCGGACGAAGGCGGCGGGAGTCACGGCGCGGCGCGAGGTCGCGGTGGCGGCTTGAAAAGTCATCGGAACTCCTCCGGAAAATCCTCGCCAAGTTTGGCGGAAAATGCAACCTTTTCGACCGCACGAGGGCCGCGATACCGCTAGGTTCAGAGCCCAAAATACGGAGGAATCGCCTTGAACATCCCGAGCATCGACTTCGATCTTGGCGAAGACATCGGCATGCTGCGCGACACGCTTCGCGCCTTCGTGGAGGCGGAGATCACTCCGCGCGCGGCTGAGATCGAGAAGGCCAATCTGTTTCCCGCGGACCTTTGGAAGCGCTTCGGCGAGCTCGGCCTGCTTGGCATGACCGCGCCGGAGCAGTATGGCGGCTCCAGCATGGGCTATCTCGCCCATATCGTCGCCATGGAGGAGATTTCGCGCGGCTCGGCCGCGGTCGGGCTGTCCTACGGCGCGCATTCCAACCTCTGCGTCAACCAGATCCGCCGCAACGGCAACGACGCACAGCGCCAGCGCTATTTGCCGAAGCTGATCTCCGGCGAATATGTCGGCGCGCTCGCGATGTCCGAGCCGGGTGCCGGCTCCGACGTCGTCTCGATGAAGCTGCGCGCCGACAAGCGCGGCGACCGCTATGTGCTCAACGGCTCGAAGATGTGGATCACCAATGGCGGCGACGCCGACGTGCTGGTGGTCTACGCCAAGACCGATCCGGAGGCCGGCCCGCGCGGCATGACCGCGTTCCTCGTCGAGAAGGGATTTAAGGGCTTCACCCACGGCCAGCATCTCGACAAGCTCGGCATGCGCGGATCCAACACCTATCCCTTGTTCTTCGACGAGTGCGAGGTGCCGGAGGAGAACGTGATGGGCAAAGTGGGCGAGGGCGTCAAGGTGCTGATGTCCGGCCTCGACTATGAGCGCGCAGTGCTCTCGGGTGGGCCGCTTGGCATCATGGCGGCCTGCATGGACGCGGTCGTACCCTACATGCACGAGCGCAAGCAGTTCGGTCAGCCGATCGGCGACTTCCAGCTGATGCAGGGCAAGCTTGCCGACATGTATGCGACCTGGCAGGCGACGCGCGCCTATGTCTATGCGGTGGGCCGCGCTTGCGACCGTGCCGATCACGCGCGCAGCTTGCGCAAGGATGCGGCTGCTGCGATTCTCTATTCCGCGGAGAAGGCAACCTGGATGGCGGGCGAGGCGATCCAGGCGCTCGGCGGGGTTGGCTACACCAGCGAATTCCCCGTGGGGCGTCTCTGGCGTGACGCAAAACTCTACGAGATCGGTGCGGGCACCTCGGAGGTCCGCCGCATGCTGATCGGTCGCGAACTGATGGCCGAGACGGCTTAGAACCTTCACTTCATTGGAATCATCATGCCGCTCCATTCCAGCATCGATCCGTCATCATCAGACTTTGCGCGCAATTCAGAGGCTATGCGCACCCTCGTCGCGGACCTGCGCGAGAAGCTCAGTCAGGTCGCCGGCGGGGGCGGCGAGGTCTCGCGCAACCGCCACACCGCGCGCGGCAAGATGCTGGCCCGCCAGCGCGTCGATCTGCTGGTCGATCCCGGAACCTCGTTCCTGGAGCTGTCGCCGCTCGCGGCGTATGGCCTCTATGGCGGCGACGTGCATTCGGCGAGCGTCGTCACCGGCGTCGGGCGCATTGCGGGACGCGAATGCGTGATCGTCGCCAATGACGCCACCATCAAGGGCGGCACTTACTACCCGATGACCGTGAAGAAGCATCTACGGGCGCAGGACGTCGCGCGGCAGAACAATCTTCCTTGCGTCTACATGGTCGATTCCGGCGGCGCCTTCCTGCCGCTGCAGGACGAGATCTTTCCGGACGAGCGGCATTTCGGCCGCATCTTCTATAACCAGGCGCAGATGTCGTCACAGGGCATTCCGCAGATCGCGATCGTGATGGGCTCCTGCACGGCCGGCGGCGCCTATGTGCCCGCGATGTCGGACGAGAGCATCATCGTGCGCAACCAGGGCACCATCTTCCTCGGCGGCCCGCCGCTGGTGAAGGCGGCGACCGGCGAGGTGGTCAGCGCCGAGGAGCTCGGTGGCGCCGACGTGCATTCGCGGCAGTCCGGCGTGACCGACCATTACGCCCAGAACGATGCCCATGCGATCGGAATCGCGCGGCGCATCGTCGGCACGTTGAAACCGCCGGCGCGGCCGAACCTCAACATGCATCCACCGCGCGAGCCGCTGTTTGCGGCGGAGGAGATCTACGGCGTGGTGCCGGTCGACGGCAGAAAGCCGTTCGACGTGCGCGACATCATCGCGCGCGTGGTTGATGGTTCCGAATTCGACGAATTCAAGAAACTCTACGGCACGACGCTGGTGTGCGGCTTCGCCCATATCTGGGGCTATCCAGTCGGCATCATCGCCAACAACGGCATTCTCTTCAGTGAGAGTTCGCTGAAAGGTGCGCATTTCATCGAGCTGTGCTGCCAGCGCGGCATTCCCCTGGTGTTCCTGCAGAACATCACCGGCTTCATGGTCGGCAAGAAGTACGAGGCCGGCGGCATCGCGCGCGACGGCGCCAAGCTGGTGACGGCGGTCGCGACCGCCTCGGTGCCGAAATTCACCGTCGTGATCGGCGGCTCCTATGGCGCCGGCAATTACGGCATGTGCGGCCGTGCCTATTCACCGCGCTTCCTCTGGATGTGGCCGAATGCGCGCATCTCGGTGATGGGCGGCGAGCAGGCCTCGATGGTGCTGAGCCAGGTCCGGCGTGACAATATCGAGGCCAAGGGCGACAGCTGGTCGAAGGACGAGGAAGATAAATTCCGCGAGCCCATCCGCGCGCAATATGAGAGCCAGGGGCACCCATATTACGCGACCGCGCGCCTCTGGGACGACGGCGTGATCGACCCGGCCGATACGCGCCTCGTGCTCGGCCTCGGCCTCTCGGCGGCGTCGAATGCGCCGATCGAGCCGACGAAATTCGGCCTGTTCAGGATGTGATGCGATGGACCGCTCAAAGCTCTACCGGCGTTTTCGCACGCTCCTCATCGCGAACCGCGGCGAGATCGCCTGCCGCGTCATCCGCACCGCCCGCGCGATGGGCCTGCGCACGGTCGCAGTCTATTCCGAGGCCGACCGCGACGCGATGCATGTCGCGCTCGCCGACGAGGCCGTGCTGCTCGGGCCAGCGCGCGCCCGGGACAGCTATCTCAATGTCGAGCGGCTGATCGAGGCCGCGCGCAAGACCGGCGCGGAGGCCGTGCATCCGGGCTACGGCTTCCTGTCGGAAAATGCCGAGTTCGCGGGGGCTTGCTTCGATGCGGGCCTCGTCTTTGTCGGCCCGACCTCCGGGATGATGAATGCGATGGGTTCGAAGTCCGGCTCCAAGGCGCTGATGGAGAAGGCCGGCGTGCCGCTGGTGCCCGGCTATCACGGCGAGGCGCAGGACGATGCAACGCTGGCGAAGGCGGCCGAGAAGGTCGGCTTCCCGATCCTGGTGAAGGCGTCCGCGGGCGGCGGCGGCCGCGGCATGCGGATCGTGCGCTCGGCGGACGAACTCGGTCCCGCAATCGTCAGTGCCAAGCGGGAGGCAAAGGCCGCGTTCGGCGACGACCGCATGCTGATCGAGAAGTATGTCGACAATCCCCGGCATATCGAGGTGCAGGTGATCGGCGACAGCCACGGCAATCTCTTGTCCCTGTTCGAGCGCGAATGCACGTTGCAGCGGCGGCACCAGAAGGTGATCGAGGAGGCGCCGTCGCCGACGCTCAATCCTGCACAGCGCGAGACCGTCTGTGCGGCGGCGCGAAAGGCGGCGGGCGCGGTGAACTATGTCGGCGCCGGCACGATCGAGTTCGTGTCCGACGGCAAAGACGTGTTCTTCATCGAGATGAACACCCGTCTGCAGGTCGAGCATCCCGT
Organism: Bradyrhizobium sp. NDS-1; assembly: GCF_032918005.1. Classification (NCBI taxonomy): domain Bacteria; kingdom Pseudomonadati; phylum Pseudomonadota; class Alphaproteobacteria; order Hyphomicrobiales; family Nitrobacteraceae; genus Bradyrhizobium; species Bradyrhizobium sp. NDS-1. Next base: position 4,152,529 of record NZ_CP136628.1, read on the forward strand.
GACCGAGCTGATATCAGGCATCGATCTGGTCGAATGGCAGTTGCGCGTCGCCTTCGGCGAGGCACTGCCGCTGAAGCAGGACGAGATCAGGCTCAACGGCCATGCCGTCGAGGCGCGCATCTACGCGGAAAACCCGACCAAGAACTTCATGCCGTCGGTCGGCCGGATTTCCACCTGGCGGCTGCCGGAGGAAACCGGGGGCCTCCGCATCGACGCCGGCTACCGCGAGGGCGACAGCGTCTCACCCTATTACGACGCCATGCTGGCAAAGATGATCGCCTGGGCGCCGACGCGGGATGTCGCGATCGAGCGGCTGAACCGCGGGCTGGAGGAGTCCGACGTCCGCGGCATCGTCACCAACATCCCGTTCCTGTCGGCGCTGATGACGCATCCGAAGGTGCGGACGAATGCGATCGACACCGGGTTCATCGAGCGCGAGCTGGCGGTGCTGACGTCCGCCTCGCCGGCGCCCGGGGAGCTCGAGCTCTGCGCCGCCGTGGCCGCCGTCGTCAACGACGAGCAGCAGGCCGCACGGGCCCAGGCGAATTCGCCCTGGCAGACGTTCGGCTGGCAGCCGGTCGGCCGGCGCCAGCGCAGCTTTGCCTTCCGCGTCGGCCACGGGCCCGAGCAGAAGATCATCCTGAACTACGGCAGCGGGCCGTCTACGCTGGTGATCGGCGAGCGCGAGCTGGCGTTTGCAATCGCGCCGAAGGACGGCGGTTTCGACCTGACGCTGGATGGCGTCAAGTCCTCCGTCGCGGCCGTGATCAACGGCCACGAGCTCTACTTGCGCACGCGCAACGGCCGCTTCGACCTGCACTGGGTCGATCCGTTCGGCGGCGAGAGCGAGGAGCAGACCGGCGAGGACAAGATCGCAGCGCCGCTGCCGGGAACGGTGGTCGCCGTATTGGCCGAGGAGGGCGCAACGCTCGAGAAGGGCGCGCCGATCCTGACGCTCGAAGTGATGAAGATGGAACAGACGCTGCGCGCGCCCTATGCCGGCGTGCTGAAATCCATCAAGTGCAAGGTCGGCGACATCGTGCAGGAGGGTGTCGAACTCGCCGTGGTCGAGCCGGCGGGAGAGTGACATGAGCGACCAGGTTCGCATCATTGAAATGGGGCCGCGTGACGGGCTTCAGAACGAGAAAACGCCCGTCAGCGTCGAGGCCCACATTGCCTTCATCGAGGCGCTGGTCGCGGCCGGCCTGAACACTGTCGAGGTCGGCGCCTTCGTCTCGCCCAAGGCGATCCCGCAAATGGCAAGCTCCGACGCCGTGCTGCGAGGCGTGAGCCACCTGTCCGGCGCCGAATTCCACGTGCTGGTGCCGAACGAGAAGGGTTATGACGCCGCGCGTGCTGCCGGCGCGCAAGTCGTCTCGGTGTTTGCCGCCGCTTCGGAGGGATTTTCGCGGGCCAACATCAACTGCACCGTCGCGGAGTCCATCGAGCGGTTCAAGCCGGTGCTCGCGCGCGCCAAGGCCGAGGGCGTCAAGGTGCGCGGCTATATTTCCTGCGTGCTGGGCTGCCCGTTCGACGGCGAGATCAAGCCGAAGGCGGTGGCCGACCTGGCGAGCACGCTGTTTGAACTGGGCTGCTACGAGATCTCGCTCGGCGACACCATCGGCGTCGGCACGCCAGCCAAGGCCAAGGAGATGCTGCGCGCGGTAGCCGCCAACGTTCCCTCAGCCAAGCTCGCGATGCATTTCCACGACACCTACGGCCAGGCGCTCGCCAACCTCTATGCGGGGATGGAGGAGGGCGTGCGCGTCGTCGACGCTGCCGCCGGCGGCCTCGGCGGCTGTCCCTATGCGCCGGGAGCAACGGGCAACGTCGCCACGGAGGATGTCGTCTACATGCTCGAAGGCATGGGCGTCAGGACGGGCATCGACATGGAGAAGCTGCTGGCGGCCACGAACGAGATGAGCGGCGTGCTGGGCAAGCCGCCGGTCAGCCGTGTGACGTCTGCGCTGAATGCGAAGAAGAAGCGGGCTGCTTCGTAGGGTCGCTAGCGCCGCCTTCAGGTGCCGTAGGGTGGGCAAAGGCGCAAAGCGCCGCGCCCACCATCTTTCCATGATCGAGACAGGTGGTGGGCGCGCTTCGCTTTGCCCACCGAGACCTGCGCTTAGGCCGCCTTCAGCCCCACATCCGGCAGGCGCGGCCGGTTCTTGAGCGCCTTGGCCATCATCGCCTCGACCTCGGCCTTCTCCTGCGGCAGCAACGCGAGGCGCGGCGGGCGGGTCAGCGCGGTGCCGCGGCCCATGATGTGCTCGCACAGCTTGATGCACTGGACGAGGTCCGGCCGCGCATCGAGATGCAACAGCGGCATGAACCATTCGTAGAGCGGCATGGCCTCGGCAAAGCGCCCGGCCCTGGCCAGACGGAACAGCGTTTCGCCCTCGCGCGGAAAAGCGTTCGACATGCCCGAGACCCAGCCCACGGCCCCCATCGCGACGCTCTCGACGATGACGTCGTCGAGCCCCGCGAACAGCACGAAGCGGTCGCCGACCATGTTGCGGGTGTCGATGAAACGGCGGGTATCGCCGGAGGAATCCTTGAAGCAGACGACGGTGTCGACGTCGGCGAGCGAGACCAGGATGTCCGGGGTGACATCGTTCTTGTAGATGGGCGGATTGTTGTAGAGCATCACCGGCAGGTCTGTTGCGCTGGCGACGGCACGGAAATGCGCAGCGGTCTCGTGCGGCTTCGACGAATAGACCAAAGCCGGCATCACCATCACGCCGTCAATGCCGACACGCGCGGCTTCCTTGGCCGTCTCGACCGCAAAGGCCGTGGTGAATTCGGCGATGCCGCACAGCACGGGCACGCGGCCCGCTGCGACCGACTTCGCGGTCTCCATGATCGCGATCTTCTCCTTGCGCTCCAGCGAGGTGTTCTCGCCGACCGAGCCGCAGACGATCAGGCCGGAGACGCCGTCGCGGATCAACCCGTCCATCACCTTGGCGGTTGCGTCGATATTGAGGGACAGGTCGTCGTTGAACTGGGTGGTGACAGCCGGGAAGACGCCTTCCCAGGAAATGCGTGGGCTCATTGTTTGCTCCGATTGGAATTGTGCCGGCGGATCGTTCAATCCGCCGGCATTGGACGTGAGGGGATGGATGGAATCAGAGCGTCGCGCCGACCTTGCGCAGCTCGGCGAGGACGGGGGCCTTGGGCAGCCAGATCTTGTCGAACTCGGCAATGACGGCCTCGGTATCCTTGGCGTCGACCTGGCGGATCGGGATCGGCGCCTTCTTGAAGTTCTCGATCAGTGCCGGCTCGTTGCCGGCAAGCTCGTCGATCTGCGCGTCCAGTGTCGACTTCACCAGCTTGGTGATCAGCTCGCGGTCGGCGGGCGGCAGCGACTGCCAGACCCGGCCCGATACGACGGCTGCCATCGGCATGAAGACGGCGTTCATCTGCAGGATCACCTTCGACACCTTGTCGAAGCGCTGGTTCCAGGAAAATTCGAGATCGGCCTCGAGGCCATCGACCTGGCCGTTGGCCATCGCGTCGAACACCTGCGGCGTCGGGATCGGGGTGGGCGCTGCGCCCAGCGAGGAATAGAAATCGCGATAGACCGGCGTCGGGTTGATCCGGAGCTTCATGCCCTTGATGTCGGCCAGCGTATTCAGATCCTTTGAGGAGAACACCGCGCGCATGCCTGTGATACCCCAGCCGAGCCCGATCGTGCCGGTCTCCTGCGGCAGTACTTCGAACAGCTTCACCGCCGCCGGATGCCGCACGAACTTCGCCACGGACGGCGTCGAGCGGACAATGTAGGGCGCGTTGATCGCGGCGATATGCGGCACGCGCGAGCCGAGCTCGGCGGCCTGGATGAAACCCATGTCGAGCGCGCCCGACTGCAATTGCTGCATCATCGCGGTTTCGTTGCCGAGCTGGCCGGAGTGAAACACGGTTAATGTCAGGCGGCCATTGGAGGCCGCCTTGAGATCGTCGCCGAATTTGAGCGCGGCCTTGTTCCAGGAATGACCGTTCGGCGTGATCAGGCCGAGGCGGAATTCCTTGGCCTGGGCGAGCGCCAGCGACGGCGCGAACACCGATGCGGCGGCACTGGCGGCGAGAAAGCGGCGGCGTGAGAGCGGCATGGTCGGGCTTCCTTCTAGATGGGTCTATTTGACGAGGATCAGAGAGAGCGACGGATAGAGTGAGAGCAGCACGAGGAGGACGCAGGAGATGACGAAGAACGGCAGCGTCACCATGAACATCTTGCCGGGCTTGGCGCCGGTGACGGCGGCCGCGACGAAGAAGCAGAGCCCGACCGGCGGCGACAGCAGACCGAGCACCAGATTGATCACCACCACCACGCCGAAATGCCTGGGATCGATGTGATAGACCTCAGTCGCGACCGGCAGCAGGATCGGCACGGTCATGATCAGGCCGGGAATGCCGTCGATCACGGTGCCGATGACCAGCAGGATCACGTTGCAGATCAGCATGAAGCTGACCGGATCCTTGGCGACCGTCTGGATCCAGGCGGCGGTCTCCTGCGGCACCTTGCCGAAGATCAGGACCCAGGAGAACACCGCCGCGGCCGCCACCAGAAACAGCACGATCGCCGAATAGATGGCGCTGCGCAGCATCATCTGCGGCAACTGGGAGAACTCGAATTCCCTGGTCCAGAACTTTCCGACCAGCGCGGCGGCGACGGCGCCGACGGCCGCGGATTCGGTCGCATTGGCGAGACCGCCGAGAATGGTGCCGACGATGACGATCGGGATCAGCAGCGTCGGTGACGTCCGCAGGATCGTCATGACGCGCTGGCGCGGCGTCTGATAGTCCGCGCGGGGATAGTTGTAGACGTAGCCCATCAGCGCGATGACGAGGCAGAACATCACGGTGAGGATGATGCCGGGCACGATGCCGGCGATCAGCATGTCGCTGACCGAGACCTGCGCCAGCACGCTGTAGACCACAAACATCACCGAAGGCGGGATGATCGGGCCGAGCATGCCGCCATAGGCGGTCAGCCCGGCTGCGAAAGTCTTGTCATAACCCTTCTTCTCCATCTCCGGCACCATGATCTGGGCCATGATCGCGACCTGCGCGGTTGCTGATCCCAGAATCGAGGAGATGAACATGTTGGCGAGGATATTGACGTAGGCGAGCCCGCCCTTGAGCGAGCCGACGAAGGCCATCGCCATGTCGACGATACGGCGCGTGATGCCGCCGCCGTTCATGATCTCGCCGATCAGGATGAAGAGCGGGATGGCGATCAGGCCGTAGCTGTCGACGCCGCCGAACAGCTGGAGCGGATAGGACTGGAACAGCACCGGGTTGCCGGAAGCCGCGATATAGACGAGGCCGGCGAGGCACAGGCAAAGCCCGATCGGCACGCCGACCAGCATGAATGCCATGAAGGCCGCGGACGTGACCATCAGTTGACCCCGTCCAGCTCGGAGAGCTGAAAGCCCGTCAGTGGCGTGCGCGGGACCAGCCCGAGATCTTCCAGGAGATTGGCGAGACCGTGAATGGTCATCGACACCGCGAAGATCGGCAGCGTCAGATAGAGCACCCAGGTCGGCCAGTTCAGCGTCTGAGTGCGTTCGGTGTAGAGAAAATTGAAGGTTTCGGCCGCGAGCCTGCGTCCGTCGAAGCCGGCGCGGGCCAGTCCGATCGGGTCCATCCACAGCACGCAGGTGACGATCAACGCGACGCCGAACACGACGACGAGGCCGGTCGAGATCACCTTGGCGAACTTCTGGCGCTGCGGCGAAAGACGCTCCGTCAGCATGGTCACTGCGAAATCGAGCCGCAGGCGCGTCATCGCGGACGCCCCGATGAAGGTCAACCAGACCACGCAATAGACTGCGGATTCGTCGATCCAATAAATCGGGAAACGCGAGTAGCGGGTGACGACGTTCACCAGGATCAGGCCGGTGAGCAGATACATCAGGCCTATCAGCGCCACGCGCTCGACGGCGAGCAGGGCGCTCGAGATCCGGACGATCGTACGTCGGACGCTAAGCGCGCGCGTGGCCGGCATCGTCTGCTCGATCATGAAAGGCCCCAACCCACGAAAGATTTGTCGTGCGATTGCCAAATGTATAATTTATACATTTTGGGAGTCAAACGGAGATTACGATCAATTCGGCGGCAGCGCGCGCTTTTGCTGGGCACCTCGTTTCTGGCGCCCGGCTTTTGCGGAGCATCTCGACATGCAAGACAGGGACCGCGTCGGCCGAACGAGTCGGGAAGGACAACAGAAGGTCAGATGAAGCAGCCTCTAAAGCATCGCACGCTGTCGGCCGCGATTGTCGATCAGCTTCGCCAGGCGATCCTCGACGGTACCTATCCGGCCGGATCGCAACTGCGCCAGGATGCGCTTGGTGAGGCCTACGGCGTCAGCCGGATTCCCGTTCGCGAAGCGCTGTTTCAGCTCGAGGCCGAAGGCCTGGTGCGCATCGTTCCGCAGAAGGGCGCCATCGTCTCGGAGCTGTCGCTGGACGAAATCAACGATGTCTTCGACCTGCGCCGTATTCTGGAGCCGCGATTGCTGGCGCAGTCGGCGCCGCGGTTCACGACAGCGGATTTCGAAGGGCTCGACGACATTCACAAGAGCTTCGAGAAGGCGATCAAGGCGCGCAATGTCAGTGAATGGGGGCAGCTCAACGCCGACTTTCACATGGCGCTCTACGTGCACGCCCCGCAGCCGCGCACCCGCGCAATCGTGCTGTCGCTGCTCCAGACCAGCGACCGCTACACGCGTCTGCAGCTCTCCAACACCAAAGCGATGGGGACAGCGGAAAAGGAGCACGCCCATCTGATCGCGCTCTGCCGCGCACAGAAGGTGGAGGAGGCTTCCCGCTTCCTGGAGCGGCACATCGAGGCGGTGCGCAAGGATCTGTTGCAGGTGGTGGCGAACGCGCCGACATCGCGGCGGAAGAACGCGCCATAATCACCGCACTCTCAGGTTGGGCAAAGCGGAGCGCGCCCACCACCTTTCGCTGACAACAAAGAGATCGTGGGCACGGCGCTGCGCGCCTTTGCCCACCCTACGGCAGCGGTGATGGCCTCTACCTGCTCCCGTCAGGCCCCATCACCAGGTCCGGCAACCCGGTCGAAATCGCCGGAAAGAAGCACAGCAGCAGCACCGCGAGCATCATCAGCAGCACGAAGGGCAGGGTGCCCCAGATCACCTCGCGCAAGGGAATGTCCGGCGCGACGTTGCGGATGACGAAGATGTTGAGGCCGACCGGCGGATGGATCAGGCCCATCTCCATCACGATGGTCATGACCACGCCGAACCAGATGATGTCGAAATTGGCGGCGCGGAGCGGCGGCAGGATGATCGGCGCCGTCATCAGGATGATCGAAACCGGCGGCAGGAAGAAGCCGAGCACGACGACCATGACGAGGATCGCGAACAGCAGCTCCCAGCGCGGCAGGTGCATCGCGACGATGGATTCGGCGACCGATTGCGAGATGTGCAGATAGCTCATCACGTAGGAGTAGAGCAGCGACATGCCGATGATCATCATCAGCATGGTCGATTCCCGGATCGTCGATTTCATGATCGGGGCGAGGTCGCTCGGCCGCCACACGCTGTAGATCGCCGCGATCAGCGCCAGCGCCAGCAGCCCGCCGAGGCCGGCGGTTTCCGACGGCGTGGCGTAGCCGCCATAGAGGGCGATCATGACGCCCGTCAGCAGTAGCACGAAGGGGATCACGCGCGGCAGCACGCTGAAGCGTTCGGCCAACGTGTACTCGTCGCGGGCGAGGATCGCGGCCTCCGGTCCGCCTTTCTTGTAGATCGCTTCGGCCGCTGCATATTCCTGGCGGAAGCGGACCACGGCATAGGCGCCGAACAGAAAGACCAGCAGCAGGCCGGGACCGATGCCGGCAAGGAACAGCCGCCCCAGCGACTTCTCGGCGGCGACGGCGAAAAGGATCATGGTGATCGAGGGCGGCAGCAGAATGCCGAGCGTGCCACCCGCTGCGATGATTCCGGCGGCGAAGCCCCCGGAATAGCCGCGCTTGCGCATCTCGGGGATGCCGGCCGAGCCGATCGCCGAGCAGGTGGCGGGCGAAGACCCCGCCATCGCCGCGAACAGTGCGCAGGCGAACACGTTGGCAACGCCGAGACCGCCGGGCACGCGGTGTAGCCAGGCATGGAGCGCCAAATAGAGATCCTGGCCGGCGCGGGACTTGCCGATCGCGGCGCCCTTCAGGATGAACAGCGGGATCGACAGCAGCGTGATCGAGGCCATTTCCTCATAGACGTTCTGCGTCACCGTATCGAGCGACGCGGCAGGCATGTAGATGGCCATGAACACGACTGCGACCGCGCCTAGCGCAAATGCAATCGGCATGCCCGAAAACATCACGAGCAGCGTCACGATCGCATAGGCAACGCCGATACCGAACACGCTCATGGACGCTTGGCTCCGGTGAAGGGCAGCGCAAGCTGCACGAGGATCTGGATGCAGAGCAGGCTCATGCCGAATGCCATCAGCGAATAGGGAATGGCGAGCGGCGGCGACCACATCGAGTTGGAGACCTGGCCGTCGACATAGGCTTCATGGGCCAGTGTCCAGGATTTCCAGGCGAAGAAGGTGCAGAACAGGAACGTGGCGGCGTCGACCAGCCAGAGCCGGACGCTGTTCGCGAACGGCGAGAGCAGCCCGACAAACGCCTCGATGCCGATATGGCCGCGGTTCTGCTGCACATAGGCCGCCGTCATGAAGGTTGCGCCGACCAGCAGGAACACGGCGGCTTCGTCCTGCCAGTAATTGGCCGCCTTGTAGAGAGCGCGGCTGAGCACGCTGTAGCTCAGGATGGCACAGGCCGCGACCAGCGCGATCGCGGCGAACACGACGATGATGCTGTGGAGGACGGCGAGACCGCGATCGATCGCCGCCGCAAGGCCGGTCCTTGCGGCAGCGTTCGCCTGATCGTCACGATCCGGAAGCGGACCGTGGCTCATGCGGCAACGTCGATTGCGAGCTTGAGCAGGTTCGCCGAGGTCGCGGTCTTGCCGCTGTAGTCCTTCCACGCGGTGTCGCGAGCGATGTCGCGCCACTTGCCGACCGTCGCCGCATCCAGCGCCGAGACCTTGGCGCCGGCCTTCTCATAGACCTTGGCGACCTCGATATCGTCGTCCTGCGCGCCCTTGCGGCCGAAGGCTTCGAGCTCGGTACCCACCGTGAGCAGGATGTCCTGCTGGTTCTTCGGCAGCTTGTCGAAGATCGCCTTGGACATCATCAGCGGCTCGAGCATGAACCAGTAGGAAGCGCCGGCCCCTGACGTCAGCGATTTCGCGACTTCTTCAAGGCGGAACGAGATCAGGCTGGTCGAGGAGGTGATGCCGGCATCGCACGCACCGGTCTGCATCGCCGCGTAGATTTCGTTCGAGGGCACCGACAGCACCGAGGCGCCCGCCGTCTGCAGCACCATGTCCATCTCGCGCGAGCCGCCGCGCACCTTGAGGCCCTTGGCATCTTCCGGCGCGACGATCGGCTTGGAGCGGCTGGCAACGCCGCCGGCCTGCCAGACCCAGGTGAGCAGAATGATGCCCTTGTCGGCGAGGAAGTCGGTCAGCGCCTTGCCGACGGGCTCCTTCTTCCAGCGCAGGCCCTGGTCGTAAGTGGTGACGAGGCCCGGCATCAGTCCGATATTGGTTTCCGGCACTTCGCCGCCGGCATAGGGCATCGGATAGAGGCTGATGTCGAGCGCGCCCTTGCGCATCGCGGAGAACTGCGCGTTGGTCTTGATGAGCGAGGAGTTCGGGTAGATCTCGGCGGCGATGTCGCCATTGCTGCGCTTGCTGACTTCGGCGGCGAACATGCGGCAGAGCCGGTCGCGGAAATCGCCCTTGTCGATGGTGCCGCCCGGAAACTGGTGCGAGATCTTCAGTGTGGTCGCGGCCTGCGCCGTACCGGTGCCGAAGCGGAGAATGGCGGGTGCGGCGACTGCGGTCGCGAGCAAATGGCGGCGCGTGAGCATGGCATGATCCCCTTGGGCGGTTTTTGAACGGTTCTTGTTTGGCGAGATTGGTCCGGGTTTTCGAGACCGGCGCGTGGGCCCATCCTAGCCGGTCTCTCACCTGATGATCCCTCATCTGATAGTTCGAGATCGAATGCCGCGGCAAGTGCCGGTTGTGCTGCGCTGCACACTTCCGATCCCCATAATTCCGATCCCATGACAGGCCCTCGCTCATCCGAATGACGGACCGCAGCGGGATCGCCAAAATTTGTCGGCGGCGGCGTAACAAGGCGGGCCGTCCATCCGTCGAAGTTGAGTAGCGGCCTCCGTCGCTGACCAACACCACCTCAAAGGGAAGATGATCCATGACCATTCGCACCCGTATCGTGCTCGGCCTCTCGGCTGCCGCTCTCTCGCTTGGCCTCGCGTTTGCGCCGGCCGCTTTTGCTCAGGACAAGATGGGCAAGGATGACGGGATGATGAAGAAAGATACGATGTCCAAGGACGGCATGATGAAGAAGGACACCATGTCCAAGGACGACGGCATGAAGAAGGACCACATGTCGAAGGACGGGATGAAGAAAGACGACGGGATGATGAAGAAGAACTGATCCCCGGCGCTGCAGCGTTTGCGATACGCAGACGCGCACTCAAACGTCCTGGGGCGGTCGTGGACCGCCCCGGAGGCAATTATCAGTTCAATTCAATTGAACGTGAATTATGATCGTTACTTGCGCTTGGCCTTGCGGGCGGCGTAGCGGGCGTCGCGCTTGGCCTTCTGCTCGGCCTCGAGCTCAGCCGCCTTAGCGGCCGCTTCCTCGGCTTCACGCGCAAGCCGTAGGGCTTCCGCGGCTGCGGCTTCTTCCGCGATACGCTTCTGTTCGGCCCTTTCAGCCTCGCGCGAGGCCTTTGCCTCGGCGCGCTTCGCCGCGAGGGCCTCGCGTTCGGCACGCTTCGCCGCAACCGTGGGATCATCGGGCCCCGGTTGGGACTTGAACTTGTTCAAAAGGTTCTTGCGTGCGTCTTGCGCCGCTTTTTGCCGGTCTGCGAAACCTGGTTCCCTGAATCCACTCATCGACGAGCCTTGTCTTCCTCGCTTTCGATCCTAAATCACTGCGTGTTGGTACGTCGGCTGGGCATAGCGGGCGCCACGCGACGCAGAAGCGTGTACATCGGCGCGCGTCGCGAAGCCACCCCATAATCGCAGCCGATCAGGTCAACGAAAAATCGCCCACCTCCCGACGATCTCTCGTAGCCCGGAAAAACTGCCGAATTGTGATGTCCCTCATAAGGGACCACGAGGCTGACGCCTAGCGTCCGCCCCCCGATACGGAGTACGGGCATGCCGATCTCTAGACTAAGCCTGAAGGCGCTCGCAATTGCCTTCGTCCTGGTAGCCGTGGCCGGTGCCATGCTGTTGCTCGGTCGTCCGCAGCCGGTCGAGAGCGCCGTCCTGGGAGCCGACTGGGAATGCACCCAGACCGCGTTCGTGCTCACGACCTGCGCTCCGCGTGTCCAGCAGGCGATTCCGGCGGTCGAAACCTCACGTAAGCATGCCGACCGGGCGACCCGAGGCTGAACCGGGGACACTGGACCGGGCTGGCTGACCGGAGATGTGACGGGACGCCGCAGAGGTGATAAGCCGACTTGCGCGCGCGATCTGGTAGCCATGTCCACATCCCAGCCCGAACCGGGCGAGAAGCCGAAATCCCAGCTGAAGCCTCCCTCCGGCGATAACCGCCGCGGCGCGATCGCCGGCTTGATTATCGCGATCTTGATCCTCGCTGTCGGCTGGTGGCTCGCTCGGGACCTCACGGCGGCCAGCAAGATGCAGGACTGCCTGATGTCGGGTCGCAGCAACTGCAACGTGATCGAGCCGGCCCGCTAGACGCTGTCCAGTTTGGATCTCGGGCGAAAAAATGCCCTGATCTTAATCATTTGTAACGGGACTTCGCCGACCAAAGCAGGTCAGCTATGTCAGCCGGCATCAAGCCCGGCGCGAGGCGAATCGGCTATCGCGCCAGGCACCACGGCATTCGAGAGAGCAGGGGGTCAAGCACGCATGAGTGCGTCCAGCCGCATGAAGATCATCATTCCCTTGGTTTCGGCCATGTCGCTGCTCGCGACGTCGGCGCAAGCCCAGGACGCGAGGCCGCCAAGGGGCCCCGGCCAGCCTCCGGCCGGCCCGGCCGCAGGGGCGCCGCCCCCGAACGATCAGAATTTGCGCATGGGCCCCACGCAGCAGCAGCCGGCGGCGCGACCCGCGCCGCAGCCCGGTGGCCAGCCCCATGCGGGTCACGGTCCGCGCGGCGCCCCGGGTCCGCACGGCGCCGGCGGCCCGCCGCCCGGCCGTTATGTCGCCCGCGGTCCCGCGCCGACGCGCGACTGGGGCGGACACACCTATCGTGGCAGCCGCGCCTGGGATGGTGGGCGTTGGCGCCACGCGGTCCACAACGGCCGCTCCGGCTGGTGGTGGGACGTTGGCGGTGTCTGGTATTATTATCCGCAGCGAATGGCGGGCCCGCCCGCCTACATCTCGGAGGAGTACTATGACGACGTGCCGGTGGCCTACGCTCCGCCGCCACCTCCGGTCGCCTATGCGCCGCCACCTCCGCCTCCGCCGGCTGATCCGGGCGCGAGCGCTCTTGGCGGCGCCATCGTCGGCGGCGTGCTCGGCGGACTGATCTCGGGCAACGCGACAGGGGCTGCCGCCGGCGCGGTTCTCGGCGGCGCAACCGGCGCCATCGCCGGCGCAACCGCTGCATCCCAGCCCGGTTACTACTGGGCGCAGGGCACCTGCTATTACCGCTACCCGAGCGGCCAATATGTGCAGGCCGATCCCCGCGCCTGCTACTGAGGTTTCCAAACCGGATTGAAGCGGAGAGGCGGGCCCCGGCCCGCCTCTTTCTTGCTCGGCAGCGGTTCTTCTAAATTGGCGCTGGCGCTCATTGCCGCCTCACGCAAGTCTCAAAACAAAAACGTCGGGATAAGTCGCGGGGACGTGGGACATGCTGGATGCGATCCAGATCAGCTTGGCGCTTTGGGCCATGATCGTTTGCGGCGGGATCAAGCTTGGGCAGGTGCTGCACTGCCTATTCTAGCGCACGATTCCGGCGGCGAGCCTTGCAAGGGACGGATCGCCCCTCGCGTCAAGACACGAGCCAGTTGAAGAACGCCATCGCGCCCCAGACCAGGCCGGCGATCCAGGCCAGCATCACGATCCCGATGATCCCGAGATAGCCGACGCCCGCCAGGTCGCTCCTGTGTCGTCGCCTCGGGACGTTGGCTGAGGCTGCTTCTCGTGTCATGACGGAAAACACCATCGATGCCTCGCGCGCCTTATGAAAGCGTCGAGGGCTTATTTAACCGAGATGTGGCGCCAGGACTGTGACGCCATTCACAGATCGCCCGAACGACGCCCATCTTCATGGCTTCGCGATCAGCGCATGCATTGCGGCGAGGCGAGCGTCCGGCGCTCGCCCAGCCCGCTAGTCCGGAACGCCACCCCGCAATCATACGGACGAAATTGCCACGCGCTTGTCCAGATGGCCGGCTAGAGTCGACCTCATGTGTACCAAGTACGACCCACAGCATGAAGCCGAGGCGGCGATGAAGCGGGCTGCGGCATCGGAAGGTGCCGACCGGCAACGCTTGATCCAGCTTGCCCTGGCTTGGCATGAACTCGCCCGCGACCGGCGCGACGAGCGGGCGGACTAGTCGCGTTCAGCCGACGACTGCCAGCCGAAGCCTTTAGCCTTCGACCCCGATGGCGCGTCGTCTTTCGCCATATCCTTCATTTCAACGTACAACCAGGACGGGAGACCCAAGGCGAGTCACTTGCGATCGGCTTCGCGTGACAAGTACGCCGAACCATGGTGATCAAAGCCGGTTGCTAGGAAAAAAAGCATAGATTCCAGGGCGTCACAAAGCATCATCCAAGGTATTCCAATGTTGTCTTTTGGCCACGCTTGTTTCCAATCGTGAATGGGAGCCCCGTCCGTTATTGCTTGTCCTCCTCCGTTCGACGTATTGCTTGGCGACTCGATATTGACTGCCGTTCATTTGTTTTCTCGAAAATTATAATTGGGGGTGGACATGAAGTCCTTTGTGACTCGCAAGGCCCTATGGCTCGGTAGCGCAGCCCTTCTTGCTCTGGGAACGTCTGCTCAGGCGCAAAACATCGACACGATGTCGCAATGGGACGGCACCCAGTTCATCTCGAGCTGGGGCGTGCCGAACACCGCGACCTACGGCCAGACCTTCACGCCGACGGGCGCCCAGTCGCGGTTGTCAGGCTTCACCTTCCAGCTATACCAGACCAGCGGCACGGCACCGCAATATCAGGCCTTCGTCTACGCCTTTGATCCAGGCACCCAGCGCATCACGGGTTCGGCGCTGTTCAGTTCCGGCATCTTCACCGCTCCGAGCGGTGCGTCGTTCCAGACGGTGTCGATCAACACGGGCAGCGTGGTGCTCTCTCCAGGTCAGCAATACGTGCTGTTCCTGACCACCTCGACCGTCACGGGGCAGGCGAACGGCAGCTACCGGTGGGGTTCGGTAGCCAACACGGCGATTCCCAATGGCCAGTTCGTGTTTCAGAACAACGGCACGAACTTCGCGCAGTTGAGCAGCGCCGGCTGGTCCAACATCGGCCAAGATCTTGCCATGCAGGCCTTCCTGTCGGCCGGCAATACCGGTGAGAACATCGCCCAGGCCCAGACCGGCGCGTTCCAGCTCGGCAACTCCTATCTCTCGCTGCTGACCGATCCGTTCGCGACCAACAAGGTCACGACGACGGGCGCGATGAACTACGCCGGCGAGAAGCCGGTGCCGCCCGCGGTACGTTCGGCCTTCGGCGCCTACATGAAGGCGCCGCCGCCGCAGGTCGCTTATGTCCCGCGTTGGGATGTCTGGGGCGCAGCGTTTGGCGGCGCGAACACCACGGGTGGCATCGCGGCTGCCGGCACGTCCGACATCTATACGCGCGTAGGCGGCGTCGCTGCCGGTGCGGACTACCGCTTCACCGCGGACTCGCTGATCGGTTTCTCGCTTGCCGGCGGCAACATCAACTGGTCGGTTTCGCCGGCGGTTGGTGGCGCTGGTGGCGCAGGCGGTGGCACCAGTGACACGTTCATGGCCGGTGTCTACGGCAAGTACGGCATCGGACCGGGCTACATCTCGGCGGCTGCGACCTACACTAATTACTGGGTGGGGACGACCCGTTCCACGTTCGTGGGCGTCGACCAGTTCAAGGCCGACTACAACGCTCAAGGCTGGGGTGGCCGTATCGAAGGCGGTTACAGGGTGGGGCAGTACTGGAACGTGAACTGGACGCCCTATGGCGCGATCCAGGGACAGGCCTACCGAACCGGCGACATCGCCGAAACCCAGACCCTGGGCGCTGGCGCGGGTGCACTGGCGCTCGCGGTCGCGGGCCGCACCGCAACGGCGTATCGCGGCGAAGTCGGTCTGCGCACCGATAGGATCTTGCCGATCGACAATGGCGGCCAGCTCAATCTGTTCGGCAAGATCGCCTACGCTCATGACGAGATCAGCAATCCCGCGGGCACGTTGGGCTTCGTCGGGCTCGGCGGCCTCGGCGGCGCGCCGTTCACGGTGTTCGGCACGGCGCCGGCGCGCGATTTGGCGCTGACCACGGGCGGCGCCGAATGGCGCACGTCGAACGGCATCTCGTTCCTGATGAAGTTCGATGGCGAATTCGGCGACCGATCGCAGACTTATTCGGGCACGGGCCGCATTCGATACACCTGGTAGGACACGATCAGCTCCCGGCTCGAATAGGCCGGCGGGCGTCGTTCAAGATCCGCAATGCGCGAGGTCGGACGGCCGCGAGGCGAACACCGTCATGATGCGTAGTCTTCGCAGCGTCTGATGCCCAAGCCACCAGCCTCGGGCCCTAGTGGCACTGTCGATCAGTCGCTCCAAAGCGCCATCCACGCCCTGCAGATCGGACGTCCCGACGAGGCCGAGCGGCTTGCCGCGGGCGTATTGAAGGCCAACCGCGCCAACTCGGCTGCAGCGACGGTTCTGGCTCGCGCCCTGATGACGCAGGGACGCGCGGCCGACGCGATCCCGATCCTGGAGCGGGTGGCGCGGCGCGGCGACGATGCCGCGATCGAAACCCTGCTCGCCGCATCGCTTGCGGCCGCGGGGCGACACGAGGAAGCGCTCGGGCAGTTGCGCCGAACCGTCGCGCGGCGGCCGCCCTTCATGCCGGCCTTTCTCGAATTGGCGAGTCAACTGGGACATCGCGGCCAGTACGGAGACGCGATCGGGCTGCTGGAGGAGGGCGCGGCGCTGCTGCCCGGCGCCGTCCAGATGCAGGTGGAGCTCGCATTCCTGCACGTCAAGCGAAACGAGCGCTCAATTGCGCGTGCCTTGCTCTCGCGGGCCACGGAGGCTGCCCCTCACAGGCCAGAGGTCTGGGCTGCGGTGGCGCAGATCGCGCAGCTCGATGGCGATTACGCCGCGGCGGCGGATTTTTATCGCCGTGCGCTCGCGTTGCGGCCGGACGACGCGATGACGCGAAAAAACCTTGGCACATGCCTGCTGGAAATGAACGAACGCGCCGGGGGCGAGATGACAATCCGTACCGCAGTTCGTGCGGCCCCGCAGCTTGCAGGCCTTGCCATGTTCTCGCTCGCGGCCGCCTCCCACGGCCGCTTCTTCCTGAGTATGGACAGAGCCCAAGCCTTCCTTCGTGGCGAGAAGAGCTGAGCGCGCCGTTACGCGCGGTACTGCCTGCGATAAACTCCCTGCTCGCGGCTGATCGCCGTCGTCAGATCGTGCGCCCGCTGCGTTTCTTCCTTGTCGAGCGTCGTCGTGCGCAACGTCCATTTCTCGCGCTTCACCGGAATGCACTGCGCCACCGGTGTGCCGCGTGGCAGCACGCCGTTGAAACTCATGTCGTGCCAGTGCGCCGGAAACTGAATCCAGTTGTCGTGGTAGCGGTCGCAATCCACCAGGCCCGTCAGCGTGGTGAAGGGAAGGTCGAAGCGGTTGACCGGATGGGTAAAATAGAGCGCGTAGCCGTCCGGTGCCTCGATGGTCCAGAGATTGTTGAACTTGAGCAAGAAACGGCCGGGCTCGAACAAGGGCGTGCCCGTGACCTGGCTGGAATCGTGGAATCCGATCGGCGAGCGCGTGAACGAGACCTCGCCCCCCGGTGGCAGATCGAAGTCCCAGGTGAATTCACCGTTCTGCACCCAGACGTCGCACACCAGCGGGATCAGGAAGCCCGACGTCATGGCATCGACGAACGGCGGACAGCGCTTCACCGTCGGTGTCGGCTGCTGCCCGATCGCGTTGAAGGCCTCTGCCGGCATCGTCCGTAGCCAGTCGGGCAATCCCTGGGCCGCCGGCACCGGCGGCGGGATCAAGCCGTCCAGCTCCGCGGGGCAGCGGAACGTCAGGGTCGTGTCGTCGTCGGGATTGGACATCACGGCCACCTGGGATTTGCCGCTGGAGCTTATTGCTCCAAATGTCCTAACGCGTCCGATTGCGTCTGACGAGGCCATGGGACGGCGCGCCCATGAGAAAAGCCCCGTGCTCGGGGGACAAGCACGGGGCCCTTCAAAGCCGACTGGGGCTGGAAAGTCGGCACCACTCTGTTTCGCTGCATCCAACGTGTCGACAGTGATGTCGTTCCAGCCCGCCGACACATTTTGTGGTATCGGTTGCCACGGCGTCAGAGCAGGAACATCCGTTCCCCGTCGACGTTGGTCGGTGATGACCGACACCGAATTGCGCGCACAGTCCTTCGAGATCGCCTGGAGATATCTCGATCGATCCGGCCTGCTCACAGGTGAGCACAGCGAGGCGGCGCGATTCATCCTGAACAGAATCGATCGCATGATGCTGCGCGGAGAGCGGCGCAGACTGCTGCTGTCGAACGCTGCGATCGATGCTTATCGGCTGCGGCCCGTGCTTGTGAGCGCATGATCGAGCTGGACGCAACCAGTCGTTAACGAACGCTCAGCGCCTCATTTGACGATCGCGATTCGTGCCTCGCGAACGAAGCGGAGTCGGATCGTGAACAAACGAAAAGCCCCCGAAGGGGCTTTAAGTCTCAGGCGGCTTCCGTCTTCGGTACGGCGTCGGCATTCACTGAAAGCTTGACGACATCGCCTTCGACGGCACCGACATATTTCGTGTCGATGTAGTGATGATGGTCCTTGTGACCTTCCGGGCTGTCCTTGCGCGTCAGCTTGATCCGGTTGCCCTCGATGCGGTCGACGGTGCCGACATGTGCGCCGTCCTTGCCGATGATTTTCATGTGCTCTCTGATGTCAGCCATGTTTGTCCTCCTTGCGTGGGTCTCAACGGCCAAGACCGAAGTTCGTTGCAGCAGATTGGCGTTGGACCCAAGGTCCTTTCCGCACGTTGAACGTTCGATCGGATCTGCCAAGACGCACATGGAGACGATTGGAGCCTATCTGGAGCGAAAGCAGGAGGAACTCAGGCTGTTGAACGAGTGCCTGAGAAACCGGCTCGATTTGGCGTGTCCGCGTTCCGTCGACGATATCGTCAGGTCCAAATTCCAGATCACCGCGGCGCTGAGGGCGGAGCAGGAGCTGCACGACTGGAAGGCGACGGAGACGGCCTGGTCGCATACGGCCGATCGCGTCAGCGGGCCCTTCGCGTTTAGTTACGACTACCAGCGGGCTGATCTGACGGTGCGCGGTCCTTCATTCTACGAATTTGACTGCGGCTGCACGATCACGGCGATCTATACGGCCTCGGGCATGGCCGCGATCTCCGCCGTGCTGCTGGCCTCCGCGCACATCGTCGAGAAGGCCGACATCCTGGTGCTTCCCGGCTCCTACGGCGAGACGCTGGAGCTGATCCGGGGCTTCGTTCCTCATTTGCGGCTCGTGGCCTTGAAGCTGCCGCTGGTCGACGCGCTCGCTTCGGGGAATTCGCCGCGAATTCTCTTGCTGGATTCCTGTTCCTTCGCCGGCGCTTTCGAGGCCGTGCTCCGAAGCGACGGCTCCGGTCTCGATCTCCTGGTTTTCGATACGACGTGCTTCGCCGGCCGTTCGGGCCGGATCCGGCGGGTCCTGAAATGGGCCCAGCGATACGGAATTCCACTGGTGCTGGTGCGCAGCCACAACAAGCTCGATTCGCTCGGAGCGGAATACGGCCGGCTCGGCTCGGCCGTTTTCGTGCACGGGAATGGGGCCCGGCAGCGGGCAGGACGCCCTGACTGGAGTGGTCTTGCGTCCGAAACCCGCAACGCGGTGCGACTGCTCGGCGGTGCGGCGTTGCCGGCGCATTTCCCGCCCTTCGTGGGCAGCGCCGCCTATTTGGCCCTCACCAAGCGGCGCGTCGCTGCGATCCTCCGCAACAGCCGAAGGATGGCTCGATATCTTGCCCCGAAGCTCCCGGCGCAATCGACCGAGCTCTATTTCACCCACGGTCTCTACGTCACCCTTCGGGGCAAGCGCCCGCTCGACGAGGCCGGCGCGCGGCAGGCTGCCGAGGAGATGAGCAACGAGCTTCGCGCCAAAGGCTTCCCGATCCGCCACGCCGGCAGCTTCGGATTCGACTTCGCCGCGACGGAATGGTTTCACGATGCGACCACGGATCAGTACAGCGTCCGGGTGACGGTCCCGGATTTGCCGACGGAGCTGTGGGACGATCTCACCGCGTCGGTTGCGCGGTGGTGGCAGGCCCATCACTGGGCGGGTGGAGAAGCTTGAATGTTTGGCGATAGGGCGAGGAGGGCGCCTCAATCTCAATCGACCGCCAGGCAATGCTCCAGGGTCGGCTTTTCGGTGTTGGCACGGCTGGGACGTGCCCATTCCTGAACGGCGAAGGCGAGGTGATGCTGGCCCATCGCAACGCCGACGATCGAGGCCTGGGCCACCTTGATGGGCTTGGTGACCACACTGGTATTCACCACACCTGCGTCGATTGCCAGATACGTCATCGCACCGATCGCCACCACAGATGCGATCGCCATTCTCGTCAATTCGGATTGCTGCATCAAAAAACCTGCCGGGCGCATCTCACCCGGCGCATAGATAGGGCTGATCGGCGTCGTTCAAAGGCCTGGGTATGGTTACCCACGCGTTCGTGAAGAGCGGACGATTGGCGATGAGATGGCGATCCCGGCAGGACTCGAACCTGCAACCCGCGGAGTAGAAATCCGCTACTCTATCCAGTTGAGCTACGGGACCGTCTTGGGCCGCCCCGTTTTGGGGGCTGGCTGTTCATCTAGCATGCCAATATGAAAAATATCGTCTTTCGCCAAGCCTGAACCGAACCGTTTTCCTTAATGCCGCGACAAAGCGGAACGGTGGCGTGTCAGGGTGCCGGGTTGAGCGGCAGCGGACTGGACGATGGATCACATCGCCGGAAACGCTGAGGAGCTTCCGGGATGCGGCCGCCGGTCGATCGATCTGGTATTGCTGCGCCATCTGGACGGCGTGCGCGACGGTATCTTGATCGGTCTCCTCTGGGCTTGCCTTGTCATGGCGAATGAGACGATTTGCAGCTTTGGTTCCATCGCCTTGAGTCCGTCACCTTTCCGCGCATTTCATGCTGCCCGCGGGCGGCTGTCCGCGATTTCCTGGAGTCCATCATGATCGGTCTTGTTCGCGCCGTCACACTCTGCGCCGCGCTGGCGCTCGGCCTTAGCGCCGCCCAGGCCGCCGACAAGGCGTTCAAGCGCGACGATCTCGCCGATTCCGCGATCAAGCTGGAGGCGCAGATCAAGAGCGAAGCGGGGCCGGTCGCCAAGACCAGCGCGACGCTGAAGACGGACGCCGACGCCGCCTTCCGGCGCAATGATTACCGCTCGGGGCTGTCGGTGCTCGGCCAGATCGCGGCGACCACGCCGGAAGACACCGGCAACTGGCTGCGGCTCGCCAAGGTCATCTTCCAGATATCGCCGAAAAGCTCGAGCGAGCAAACCTTCCTATTGGAGCGCGCCTCGACCGCCGCCTACATTGCCTATCAGCGGGCCGGCAACCCGGGCGAGGAGGCGGACGCGCTTGCCGTGCTCGGCAAGGCGCTGGCGGAACGGAAACTCTGGCGGCCGGCGCTGGATTCGCTGCGGCTCTCGCTCGACCTGCGCGAAGTCGCCGACGTCCGCGGCCAGTATGAGAAGATGCGCAATGAGCACGGCTTCCGGCTGCTCGACTACACGGTGGACTCGGATTCGGCGAGCCCGCGCGCCTGCTTCCAGTTCTCGGAGGAACTGGCAAAACGCACCGACTTTGCGCCGTTCCTGGCGCTCGCGGGCCAGGACAAGCCGGCGCTGTCGGCCGAGGGCAAGCAGCTCTGCGTTGACGGGCTGAAGCACGGTGAGCGCTACAACATCAATCTGCGCGCCGGCCTGCCGTCCACGGTGAAGGAAGGCCTGCCCAAATCGGCCGAGTTCAATGTCTATGTGCGCGACCGCAAGCCCTTCGTGCGCTTCACCAGCCGCGCCTACGTGCTGCCGAAGACCGGCCAGCGCGGCATTCCCGTGGTCAGCGTCAACACGCCCGCGGTCAATCTCAACGTGTTCCGGATCGGTGACCGCAACCTGATCAACACGGTGGTCGACAGCGACTTCCAGAAGACGCTGTCCAAGTACCAGCTCAGCGATCTCGGCGACGAGCGCGGCGTCAAGGTCTGGTCCGGCGAGCTCGCGACCGCGATGACGCTGAACCAGGACGTCACCACGGCATTCCCGGTCGATCAGGCCCTCGGCGAGCTCCAGCCGGGTGTCTACGTGATGACGGCCGCCGCCAAGGGCCCAGGCTCGGACGACGAGTACCAGCTCGCCACGCAATGGTTCATCGTCTCCGATCTCGGGGTCGCTGCCTATTCCGGCAATGACGGCATCCACGTGTTCGTCAACTCGCTGGCCTCGACCGATCCGGTCGGCAAGGCCGAGGTGCGGCTGGTTGCCCGCAACAATGAGATCCTGGCCACCCGCAAGACCGACGAGTCCGGCCACGTACTGTTCGAGGCCGGCCTTGCGCGCGGCGAGGGCGGCCTGTCGCCGGCGATGCTCACCGTGACTGGCGAGAAGGCCGATTATGCCTTCCTCAGCCTGAAGTCCTCCGCCTTCGACCTGTCCGACCGCGGCGTTTCGGGGCGCGCGGTGCCTGCCGGCGCCGACGCCTTCGTTTATGCCGAGCGCGGCGTCTACCGGTCCAGCGAGACCGTCTATCTCACCGCGCTCCTGCGCGATGGGCAGGGCAATGCAGTCGCCGGCGGGCCGCTGACGCTGGTGATCGAGCGCCCCGACGGCGTCGAATTCCGCCGCGCCGTGCTGTCCGACCAGGGCGCCGGCGGCCGTACGCTGGCCGTGACGCTCAATTCGGCGGTGCCGACCGGAACCTGGCGGGCGCGCGCCTTCACCGACCCCAAGGGCTCCTCGGTCGGCGAGACCACCTTCATGGTCGAGGATTACGTCCCCGATCGGATCGAATTCGACTTGTCCGCCAAGGAGAAGCTGATCAAGGCTAATGCTCCAGTGGAGCTCAAGGCGGACGGCCATTTCCTCTATGGCGCGCCGGCCTCCGGCCTTCAGCTCGAAGGCGACATGCTGGTCGCGCCCGCGGCCGAACGCCCGGGCTTTGCCGGCTATCAGTTCGGCGTCGCCGACGAGGAGACCACGTCGAACGAGCGCACGCCGCTGGAGAACCTGCCCGAGGCCGACGCCAATGGCGTTGCGACCTTCCCGGTGACACTGGACAAGCAGCCTGCCTCGACCCGTCCGCAGGAGGCGCAGATCTTCGTCCGCATGGTCGAGACCGGTGGCCGCGCCGTCGAGCGCAAGATCGTGCTGCCGGTCGCGCCCACCGCGGCGCAGATCGGCGTCAAGCCGCTGTTCGGCGAGAAGAACGTCGCCGAGGGCGACAAGGCCGAGTTCGACATCGTGTTCGTCTCGCCGGAGGGCGAGAGGCTGCGCCGCGACGGCCTGCGCTACGAGCTCCTGAAGATGGAGTCGCGCTACCAATGGTATCGCCAGAACAATTACTGGGAATACGAGCCGGTCAAATCGACCTCGCGCGTCGCTGACGGTGACGTGACCGTTGCCGCCGACAAGCCGACGCGGCTTTCGCTCAGCCCCCAGCCCGGCCGCTACCGGCTCGACGTGAAGTCGAACGAAGCCGATGGCCCGGTGACTTCGGTGCAGTTCGACGTCGGCTGGTATTCCGACGGCAGCGCCGACACGCCGGACCTCCTGGAGACCTCGATCGACAAGCCGCAATATTCCTCCGGCGACACCATGACGGTGTCGGTCAATGTCCGCAGTGCCGGCAAGCTGACCATCAACGTGCTCGGCGACCGCCTGCTGACGACGCAGACCATCGACGTCAAGGAGGGCACCGCCCAGGTGAAGCTTCCGGTCGGCAAGGATTGGGGCACCGGTGCCTACGTCGTGGCGACGCTGCGCCGTCCGCTCGATGCCGCTGCCCAGCGCATGCCGGGCCGGGCGATCGGCCTGAAATGGTTCGGCATCGACAAGCAGGCCCGCACGTTGCAGGTGAAGCTGACGCCACCTGCGCTGATCCGGCCGAATGCGACGTTGAAGATTCCGGTCAAGCTCGACGGGCTCAATCCGGGCGAGGACGCCAAGGTCGTGATCGCCGCCGTCGATGTCGGTATTCTCAACCTCACCAATTACAAGCCGCCGGCTCCGGACGATTACTATCTCGGCCAGCGCCGCCTGAGTGCCGAGATCCGCGATCTCTATGGGCAACTGATCGACGGCATGTCCGGCACGCGCGGCCAGATCAAGTCCGGCGGCGATGCCGGTGCGGGCGAATTGCAGGGCTCTCCACCCGCGCAAAAGCCGCTCGCGCTCTATTCGGGCATCGTGACCGTCGCCGCTGACGGTACCGCCGAAGTGAGCTTCGACATTCCGGAGTTCGCCGGCACGGCGCGCGTGATGGCGGTGGCGTGGACGGCGAGCAAGCTCGGCCGTGCCAACACGGATGTGGTGATCCGCGACCCCGTGGTGCTGACCACGACGCTGCCGCGCTTCCTGCTCAATGGCGACCGCGGCACGGTCAATCTCGAGATCGACAATGTCGAGGGCCAGGCCGGCGACTACGTCATCAACGTGAAGACCGGCGGCCCGGTGAAGATGACGGGCAATCCCGCCACCACGGTCAAGCTCGCCGCCAAGCAGCGCAACTCGTTCGCGCTCGCGATCGATGCGACGGCCGCGGGGCAGGCGACGCTCGACGTCGACATCAAGGGCCCGAACGGCCTGGCTCTGGCGCGCCACTATGCGCTCGACGTCAAGGCGGCGACCCAAGTGCTGGCGCGGCGTTCGATCCGGACCCTGGCGAAGGGCGAGAGCCTGACGCTGACCTCGGACATGTTCTCCGACCTCGTCCCGGGCACCGGCAGCGTCTCGGTCTCGGCGAGCCTGTCGACGGCGCTCGACGCCGCGACGATCCTCAAGGCGCTCGACCGTTACCCCTATGGCTGCTCGGAGCAGATCACGAGCCGTGCCATGCCGCTGCTGTATGTCAATGACCTCGCAGCCGGCGCGCACCTCGCCATGGACACCGAGGTCGACCAGCGCATCCGCGACGCGATCGAGCGGCTCCTGGCACGCCAAGGTTCAAACGGCTCGTTCGGGCTGTGGTCGGCCGGCGGCGACGATGAATGGCTGGACGCCTATGTGACGGACTTCCTGACCCGCGCCCGCGAGAAGGGCTTCGCGGTGCCTGACGTGCTGTTCAAGAACGCGCTCGACCGCATCCGCAACTCCGTCGTCAATGCCGACGAGCCGGAGAAGGACGGTGGGCGCGAGCTCGCCTACGGCCTCTACGTGCTCGCGCGCAATGGTGCGGCCCCCATTGGCGATCTCCGCTATCTCGCCGACACCAAGCTCGCCAACCTCGCAACGCCGATCGCGAAGTCGCAGCTTGCGGCGGCGCTGGCGCTGGTCGGCGATCGCAACCGCGCTGAGCGTGTGTACAGCGCTGCGCTCGACAGCCTCGCGCCGAAGCCCGCGCTGGAGTTCGGCCGTACCGACTACGGCTCGCAGCTTCGCGATGCCGCGGCTTTGGTGTCGCTTGCCAGCGAAGGCAATGCGCCGAAGGCGACGCTGACGCAGGCGGTCTCGCGGGTCGAGACCGCGCGCGGGCTGACGCCCTACACCTCCACGCAGGAGAATGCGTGGCTGGTGCTGGCCGCGCGTGCGCTAGCCAAGGAGAACCTGTCCATGGAGGTGGACGGCCAGCCGGTCAAGACCGCGCTCTATCGCAGCTACAAGTCCGCGACGGTGGAAGGCAAGCCGCTGAAGATCACCAACACCGGCGATGCGCCGGTGCAGGCGGTGGTCTCGGTGTCGGGCTCGCCGGTGACGCCGGAGCCGGCGGCGTCGAACGGCTTCAAGATCGAGCGCAATTACTTCACGCTCGACGGCAAGCCCGCCGACATCAGCAAGGTCAAGCAGAACCAGCGCTTCGCCGTGGTGCTGAAGATCACCGAGGCCAAGCCCGAATACGGCCACATCATGGTGTCCGACTATCTGCCTGCAGGCCTCGAGATCGACAATCCGAGGCTGGTTTCGTCCGGCGACAGCGGCACGCTGGACTGGATCGAGGACGGCGAAGAGCCGGAAGATACCGAGTTCCGCGACGACCGCTTCACCGCGGCGGTCGATCGCGCCTCGGATTCCAAATCCGTCTTCACCGTCGCCTATATCGTGCGCGCGGTCTCGCCGGGCAAATACGTGCTGCCGCAGGCCTATGTCGAGGACATGTACAACCCCTCGCGCTATGGCCGCACCGGCACCGGCAATGTCGAGGTGCGGGCCGCGAAGTGAGGGTGGGATGAGCGAGGTGATGCCGCCTACACAGTCGTCATGCCCGGGCAAAAGCGCGAAGCGCGTCTTCGCGCCGATGTCCCGCGCATTCACGAACTGCGTTTCGGCCGGCAAGACCGTGGATGGCCGGGACAAGCCCGGCCATGACCGAGCGAGGGGCAGGGGATTTCATATCCTCTCAGCCGCCGCACTCATCCTCATCCTCGCCATCACCGGCTTCGTCGGTTGGGTCTACTCCCTCGGGCCTCTCCCGCTCGACGAGGCCCGTCAGGTCTCCACCACCATCGTCGACCGCAACGGCAGGCTGCTGCGCGCCTATGCGATGCCCGACGGCCGCTGGCGGCTGCCGGTCGATGCCAGGTCCAACGTCGATCCGACCTATCTGAAACTGCTGTTGGCCTATGAGGATCAGCGCTTCTACGCCCATAACGGCATCGATCCGCTGGCGCTGGGGCGCGCCGCCTTGCAATTGGCAACCCGTGGCCACATCGTCTCGGGCGGCTCGACGATCAGCATGCAGCTCGCTCGCCTGATGGAGCCGCGGCGGCAACGCTCGCTCTATGCCAAGCTGCGGCAGATGGTGCGCGCGATCGAGATCGAGCGCAGCATGAGCAAGGAGCAGATTCTCGATCTCTATCTCGCTTTGGCGCCCTATGGCGGCAATCTCGAAGGCATTCGCTCCGCCTCGATCGGCTATCTCGGCAAGGAGCCGAAGCGCCTGTCGCTGGCGGAGGCCGCGCTGCTGGTCGCACTGCCGCAATCGCCTGAAACACGCCGGCTCGACCGCCATCCGGAGGCCGCGCGCAAGGCGCGCGACCGCGTGCTCGACCGCATGGTCGAGCAGCGCGTGGTCAGTGCCGACGATGCACGGCAGGCCAAGTCCGTGCCCGTGCCAAGACTACGCAAGCCGATGCCGATCCTGGCGCCGCACGCGTCCGACACCGCGCTGTCGACGGTCAAGGATACGCCGCTCGTCAAGCTCACACTCGACGCAAACTTGCAGAAGGTGCTGGAGCCGCTGGCGCGCGACCGCGCCCTCGCGCTCGGGCCGAACATCTCGGTTGGCATCATCGTGGTCGACAATGACAGCGGGGACGTGCTCGCCCGGGTGGGGTCCGCCGATTATTTCGACGAGAGCCGGGCGGGGCAGGTCGACATGACCCGCGCGATCCGCTCGCCAGGCTCGACGTTGAAGCCCTTCATCTACGGGCTCGCCTTCGAGGACGGCTTCATTCATCCGGAAAGCCTGATCGACGACCGGCCGGTGCGGTTCGGCTCCTACGCGCCGGAAAATTTCGACATGACCTTCCAGGGCACGGTGCCCGTGAAGAAGGCGCTGCAATTATCCCTGAACGTCCCGGCCATCGTGCTGCTGGACCGCGTCGGCTCCAACCGGCTGGCCTCGCGGCTGCGGCAGGCCGGCGGCAATCTGGTTTTGCCCAAGGACGAGGCCCCGGGGCTCGCCATGGGTCTCGGCGGCGTCGGCGTGACGCTGCAGGACCTGGCCCAGCTTTACGCGGGCTTCGCCCGCCTCGGCACCACCAAGCCGCTGCGCGAGGTCATGACGGACAGGGATGATCGCGAGCCGCTCCGGCTGTTGGATCAGGTCGCGGCCTGGCAGGTCGGCAACGTGCTGCTGGGAGCGCCGCCGCCGGAGAACGCCGCTCACAACCGCATCGCCTTCAAGACCGGGACCTCCTATGGCTATCGCGATGCGTGGTCGGTCGGGTTCGATGGCCGCATGACGATCGGCGTCTGGGTCGGCCGGCCCGATGGTGCCCCGGTCCCCGGCCTGATCGGGCGGGTGGCCGCCGCCCCGATCCTGTTCGATGCTTTCGCCCGTACCGGCAAGACGCTGGCCCCGTTGCCAAAGCCGCCGAGGGGAACCCTGGTTGCCAGCAACGCCAAGCTGCCGTTGCCGCTGAAGCGGTTCCGCCCCGTAGGCGAACTGGTGCGGACCGGCCGCGAACAGGCGCTGCACATCCAGTTTCCGCTGAACGGCTCGCGGATCGATGTCGATCGTTCCGGGGGACAGGAGAGCGCAGCACTACCGGTCAAGGTCGCGGGCGGCGTCCTGCCCATGACCATCATGGTTAACGGAACAGCACTTGGCGAGATCGACGGCCGCCGCCAACGCCTGATCGATCCGCCCGGTCCAGGCTTTGCGCGGCTCACCGTGATCGATGCCACGGGCGCGGCGGACACAGTCGTCATTCGAATTCAATGAGCCCGGCTTAAGCGGTTGTGGCGATGGCGGTTTCAGCGTAAGCGGAACCAATGGCCGACACCTATCCAGCCCCCCGTTTTGGAGCACCCCGCGAGTCGAAATCGCCTGCAAATCCGGGCAGCGGGCTCGTGCGCATGCTCGATATCGTCACGGCCAGTCATGCGCGCGCGGTCGGCTTCCTGGTGCTCTGCGCGCTGCTGCTGTTCCTGCCTGGTTTCTTCACCATCCCGCCGATCGATCGTGACGAAGCGCGCTTTGCCCAGGCCACCAAGCAGATGGTCGAGAGCGGCGACTATGTCGATATCCGCTTTCAGGAGGACGTCCGCTACAAGAAGCCGGTCGGCATCTACTGGCTGCAGTCGGCCGCGGTTGAGGCCGCATCGGCACTCAAGCTGCCGAAAGCCGAATTGCGCATCTGGGTCTACCGGCTGCCGTCGCTGATAGGAGCGATCGGCGCCGTGCTCATGACCTATTGGGCCGCGCTCGGCTTCATCACGCGGCGCGCCGCCGTGCTGGCGGCACTGATGATGTGCGCCTCCGTGCTGCTCGGCGTCGAGGCGCGGCTCGCCAAGACCGACGCGATGCTGCTGCTCTGCGTCGTCGCGACGATGGGGGCGATGGCGCGGGCCTATCTGTCCTGGCAGCGCGCCGAGGACGAGACGCGTCCGCCCTGGAGCTGGCCCGCGATCTTCTGGACCGCGCTGGCCGTCGGCATCCTCATCAAGGGGCCGTTGATCCTGATGTTCGCAGGGCTCACCATCGTGGCGCTGGCGATCCAGGACCGCGATGCGTCCTGGCTGTGGCGGCTGCGTCCGGTCTGGGGCCTGATGTGGACGCTGGTGCTGGTGCTGCCCTGGTTCGTGGCGATCTTCTGGCGTGCCGGTGAAACCTTCTTCACCGATTCCGTCGGCGGCGACATGCTGAGCAAGCTGGGGGCCCAGGAATCCCACGGCGCGCCCCCCGGTCTGTACCTGGCGCTGTTCTGGATCACCTTCTGGCCCGGTGCGCCGCTTGCGGCGATGGCAGCGCCCGCAGTGTGGCGGGCGCGGCGCGAGCCCGGAGCGCAGTTCCTGCTGGCCTGGCTGATCCCGTCCTGGATCGTGTTCGAGGCCGTGCTGACCAAGCTGCCGCACTACGTCATGCCGCTCTACCCCGCGATCGCGATCCTCACAGCGGGCGCGGTAGAGCGCCGGGTGCTGTCGCGGTCCTGGCTGATGCGCGGCTCGGCCTGGTGGTTCGCAATTCCTGCGGCCACCTCGATCATCGTGGTCGTCGGGGCGGTGATACTGACCCGCCAGCCTGCCTTCGTGGCCTGGCCATTCATCGCGGCCTCGCTGATCTTCGGCCTGTTCGCCTGGTGGCTCTACGACAACAATCGTGCCGAGCGCTCGCTGCTCAACGCGCTGGTCGCGGCCCTGATGCTGGCGGTGGTGGTTTACGGCATCGTGCTGCCGTCGTTGACCCCGCTGTTCCCGAGCATCGAGGTTGCGCGCGCGCTGCGAAACGTCACTTGTGTCGGACCGAAGGCTGCCGCTGCCGGCTATCACGAGCCCAGCCTCGTCTTCCTGACGGGCACCAAGACGCTGCTGACCGACGGCTCGGGTGCTGCCGACTTCCTCGGGCAAGGCAGCTGTCGCTTCGCGCTGATCGAACAGCGCTCGGAGCGCAGCTTCGTGCAGCGCGCCGAGGCGATCGGACTGCGCTACAAGGTCGGCACGCGCATCGACGGCTATAATTTCTCGCAAGGCCGCGCGATCTCGATCTCGATCTTCCGGTCGGAAGGCACCGAATAGGATGCCGGCCTCGACCAGCACCGCCCCGCGTCCGGGCTATGCCGCGCAATTGCTCGCCGTCTCCAGGCACGCGCTGGCGCAACTGGTTCGCACGCCCTCACATTCGCGCCGCGCTGAGGCCGCGCGAAGACTGGCGCGGCATTCGCTGTGGCTCAGCGCAGCAGGCGCGGCCCTGGTCATCGTTCTGATGGTCGCGTTCGACCAGACCGAGATCCAGCTGATGCCTGCGCGCGGCACACCGGCACTGTGGCCCATCCGCATCCTGACCGATTTCGGCAAGGACGAGTATTTGCTGTCGGTGCTGGGAGCTGCGCTGGTGGTTCTGGCGTTCGTTGCGGCGGGGCTGCACGGGACGCGCCGCGCGCTGCTGCTGGGACTGGGCACGCGGCTGCAATTTGTGTTTCTGTCGATTGCCGTGTCGGCATTCGTCGCCGAGATCCTGAAATTCCTCATCGGCCGCGGCCGTCCGTTCGTCGGCGGCAAGGCCAATCCGTTCAACTTCGTGCCGTTCGAGGGGACGGGGGCTTATGCGAGCCTGCCGTCGGGTCATGCCGTGGCGGCGTTCGCCCTGGCGTTTGCCGTCTCGGCATTGTGGCCGCGTCTGCGCGTGTTCATGTTCACTTACGCAATCGTGATCCTGCTGACGCGCCTGGTGCTGCTTGCCCATCATCCGAGCGACGTCGTGGCCGGCGCCTTGGTCGGCACGGTCGGCGCCATGGCGGTCCGCTACTGGTTTGCGGCCCGAAGGCTGGGCTTTGCCATCCGCGCGGACGGCACCATCGTGCCTCTTGCGGGGGCGGTCTCGGGACGCCTCAAAAGGGTTGCCCGCGGGGCATCCGCCCCATAAAAGCGGCTGCCTGTCGGGGTACTGGTTCCCCAAGAGGCCAATCCAACCCACGAGCCTTGATCTTGTCGACGTCCCAGCCATCGGTTTCCATCGTCGTTCCCGTGCGCAACGAAGCCGACAACATCGCGCCGCTGATCGCGGAGATCGGTGCCGCGCTCGACGGCCGCTGGGCCTATGAGATCATCTACGTCAACGACGGCTCCACCGATGCGACCGGCGAACGGCTCACGGCGCTCATGGCGCGGCGGGACAATCTGCGCCAGCTCCGCCATGCCAGATCAGGCGGCCAATCCGCGGCGGTGCGCAGCGGCGTGCGCGCGGCGCGCGGGATGATCGTGGCAACGCTCGATGGCGACGGCCAGAACAATCCGGCCTTCCTGCCCGATCTGATCGCTGCGGTCGAGAAGGGAGCAGGGCGCGTCGGCCTCGCCGCCGGGCAGCGGATCGGGCGCAAGGACACTGGCTTCAAAAAGCTTCAGTCGCGCGTGGCGAACGGCGTTCGCAACGCCATCCTGAAAGACGGCACGCGCGACACCGGCTGCGGGTTGAAGGCGTTCCGGCGCGACGTGTTTCTGATGCTGCCCTATTTCGACGGGCTGCATCGCTTCCTGCCGGCGCTGGTCCGCCGCGAAGGCTATGACATCGCCTATGTCGACGTGATCGACCGGCCGCGCCATTCCGGCGTGTCGAACTACGGATTCTTCGACCGGCTGTGGATCGGCATCATGGATCTCGCCGGCGTGTGGTGGCTGATCCGCCGCAAGAAGCCGACACCCGAAGTGACTGAGGTGAGCGCATGATCATCCAATACGGTCAGGCGCTGAGCAACTATCTCTACGACGTGTTCGTCGCCAAGTTCGATTTCTGGCTGGCCTTCGGCCTCGTCGCGCAGCTGTTCTTCACCGCGCGCTTTTTGGTGCAGTGGATCGCCAGCGAGCGCGCCGGCAACAGCGTGGTGCCGATGGCGTTCTGGTTCTGCTCGATGGGCGGCGGGCTGATGACGCTGGTTTACGGCGTCGTGAAGCGCGAGCCGGTCATCATCCTCGGACAATCGCTCGCGACCGTCATCTATATCCGCAACATCATGCTGATCTGGAAGAACCGCGGCAAAGCGTCGAAGACCTAGGCGCTGAATCCAAACCAGCCTTCGGGACTTCTCCTACGACAGAGCGATATGTGACCTAATCGACCCTTGCTATTTCAAGACCGATTGGTTTATATATTCCTATGCCTCGCCTCGCACCAGTGCAGCTGCCCCGTGGCCGCCCCAGGAGTTTCGACACGGAAGCCGCTGTCGAACGCGCGATGAATGTATTCTGGTCGCTCGGCTATCACGCCACGGCGCTGCCGGACCTGCTGCGTGCAACGAAACTCTCGCGTGGCAGCCTTTACGCCGCTTTTGGTGACAAGCACTCGCTTTTCTTGCGCGCGCTCGATCGCTACATTGCCATTGCCTTGACGCGGATGGATACCGAACTCGACCACCGCAGAGAGCCGGTCGAGGGCCTAAGGGCCTACCTTGCCGGCTACGTCGACCGCAACAGCGGTGCCAATGGTCGGCGCGGATGCCTGCTGGTAGCCACGGCCATGGAACTGGCTGGCCGTGACGTCGAGGTTGATCGTCGCATCGAGAGCTTTTTCAAAGCCATGGAGGCTCGGGTGACTGGTGCATTTTCCCGTGCGAAGGCAGCGGGCCAGCTGGCCGATGGTGTCGAGCCTTCGAGTGCCGCGCGAATTCTCGTCTGTTTCGTCGAGGGCTTGCGGGTGGTCGGTAAGACGGCGCCGACACGGATCGTTTCGCAAGCCACCGTCGACGCTCTTCTCGACCGCTTCATCAGGTAGACACACCATGGACGTTTCCCCCTTGCGCAGGCCTATATCTGGACCAAATGGTCGTGAAAATAGCGATGCCATGTCTGCCATGCAGATTGTCTGCGCGGTGGTCGTTCCTCTGCTCTGGGGTTATCAGTTCGTGGTTATCAAAGTGGGCGTGGGGGAGTTTCCGCCTCTCTTCTTCCTCGCGCTGCGCTTCCTCGCAATCGCGGTTTTGCTCGTTCCGTTCGTCGAACGGCCGAGGCGCAGGCAGCTCGGACCTGTCGCAGCCATTTCGCTTTTCCTTGGTGGATTGAACTTCGGCCTGTTCTACGTTGGTCTCGGGCTCGGGTCGGGAAGCATGTCAGCCGTCGCATATCAACTCGCCCCACCTTTCACCGTCTTGTTGGCTTGGCCGCTGCTCGCGGAGAGGCCGTCTCTAACTACGTCCGCTGGCGTGGTACTTGCCTTCATCGGTGTGGTCGTGCTGGCAACGGGCCCTGGCGTGTCGGCAAACGCGCTTCCGCTGCTGCTTGTGGTCGGGGCAGCTTTTGCATTTGCGGTGTCCAACGTCTTGACGAAGCGTTATGGCCCTTTTGATCCCCTGATGCTGATGGGCTGGTCGTCGCTGCTCACGGTGCCGCAGGTCATGCTGATGTCGTTGCTGCTCGAATCCGGACAAATGGCGAGTCTTGTCACGGCAGACGAACGTGGCTGGCTGGCGCTCGCCTACACAATCTTCATCGGCGGAATTGTTGGGTTTGGCCTTTGGTTCTGGCTCATCGCCCGTTGCTCGATGGTGCGCGTCGCGCCCTTCGGTCTGCTGCTGCCCGTGTTCGCATTGACTTCAAGCGTCATCTTCCTTGACGAGCGAATAAGCCCAAAGCTGATCGCCGGCGGGCTGCTCGCGATCTCGGGCGTGGCCATGACGCAGGTGCGCCCACGCGCCCAACCGGCCTGATCGTCGGGCACCCTGTCGTGCCGACTTCAGTCGACGCCTGGCCGCTTAGCGCGGCACTGCCGATGCCGCGCCTGAGGCGGGCAGGGCAGCCGCCTCCGCCTCGGTCCGGCGATAAGGCTCGCCGGCCGCATCCAGCACGGGATAGGCGACCGAGCAGATGTGCGAGTGGATGCGCCTGAGGTCGCGCAGCACATCCAGATGCAGCGACGTCGTTTCGATGGTTTCGGGGCGGCCCTCGCGCAGGCGGTCGAGATGCCGCTCGACCGCGGCAAGCTCGGTGTTGCGTAGCGCGGTTTTCTCCACCAGCAGCTTGCGCGCCTCGTTGGCGTCGCCCGACATGAAGACGCCGAAGGCGATCCGCAGGGAGTCCATCGTACGCTTGTGGAAGGCGGCAAGCTCGTCCGCCCCTTCCGCCGAGAACTGGAAGCGCCGCTTGATCTTCTTGGTGGCGAGTTCGCTCAGGCTCTTGTCGATGATGTCGCCAATATGTTCGAGATTGATGGCGAAGGAGATGATCTCCATCGCGCGCCGTCCTTCGCTCTCGTCGAGGCTGCCCCGCATCAGCTTGGTCACGTAGAGCTTGATGGCCTCGTCGAGACCGTCGACGAGATTATCCATCTTGGTGACCTGGTCGACCAGCGCACGGTCGCCCGTCATCATCGCCGCCATCACCTTGCGCAGCATGACCTCGACGAGGTCGCCCATCCGCAAGGTCTCGCGCGAGGCGTCGGCGAGCGCCAGTGACGGTGTCTCCAGCGCGGTCTCGTCGAGATAGCGCGGGCGGGCCGGGTCAGCCTCCTGCACACGATCGGGCAAGAAGCGCGTCAACAGGCGCGACATGGTGTCGAGCAGGCCGATGAAGATGACGGCGGTGCCGACGTTGAAGGCGATGTGGAATGCCGCCGTCATCCTGGCGAGATCGGGCTGCCAGGCGTGCATGTGCTCGGCGATCGCGCCCAGGAAGGGCAGGACCAGCGCAATGCCGATCACGCGGTTGACGAGATTGCCGACCGGCAGGCGATAGCTCGCGGGATCGTCACGCCTGGCGCCCTCGAACACGGGATTGATGGCACTGCCGAGATTGGCCCCGAGCACCAGCGCCAGCGCTGCATATGGAGTGATGAACTGCGAATAGGCCAGCGACATGATCAGCAGCACGCTGGCGACGCTCGAATGCACGGCCCAGGTGACGAGGGCCGCGATGACGATGCACAGGACTGGATCGCCCGTAATGGCCGACATCACGATCCGGACGCCCGGTGCGTTCTCCGCCGGCGCCAGCGTGTCGAGCAGGATGTGCAGCGAGAGCAGCATCAGGCCCAGGCCGATGCAGACGCGGCCGATGTCCTTGATCCGCGAGCGCGGGCCGGAGCGGAAGGCGACGAGGCCGAGCACGAACAGCACCGGCGCGACGGCTGCGATGTTGAACGACAGCACCTGCACGATCAGCGTCGTGCCGACATTGGCACCGAGCATGATGGCGAGCGCGGCGGCGAGGCTGACGAGACCCTCGGCTGCGAACGAAGACGTGATCAAGGCTGTCGCCGTGCTGCTCTGGAGTAGCGCGGTGAGGCCGAGGCCGGCAGCGAAAGCACTCATGCGGTTGCTCAGCGCCTTGCCGAGCAGACGCCTGAGGTCGGGACCGAAGGCGCGCAAAATCCCGCTGTGGACCATGTGCAGGCCCCACAACAACAGCGCAACGCCGCCCATCAGATCGAGCAGAACCAACGTTCCCATGCTCCGTGTCCGGATTGGAGTCGATTGGTGAGGCTAGCGCCAAATGCTTGAGCTTCAAACCCTTTGTTGGCGCATCGGCGTTAACGTTTGCGACACGGGCACGTTCCTAGGGGAGCGATGCCACATCCGTGGGCGCGGTGCTTCGCGCGCAGGCTCACATTGCCGCCTTGAGGGCAGCGAAGCCGCGATCGAGATCTGCCTTGAGATCGTCGACGCTTTCCAGTCCGATATGCAGCCGCAGGGTAGGGCCGCCCGGCGACCACTTGGTCGCGGTGCGATAGCCATCGCAGTCGAAGGGAATCGCAAGGCTCTCGAAGCCGCCCCATGAAAAGCCCATGCCGAACAGCTTGAGTGTGTTGAGCATGGTGTCGACGGCCTTCTGCGGCGCCGGCTTCAGCACGATACTGAACAGGCCTGAAGCGCCGGTGAAGTCGCGCTTCCAGATGGCGTGACCGGGATCGGTCTCCAAGCCCGGATGCAGCACGCGTGCGACCTCGGGCCGGCCTGCGAGCCAGCGCGCCATGTCGAGCCCGGAGCGATGATGCTGCGCCAACCGGACCGACAGGGTGCGCAGGCCGCGCAGCGCGAGGAAAACATCGTCGGGACCGGCACAGACGCCGAGCAGGCGGATGCCCTCGGCGACCATCGGCCAGGCCTTGGCATTGGCCGAGATGGTGCCGAACATGATGTCGGAATGGCCGCCGATATATTTGGTGGCCGCCTGCATGCTGATGTCGACACCTTGGTCGAGCGAGCGGTGATAGAGCGGGGTTGCCCAGGTGTTGTCGTCGATGACGAGCGCATCGCGCGCATGCGCAACCTCGGCGATGGCGCGGATGTCGGGCATCTCGAACGATTGCGAGCCCGGCGCTTCCACCAGCACCGCGCGGGTGTTCGGCTTGAACAGTTTTTCAATGCCGGCACCTATCATCGGGTCGAAATAGGTGGTTTCGACGCCATAGCGTGCGAGCATGCCGTTGCAGAAATTGCGTGACGGCCGATAGACGTTGTCGCAGACCAGGAGATGGTCCCCGGTCTTCAGCACCGAGAGCAGGGTGGTGGAGATCGCCGACAGCCCCGACGGGACGATGCCGACGCCGGCGCATTGCGGCCCCTCCAGCGCCATCAGCGTCTCCTGGAACGCCTTGGTGGTAGGGGAACCGTGGCGGCCATAGGTGAACTCGCCGCGATGGGCGTGAAGGTCCTCGGCGGTCGGGTAGAGCACGGTCGAGCCGTGAAAGACCGGCGGATTGACGAACCCCTTCTGCGCCTTGGTGTCGCGGCCGGAGGTGACCAGCCGGGTCTCGGCGTGCTGCTCTTGAGGGTGCGAGGAATCCATGCGTCTGCTTTCAAAACCGCGTTTCCGCTCGGGCTTGGCGCCTGATGGGCCGGCCGAAAGGCCGCTGTCGTTAATAACAGAACACAGAAGAGTCCCGTCAACCCCTTGACCCGGCACGCCAGCCGCTCTCCAATGCGCAGGTGCTATTCAGTCGCCGCATGTTGAGGGGCCTGCCGCGACCTTCGATCCATCGCCTGACCGGACTTTGCGTCACAGCCATCAGGGCGGGCGCCTGCGGCGGGGATTAAGGTGTTGGCCTCCCGGGATCGGCGGGTGTTCGGCAAGTTTTCCAGCATGACTCTTGCAAGGGCTGGTCTTGATACGCCTGGCCCCGGCAGGGATGATCCTGAGACAACGTTCCTTGATCCTTGATACGACTTTGAAAGGCCCAAAGCCCATGAAACGCGTAACCCTGGCTCTCACCCTTGCTCTCGCCGCCGGTCTGACCGCCCAATCCGCCGGCGCCCAAACGCTCAAGACCATCAAGGATCGGGGCATGTTGTCCTGCGGCGTCAGCCAGGGCCTGCCGGGATTCTCCTCGCCCGACGACAAGGGCAACTGGACCGGCCTCGACGTCGATGTTTGCCGTGCCATCGCCGGGGCGATCTTCAACGATGCGAGCAAGGTCAAATATGTGCCGCTGTCCGCCAAGGACCGCTTCACCGCGCTGCAATCCGGCGAAATCGACGTGCTCTCGCGCAACACGACCTGGACCATCTCGCGTGACACCTCACTCGGCGCCAACTTCACGGGCGTGACCTATTATGACGGGCAGGGCTTCATGGTGAAGAAGTCGCTCAAGGTGAATTCGGCGCTCGAGCTCAACAGCGCTTCGGTCTGTGTGCAGACCGGCACCACCACGGAGCAGAATCTCGCCGACTACTTCAAGGCCAACAACATGAAGTACGAGGTGATCGCGTTCGGCACCAACGACGAAACGGTCAAGGCCTATGAAGCCGGGCGCTGCGACGTCTTCACCACCGACCAGTCGGGCCTCTACGCCAATCGGCTGAAGCTCGCCAATCCCAACGACCACATGGTGCTCCCCGAGATCATCTCGAAGGAACCGCTCGGCCCGATGGTGCGCCACGGCGACGACCAGTGGTTTGACATCGTGAAGTGGACGCTGTTCGCGATGATCACCGCCGAGGAGCTCGGTGTGAGCTCGAAGAACGTCGACGAGAAAGCGAAGCTGGAAAACCCCGAAATGAAGCGCGTGCTCGGCAGCGACGGCAATTTCGGCGAACAGCTCGGCCTGACCAAGGACTGGGTGGTGCGGATCGTGAAAGCGGTCGGCAATTACGGCGAAGTGTTCGATCGCAATGTCGGCGCGGGCTCGCCGCTCGCCATCAATCGCGGTCTCAACAATCTCTGGAATAAGGGCGGTCTCCAATACGCGCCGCCGATCCGCTGATCGCTCCTGATCCGGTGGCAGCGGCATGAGCTCCGGGGCCCGAAAACCGCCGCCCCAGATCGCGCTGAAGATCAGGCGCATTCTGGGCGGCAAGGCAGGCTGGAACGGCGTCGCCGTCCAGTTTGCCTTCGCGGCGATCCTGGGCTGGATCGGCTACGAGATCGTCTCCAACGCCCGCGCCAATCTCGAGAACCAGCACATCGCCGCCGGCTTCGGCTTCCTCAGGAACAATGCCGGCTTCGACGTCAATCAGACGCTGATCTCCTATACCGGCTCGGACACGTTCCTGCGCGTCTTCGTGGTCGGTCTGCTCAACACGCTCGTGGTCTCGGCGGTGGGCATCGTCTTCGCCACGTTGATCGGCTTCATCGTCGCGCTCTGCCGGCTGTCGCCCAATTGGCTGTTGGCGCGCGTGGGCGAGATCTATGTCGAGATCATCCGCAACCTGCCGCTGCTGTTCCAGATCCTGTTCTGGTACCTCGCGGTGCTCGCGGCCTTGCCCAATCCGCGGCAGAGCATTTCACTGTTCGGCGTTGCCTTCATCAGCAATCGCGGCCTCGTCATTCCCAGCCCGATCGGCCAGAGCGGCCTCGAGCCGTTCATGGCGATGTTGGCGCTCGGCATCGTCGGGGCACTGGCCTTGCGCTTCTATGCCCGTCGCGCGCTGTTTCAGCGGGGGCAGGTGATCCGGATCTGGCCCTATGTCTTGGGCCTGCTGTTTGGTCTGCCGCTCGCCACGGTGCTGGTATCAGGTTTGCCGTTCACCTTCGAGCTGCCGCAGCTGAAGGGTTTCAATTTCGCCGGTGGATCTCGCATCATCCCGGAGTTCGTGGCGCTGACGCTGGCGCTGGCGACCTATACGGCCGCCTTCATCGCCGAGATCGTGCGCGCCGGCATCCTGTCCGTCCACAAGGGGCAGATGGAGGCGGGGGCCTCGCTGGGCCTCAGCCGCGGCACCACGCTCCGGCTGATCGTCGTGCCGCAGGCCATGCGCGTCATCGTGCCGCCGCTGACCAACCAGTACCTCAATCTCACCAAGAACTCGTCGCTGGCGGTCGCGATCGGCTATCCTGACCTCGTCTCCGTGTTCGCCGGCACGTCGCTGAGCCAGACCGGGCAGGCGATCGAGATCATCGCCATGACGATGGGCATCTATCTCCTGATCTCACTGCTCACCAGCGCTGTCATGAGCGTCTATGGATGGCGCGTCAGCCGGAGTCTGGGCGCATGAGTGATATCGCCTCGAGCAGCTTCGTCCGCCAGGACCTCCTCGCCGAGCGTCCGGCGCCGGTGAAGACCACGGGCTTCGTCGGGCTGATGCGGACGCGCCTGTTCAACTCGCCGACCAACATCCTGCTCACGATCGTGGGCGCCCTGCTGCTGTGGTTCACCATCGTTCCCTCCGTCAGGTTCCTGATGGTGGATGCGGTGTGGAGTGGCAAGGACCGCACGGCATGCCTCACGGAGAACGCCGGCTTTGTGGTCGGCGCCTGCTGGCCCTACATCCAGGCCAAGCTGCCGCAATTGATCTACGGTTTCTATCCCGAGGCCGAGCGCTGGCGGGTCAATCTCTCGTTCATCCTGGCTGCGGTTCTGCTGGTACCGCTGCTCGTGCCGCGCCTGCCGGCGAAGGGGCTGAATGCCAGCCTGTTCTTCATCGCGTTTCCGGTGGTCGCGTTCTTCCTGCTGCACGGCGGCGGCATCAAGGGCTTCGGCCTGAGCTGGACGGCCGACCTGCTGCAGCTGTTCGACGAGAGCATCGTCAACGCCGGACAGGCTCTCCTCAATCTCAGCAAGACCTCGGCCATCGCACCGCTCTTCTGGATCCTCGGCAATTTCATCGTGCTGGTCGGCACGGTGATCTATTGGCTGATCTTTCCGTTGACCCTGCTGCGTGACCAGCTCCAGGCAACGGGCCAATCGGTCTGGACTGATTTCACCATCACGGCCGCGGTCGTCTCGCTGATCGCCTTCGTTCTCGGCGGCGGCATTCGCACCGGATGGCGCGCGCTCGGAT
The DNA here is from genome assembly GCF_032918005.1 of Bradyrhizobium sp. NDS-1. Taxonomy (NCBI): domain Bacteria; kingdom Pseudomonadati; phylum Pseudomonadota; class Alphaproteobacteria; order Hyphomicrobiales; family Nitrobacteraceae; genus Bradyrhizobium; species Bradyrhizobium sp. NDS-1. Next base: position 4,192,429 of record NZ_CP136628.1, read on the forward strand.
CGAGCGTCGCCACCTTCATCGCCATCGCCGCCGTCATCAAGTTGATGGGGCTCGATCACGGCGGATTGCCCATTGTGGCAACAAATCTGTGGGGCGGCCTCTTGGTGACGCTGGTGGTCTCCGTCACCGGCATCGTCACCTCGCTGCCGATCGGCATCGCGCTGGCGCTCGGCCGTCGCTCCACCATTCCGCTGATCCGGATCTTCTCGATCGCCTTCATCGAATTCTGGCGCGGCGTGCCGCTGATCACCGTGCTGTTCTTCGCCACCTACATGCTGCCGCTGTTCCTGCCGGGCAATTTCACCGTCGACGGTCTCGTCCGCGCGTTGATCGGCATTTCGCTGTTCACGGGCGCCTACCAGGCTGAGAACGTCCGCGGCGGGCTCGCCGCGATCCCGCGCGGGCAGGGCGAGGCGGCCGCAGCCCTGGGACTGTCCTGGTGGAAGACGACCTCGCTGATCGTGCTGCCGCAGGCGCTGCGTCACGTCATTCCGAACCTCGTCAACAGCTTCATCTCGCTGTTCAAGGACACTTCGCTGGTCTCGATCGTGGCGCTGTTCGACCTGTTGGGCTCGTTACGGGCTTCGTTCTCGGATCCGAAATGGTCGACGCCTTCGACCGCGTTCACCGGCTTCGCCTTTGCGGGGATCATCTACTTCATCTTCTGCTTTGGAATGTCGCGCTATTCGCTGTTCGTCGAGCATCGTCTCAATGCCCACCGCCGCAACTGATCGAGCCCATCATGTCTGACCCCATCGTCAGGATTTCCGGCCTCAACAAATGGTACGGCGATTTTCACGTGCTGCGCGACATCGACCTCGCCGTCGAGAAGGGCGAGCGCATCGTGATCTGCGGGCCCTCTGGCTCCGGCAAGTCGACGCTGATCCGCTGCATCAACGCGCTCGAGGAATTCCAGGAGGGCGAGATCGTCGTGGACGGGATCGAGCTCGGGCCCAACCTCAAGCACGTCGACGCCGTGCGCCGCGAAGTCGGCATGGTGTTCCAGAGCTTCAATCTATTCCCGCACCTGACCGTGCTGGACAATTGCACGCTGGCGCCGATCTGGGTGCGTAACATTCCGAAGAAGGACGCCGAGGAGACCGCGATGAAGTTCCTGGAGCGGGTCAAGATCCCGCACCAGGCCAACAAGTTTCCGGGGCAGATGTCCGGCGGCCAGCAGCAGCGCGTCGCGATCGCGCGGGCCTTGACGATGAACCCGAAGGTCATGCTGTTCGACGAGCCCACATCGGCACTCGACCCCGAGATGGTCAAGGAGGTGCTGGATACCATGGTGGACCTCGCCGGAGAGGGCATGACCATGCTGGTCGTCACCCACGAAATGGGCTTTGCCCGTGAGGTCGCCAATCGCGTGGTGTTCATGGACGCCGGGCAGATCATCGAGGCCAACACCCCGAACGAGTTCTTTGCTGCGCCTCGGCACGCCCGCACAAAACTGTTCCTGAGCCAGATTTTGCGGTGACCGCCCGCAACCCGGTGGCCTCGCCGGTCTGACCGGACCGCCAGCTTGGCACCATCCGAATCAGCTTTGCGTCTTTTCGGCCCATCCTCCGGAGGAGAGACCTTGCAGAGCAGTGTCGGCGCGCGCGCCTACCAGAATGCACGACTAGCGAAGAAATTGAGGAAGCAGGCGGACGCCGTCCTGTCTTTCGCGATCGAAGCGCTCGGCCAGGGCAGATTTGCGGAGGCCGAGACGCTCTGCCGCGAGATATTGAAAGAGGTTCCGGATCATTTCCATGCCACGCACCTGCTCGGCCTGCGCGCCTATGAGTGCGGCCGGCTCGAGGAGGCGCAACAGCTGTTCGAGCGCGCGATTGCGCTCGATCCGCGCTCGCCCGACGCCCATGGCAATCTCGGGGCCGTGTATTTCGATCTGCAGAAATTCCAGGACGCCCGCGCATGCCAGGAGAAGGCCATTGCGCTGAAGCCGAATTGTCCGATCACCCTGACCAATCTCGGCAATACGCTGCTGAACGTCGGTCTCGGCGAGCAGGCGATCGGGCTGCACGAACGCGCGATCAGGTTGCGACCGGACTATGCCGACGCATTCTGCAATCGTGGCATGGCGGAGCTGATGATCGGCCGGTTCGCGCCCGCCAAGGAGAGTTTCGATCGCGCCCTCCTGTTTCAGCCGCGGCACGCCGAAGCGCTGGCCGGCAAGGGCATGGTGTGTATCGAGCTCCGGCACTATTCGGAGGCTGAAGCCGCCCTCGCAGCGGGCCTCGCGATCAAGCCGGGTTCACCGAGGATCCTGGCGCAGCGCGGCCGGCTCAATTTCGATCTGTACCGGCTGGAGCAGGCGGCCGTGGACTTCGATGCGGCGCTGGTGCAAGCGCCTCGGCTCGAGCTTGCGTTGCGCGGGAAAGCGCAAGTCAATCTTCTGTTGGGGAACACGACCCAGGCGATTGCCGCCGTCAAGACCCTGCTCGAGGACAATCCGCGGTCCGATTACGCGATCGTGCTGCTCGGCGCCTGCTATGCGAACCAGGGAGACGTCGCGACGGCGCTCGCGCATCTCGACGCGGCGCTCGAGATCTCGCCGGATTATGCCGATGCCATCGCACGCAAGATCTTCATCCTGGATTATCTGCCGGAGGCCGGTTTCGCGGTCCAGCAGGCCGCGCGAAAATCCTGGTGGGATGCGATCGGTGCCAGACTGCCGCAACGGACATTGCCACCCCGGCAGCTCGATCCGGACAGGCGAATCGTGGTCGGCTATGTCGCGTCGGAGTTCAGGAACCATTCGGCAGCGTTCGCCCTGCTACCGGTGCTGCGCCGTCATGATCGCACGAGGTTCGAGATCGTCTGCTATTCCTGCTGGCCGTTGCAGGACGAGATCACCGAAAGATTCAAGCCTCTCGCCGACGTTTGGGTCGACGCCGCGCAGCTTTCGGACGACGAACTGGCCGATCGGATCCAGGCCGACAAGATCGATATTCTGATCGACGTGTCGGGGCACACGGCAGGCAACAGGCTCCCTGTCTTCGCCCGGAAGCCAGCCCCGATCCAGGTCACGGGTTTTGGGCACGCCACGGGGACCGGCCTTCAGACCATGGACTACGTGCTCGCGGATCCGATCTTCATTCCTCAATCGGAGCGCCATCTGCTGGCCGAAAAGGTTCATGATCTGCCGTGCCTGATCACGATCGATCCGATCCTGGATGTGCCGCCTTCGGAGCTTCCCATGCTCCGGAACGGCCATGTGACCTTCGGCGTGTTCAACCGCATCTACAAGATATCGGATGAGGCAATCCGGGTGTGGTCGAAAGTGATGCGTGAGGTCGCGGGCTCGAAGATCGTCGTCAAGCATGGCCTGCTCGACGATCCCTTGCTGCGCGACGGCCTCATCGCGCGGTTCCTGGCCCAGGGCATTGCCGAAGAGAATATCACCTGCCTCGGCTCGACCTCGCGCCACGAGCATCTGCTGGCTTTTGCGAAAGTCGACATATCCCTCGATACCTTCCCGCAAAATGGCGGCATCAGCACCTGGGAATCCCTCTATGCGGGCGTTCCGGTCGTCGCCAAGCTCGGCAACGGCGCCTCGTCGCGCGCCGGTGGCTCCATCGTGGCGGCCGTCGGCCTCGGCGAGTGGGTCGCCGACGATGATGAGGGGTATGCCGCGATCGCATGCAAATACGCGGCGCAGCCCGCCCATCTGGCGAAGTTGCGCGCCGGTCTGCCGGCTCGGATCGCAGCCTCGCCTGCCGGCAACGTCGAACTCTACACGCGTGAGGTCGAAGCGGCCTATCGCCGGTTCTGGCACGATCATTGTGCCGCCGCGGCAGGCGGCGAGGTGGCGTAGGCAGGTCCGGGGCCCCCGGGAGATCCCGGGGGTGATGCTGGTCCGGTGACCGGCCGGCCGGGCGCGCGAATCAGCTAGACTCTGCCCAGGGCATCCTCCGGAGAGACAGCTTGCAGAACAGCGGCGGCGGCGCGCGCGCATTCCAGAACGCGCGATTGCAGAAGAAATTGATGAAGCAGGCCGACGCCGTCATCGCCGCTGCGGCGAACGCCTATGGTCAGGGCCGGTATGCCGAGACCGAGGCGCTGTGCCGCGAGATCCTGAAGGCCCTTCCGGATCATGTCGATGCCACGCACCTGCTCGGCATGTGTGCCCACGACGGCCGCCGCCTCGAAGAGGCGCAGCAGCTGCTCGAGCGCGTGATCGCACTCGATCCGCGCTCGCACGATGCCCATAACAACCTCGCGACCGTGCATTTCGACCTCGGCAATTACCAGGAGGCGCGGCGGTGCCAGGAGAGGGCGATCGCGCTGAAGCCGAATTTCGTGGTCGCGCTGACCAATCTCGGCAACACGCTGATGCATCTCGGGCTATACGGGCAGGCGATCGAGCTGCACGAGCGCGCCATCAAATTGAAGCCGGACTACGCCGATGCGTTCTGCAATCGCGGCATGGTCGAGATATTGCTTGGACAGGTCGAGCGCGCCAAGGAAAGTTTCGATCGCGCCCTGCTGTTCCAGCCGCGTCACGCGGAGGCCGTCGTCGGCAGCGGCATGGTCAGCATGGAGCTCCGGCACCACGAAGAAGCCGCAGCCAAGTTTGCCATGGCGCTGGCGATCAAGCCCGGCGCGCCGAGGATTTTGGCCCAGCGGGGACGGCTCAGCTACGAGCTGCAGCGCCTGGAGCCGGCGCTTGCGGATTTCGAGGCGGCGCTCGCGGTTTCGCCCAAGCTCGAACTCGCCCTACGAGGGAAGGCGCAGGTCTGCCTCGTCATGGGAAAGACCGCGCCGGCGATCGCGGCCGCAACGGCCTTGATCGAGCAAAATCCGCGCTCCGAAATCGGATTGGCGCTGATGGGCTTCGCCTTCTCGACCCAGGGAGAGATGGACACTGCGATCGAATATCTCGATCGCGCGTTGGCGGTCCGGCCGGACTACGGGGATGCAATCAGGGGGAAAATCTTCTTGCAGGACTACCGGCCCGAGGCCGATTTCACGGTCCAGCAGGCGGTGCGAAAATCCTGGTGGGATGCGATCGGCTCCAAGCTGCCGCAACGGACGCTGCCGAAGCGACCGCTCGATCCGGAAAAGCGGATCGTGGTCGGCTATGTCGCTGCCGAATTCCGGCAGCACTCGGCGGGACTCACGCTGCTTCCGGTGCTACGCAATCATGATCACGCCAAGTTTGAGATCATCTGCTACTATTCCTGGCCCGGAGCGGATGAGTACACGGCCAAGTTCAAGGAGCTGGCGGACGTCTGGGTTGACGCCTGGGGGCTTTCGGACGACGAACTCGCCGACCGCATTCAGGCAGACAATGTCGACATCCTCATCGACGTTTCGGGCCACACGACCGGCAACAGGCTGCAGTGTTTCGCGCGGAAGCCGGCCCCGATCCAGGCCACCGGCTTCGGACACGCGACCGGCACGGGCATGCAGACCATGGACTACGTGCTCGCCGATCCCATTTTCATTCCGCCATCGGTCCGGCATTTGTTTGCCGAGAAGATCTACGATCTACCGTGTCTGATCACGATGGAGCCCGTCACCAATCTGCAACCCTCCGAGCTGCCGATGCTCCGCAACGGCTACGTCACCTTCGGCGTGTTCAACCGAATCTACAAGATCTCGGACGATGCGATCCGTGTGTGGTCGCGCATCATGCGGGAGGTGCCGGGATCGAAGATCGTCCTCAAGCACGGTTTGCTCGATGACGCCCTGCTGCGCGATAGCCTGGTCGCACGGTTCATCGCGCAGGGCATTGCGGAGGAGGACATCACGTGCCTCGGCACCACCTCGCGCGACGATCACCTGAAGGCCTTTGACAAGATCGACATTTCCCTCGACACGTTCCCGCAGAATGGCGGCATCAGTACCTGGGAATCCCTCTACAAGGGCGTTCCCGTCGTCGCCAAGCTCGGTATCGGCGCTTCCTCGCGTGCCGGCGCCTCGATCGTGGCTGCCGTCGGCCTGGGTGACTGGGTCGCCGAGGACGACGACGGCTATGTCGAGATCGCCCGCAAGTTTGCCTCACAGCCAGAGCATCTGGCGAAGTTGCGCGCGGGTTTGCCGGCGCAGATCGCAGCCTCGCCCGCCGGCAATGTCGAGATCTACACGCGCGAGCTCGAAGCAGGTTACCGCCAGTTCTGGCGCGACTATTGCGCTGCCGCCGCGGAATGCGGCGAGGTCGCGTAGGCGGGGCAAGCGCACCAAGCGATTCCTCGGCCGGATATTGCGGTGAGCCCCGGAATATCCCGGAGGGAACTCCGGCCCCGCCGAGCGGCCGGCTTGACGCACGAATCAGCTAGACTCGCCCCCAGACCATCTTCCGGAGAGACACCTTGCAGAGCAGCGCCGGCGCGCGCGCATTCAAGAATGCGCGATTGCAGAAGAAGTTGAAGAAGCAGGCCGACGCCATCATCTCCGCCGCGGCGAGCGCCTATGGCCAGGGCAGATATGCGGAGAGCGAGGCGCTCTGCCGCCAGATCGTGCAAGCCGTTCCGGATCATTTTGACGCCACGCATTTCCTCGGCCTTAGCGTGCAACAGCTCGGGCGCCTCGATGAGGCGCAACAGCTGCTCGAGCGCGCGGTCGCGATCGATCCGCGTTCGCACGAGGCCCATAACAATCTCGCCGCCGTGCACTTCGTGCTTCAGAAATTCGAGGCCGCCCGCGCGTGTCAGGAGAAGGCGATCGCGCTGAAGCCGAACTTTGCGCCGGCTCTCGCCGGCCTCGGCAATACCTTGCTCCAGATGAACCTGCCGGGGCAGGCCATCGAACTCTACGATCGCGCGATCAAGCTGAAGCCCGATTATGCCGATGCGCTCTGCAATCGTGGCCTCGCCGAGCTGGCGCTGGGCCAGTTCGACCGGGCCAGGCAGAGCTTCGAGCGCGCCCTGTTGTTTCAGCCGCGTCACGCAGAGGCGCTCGTCGGCAAAGGCGTGGTGAACATCGAGCTGAAGCACTACGACGAGGCGGAAGCCGCGCTCGCAGCGGCGCTCGCGATCAGGCCCGGTTCGGCCAAGGCCCACGCGCACCGCGGCCGGCTCAATTTTGCGCTGTCGCGGCCGGAGCAGGCGGCCGCGAATTTTGATGCGGCACTTGCGCTTTCGCCCAGGCTCGAAGTGGCCTTGCGGGGGAAGGCGGAAGTCTCGCTGAGCATGGGGAATACCGCGCAGGCGATCCTGGCCTGCACGGCACTGCTCGAGGAAAATCCGCGCTCGGCGATCGCGCTCGCGCTGCTGAGTGCCTGTTTTGCGAACCAGGGAGAGATCGCAGCCGCGATCGAGCATCTCGACGCCGCCCTGGCGATCGCGCCGGGCGAGCCGGACCTGATCGCGCGGAAGATCTACTTTCTGGACTTTCTCTCCGACGCGGATTTCGCGGTCCAGCAGGCGGCGCGCAAATCCTGGTGGGATGCGATCGGCGCCAGATTGCCGCAAAGGAAGCTCGCACCCCGGCAGTTCGATCCCGACAGGCGGATCGTGGTCGGTTATGTGTCCGCCGAGTTCTGGTATCACTCGGCGGCGTTCGGTCTGTTACCGGTGCTGCGTCATCACGATCGCGCCCAATTCGAGATCGTATGCTATTCGTGCTCGCCGACGCGAGACGAGATGACCGTCAAATTCAAATCGTTGGCGGACGTCTGGGTCGACGCCTCGCAACTCTCGGACGAGGAGCTGGCCGATCGCATTGAAGCCGACAAGGTCGATATCCTGATCGACGTATCAGGGCATACCACCGGCAACAGGCTTCCTGTGTTCGCCCGCAAGCCGGCTCCGATCCAGGTCACGGGTTTTGGGCACGCCACGGGGACCGGCCTGCAGACCATGGACTACGTGCTCGCGGACCCGATCTTCATTCCGGAATCCGCCCGCCACCTGCTGGCCGAAAAGGTTCATGATCTGCCGTGCCTGATCACGACTGATCCCATCCTTGATGTGCCCGCTTCGGAGCTTCCGATGCTCCGCAACGGCCATGTGACCTTCGGCGTCTTCAATCGCATCTCCAAGATCTCGGATGATGCCATCCTGGTGTGGGCGAAGGTGATGCGCGAGGTCAGCGGATCGAAGATCGTCATCAAGCATACGCTGCTTGACGATCCGCTGGTGCGGGACGGTCTTCTGGCACGTTTCGTGGCGCAGGGGATCGCCGAGCAGAACGTCACGTGCCTCGGCTCGTCCCAGCGCGCCGAGCATCTGCGGGCCTTTGCTAACGTCGACATCTCCCTCGACACCTTCCCGCAAAACGGCGGCGTCAGTACCTGGGAATCCCTCTATGCGGGCGTTCCGGTCGTCGCCAAGCTCGGCCACGGCGCCTCGTCGCGCGCCGGCGGCTCCATCGTGGCTGCAATCGGTCTCGGTGACTGGGTCGCCGACGATGACGAGGGGTATGTCGCCATCGCATGCAAATACGCGGCGCAGCCCGCGCATCTGGCAAAGTTGCGCGCAGATCTGCCGGCTCGGATCGCAGCTTCGCCGGCCGGCAACGTCGAGACTTACACGCGCAAGGTCGAGGAAGGTTATCGACGGTTCTGGCGCGACCGTTGTGCCGCAGCCTCGGAACGCGGCGAGGGTGCGTAGACAGGCCGGACCACGCGGTCCTTGTGGACGCGCGTCCTTGACGCCAGGGGGCGTGTGACGATCACACGAACGGTGGCTTGATGTTGCTGCGCTTCTCCAGCCACTCCGGCACCGGCAGGTTCTTGGCGCGCATGAAATCCGCGTTGAACAGCTTCGACTGATAGCGGCTGCCGGAATCGCACAGCACGGTGACGACCGTCTTGCCGGGCCCGAGCTGCTTGGCGAGACGCATCGCGCCCACGATGTTGATGCCGGTCGAGCCGCCGAGGCACAGGCCCTCGTGCTGGAGCAGCTCGTAGATGGCGCTGACGGCTTCGGCATCGGGAATGAGATAAGAGTCGTCGACCTTGGCCGTCTCGACGATCGCGGTCGCGCGGTTGAGGCCGATGCCTTCCGTGATCGAGCCGCCCGGCGTTGCCTTGGCATCACCGGTCCTGAAATATTCGTACATACCGGCGCCGTGCGGATCGGCGCAGGCGATGCGGATGTTCTTGTTCTTCTCTTTCAGATAGCGGCTGGTGCCGGCGAGCGTGCCGCCGCTGCCGACCGAGCAGACGAAGCCGTCGACCTTGCCGCCGGTCTGCTCCCAGATCTCGGGCCCCGTGGACTCATAGTGCGCCTTGGCGTTGTCGAGGTTGTTCCACTGGTCCGCGAACAGCACGCCATTGGGCTCGGTCTTGCGCAGCTCGTCCGCAAGTCGGCGGCCGACATGCTGGTAGTTGTTGGGGTTGGCGTAGGGCAGGGCGGGCACTTCGATCAGCTCGGCGCCGCACAGCTTCAAGAAATCCTTCTTTTCCTGGCTTTGCGTCTCCGGGATCACGATCAGCGTGCGGTAGCCGCGAGCACTCGCCACGACCGCGAGCCCGATGCCGGTATTGCCGGCGGTTGCCTCCACCACGAGACCACCGGGCTTGAGCTCGCCGCGTTTCTCGGCCTCCAGGATCATCCATTTGCCGGCGCGGTCTTTGACCGATTGGCCGGGATTCATGAACTCGGCCTTGCCGAGAATGCTGCAGCCGGTCAGTTCCGAGGCGCGCTTCAGCTTGATCAGCGGGGTGTTGCCGATGGCTTCGACAACGTCGTTTCGAATGGTCATGTCAGGAAAATCGCTATCAAGGGGTTGATCTGGTTGGCCAGAACCTAGTGCTTGGGAGGGCAAAGGGGAAGGCTTTTGCGCTGCGGCGAAACCGGCTGAAGCACCTGTCCAAACAGGGATATTATCGTGTAGCGTGGCCGGCGATTGATGCGCTTGGCTGCGCGGCGGAACATCACTAGGAGGAAATGACTGAACGCCGTCACGACACGGAAGATAAGGGTCGTCACCAGCCACTTCACGAGCGCATTTTTCCAGGAGCTAGTCTGGACGATATCTGGGGACGTGGATGTTGGGGGCGCGACCGAGCCGAGGCCTCACGGAGCGCCGCCGCCAGATCGGAAAGCCCCGATGCCGGTGTGGCAGCATTATCACATGAAATCTTGGTAAGCTTGTTCACGCCTCCCGATGTTTTGGGAATGAAAGAAGTCTCTGCGAGACAGGGACATTCGGCATTTTGATCGATCCGCTCGAGGTTCGTTGGCGCGGCCATCTCGCAACTGCGGGACTGTCGCGCTGTTCCGCGCCCAGCTAGTATCGATATCGAGGTTCCGTAGAAAGCATCACGTTGTGAATGAGTTGTCCAAAGCCCCCCGATTGTCCCGCCGCGAATCGGTTAATCCGGTTGCGCGGCGGCTTGATCTGCCCGGCGGGGGGTGGATGTGACACAGGATGTTCCGGCGATCGCCATGCGGCGGTCCGTAGGTTCTGCATCCAGGACGCTGCGCGCGGCGCGCTGGCTCGCGGTAGTGTGCCTCGCCGCCGGCTCGGGCGCGTGCGTGCTGACCCAGGACCTTCCCGATCCCGCCCTCGACGTTCCCTCGCACTACAAATACGCGGGCAAGGGCGATGCGCCGCCGTCCTTGGATTGGTGGCGTGGCTTCCGCTCTGCGGAGCTGACGCAGCTGATGGAAGAGGCGCAGACCGTCAATCTCGACATCGCCGCCGCCGTCTCGCGCATCGTCCAGGCTGACGCCCAGGCGCGGCAGGCGGGCGCCGCGCTGCTGCCCAGCGTATCGACGGGCGGATCGGAAACCTATTCGCGCACCTCGGGCGCAAGCTCCTCGGGTCTGTCCATCGGCGGACGCGAGGTCGTCAACTATTCGGCTTCGTTGAGCGCGAGCTATCAGCTCGACTTCTGGGGCCAGAACCGCGCCGCGCTGCAAACGGCCGAGGAAACGGCCAACGCCAACCGCTTCGATCGCGACACCGTCGCACTGACGACGCTGGCCGCCGTTGCCAACGCCTATTTCCAGGTTCTGGCCTCTCAGGATCGCATCAGGACGTCACAGCGCAACATCGCCAGCGCCCAGCGCATCCTCGACGCCGTCAGGGAGCGGCGCAAGGCCGGCACCGGCACGGATCTCGACGTCGCCCAGCAGGAAAGCGTGCTTGCCAACCAGAAGGCCCTGGTGCCGCCGCTGCGCCAGACGCTGGACCAGAACGTCAACGCGCTCGCGGTGCTGGTCTCGCGCCCGCCGGAGAGCGTGCGCGTGCACGGCGGCTCGCTCGACCGGGTCGCGATCCCGCGCGTGACGCCCGGCCTGCCGTCGGAGCTGCTGACGCAGCGGCCGGACATCCGCCGGCAGGAGGCGCAGCTTGCGTCCGCGACCGCCAACATCGGTAACGCCCGCGCGCAGTTCTTTCCGACCATCCAGCTCACCGGCAATGGCGGCTACCAGAGCGCGGCGCTGGTCTCGCTGTTCCAGCCGCACGCCGCCTTCTTCCAACTCGTCGGCAGCGCCACGCAGCCGATCTTCGACGGTGGCAGGATCCTCGGCAATTTCGAGCTTGCTAAGGCGCGGCAGGACGAGTTGCTCCAGACTTACCGCAAGACCATCGTCCAGGCTTTTGCCGACGTCGACAACGCACTGTTCTCGATCAAGCAGACCACGATCAGGCTGCAATTGCAGCGCGACGTCGTTGTCGCCTCGCGACGCGCCTTCGATCTCTCAGAGCAGCAACTGCGCGCCGGCACCGCCGACATCGTGACCGTGCTCAACACCCAACTGACCCTGTTCCAGGCGGAAGACGCGCTGTGGCAGGCCCAACTCGCACGGCTTCTCGCCGTCGTCAGCCTGTACCAGGCGCTCGGCGGCGGCTGGGAGCCGCGAATGGAGAAACCGGTCAATGCTCTTTAAGCCGGATACGAAGCAGGGCGCGGAAGAGGGGACGGCGAAAAAATCGCGCGGCCGCGGCTTCGTCATGACCTTGGTCACGCTCGCCATCCTTGGTGGCCTCGGCTATCTCGGCTGGATCGCCACGCACCAGCAGCAGGCCAACAACCGCAACCAGCGGCCCGATCTGCCGGTACCCGTGCTGGCGGCGAGCCCGCGGGTCCAGGATGTTCCGGTCTATCTCGACGGCGTCGGCGCGATCCGCGCACTCAACACCGTGACCGTGCGCTCGCAGGTCGACGGCAAGCTGATCGCGGTCAACTTCACCGAGGGACAGGACGTCAAGAAGGGTGACGTGCTCGGCGAGATCGATCCCGCGATCTATCAGGCCCAGTACGACCAAGCCGTGGCCAAGAAGGCCCAGGATCAGGCCCAGCTCGCCAACCAGCGCATCGACCTTGCGCGCTATGAGCAGCTCGCCGCCTCCAATGCCGGCTCCAAGCAGCAGGCCGATACCCAGCGTGCCCTGGTCGCGCAGACCGAGGCGCTGGTCAAGGCCGACCAGGCCGCGATCGACAATGCGGCGGCAACGCTGAGCTACACCAAGATCGTGGCGCCGATTTCGGGCCGCGCCGGCCTGCGCCAGGTGGACCAGGGCAACATCGTCCACGCCTCCGACATCACGGGCCTCGTCGTGATCACGCAGCTACAGCCGATCGCGGTGTGGTTCAGCCTGCCGCAGCAACAGATCATGCGCGTCAATGCGGCCGCGGCGAAGGGTACGCTCGCCGTCGACGTGTTCGGCAATGACGGCATCACCGTGATCGACACCGGCAAGCTCACCGGCATCGACAACCAGGTCGACCAGACCACCGGCACGCTCAAGCTCAAGGCGGAATTTCCCAACGCCAACTACCAGCTTTGGCCGGGCCAGTTCGTCAACGTCCGCCTCAAGGTCGAAACCCTGATGCAGGCACTGGTGGTGCCGACGTCAGCCGTGCAGCGCGGTCCGATGGGCACTTTCAGCTACGTCATCGGGGAGGGCAACGTCGCCTCGGCCAAGCCCGTCACGGTGACCCAGCAGAACGAACATGACGCCGTGATCGCCAGCGGCCTGTCACCCGGCGACAAGGTCGTCACAACGGGCTTTGCCAATCTGTCCGATGGCTCCAAGGTGATCATCGGCCGCGACGACCAGACCCCGTCCGCGGATCTCGCGCCGCGCAAGCGCTCGCGGGGGCCTGACGCTCAGAAGAAGGACGGTGCCAAGGAAGGGCAGAAGGAAGACCAGAAGGACGGACGGGGCAGGGACGGCGAGTTCCGGGCCAAGCGGAGCAACAGCGAAGGCGACCAGAAGGGACAGACCGGACCGGCTCCAGGACCTGCACCAGGACCTGCACCAAGCCCGGGGGCATCGGGATCTGGAGCCAAGCAGCCATGATCCCGACAACAGCCGCTTGACGCGGCAGGCAGATCCCATGGGTGTTTCCGAACCCTTCATCCGACGGCCCATCGCAACCTCGCTGCTCGGCATCGCGCTCTTGATCGGCGGGCTGCTCGGTTATTTCGCGCTGCCGGTCTCGGCGCTGCCGCAGGTCGATTTCCCGACCGTACAGGTGACGACGCAGCTTCCGGGCGCCAGCCCCGACGTGATCGCCTCGCTGATCACCGCACCGCTCGAGCGGCAGCTCGGGCAGATCCCGTCGCTCTCGGCGATGAACTCGACGAGCTCGTTCGGCGTCAGCCAGATCTCACTGCAGTTCGATCTCAATCGCGACATCGACGGCGCCACCCAGGATGTGCAGGCTGCGATCAACGCGGCGGCCGGCGTCTTGCCAAAGACGCTGCCGTATCCTCCGATCTACGCCAAGGTGAATCCGGCGGACGCGCCGGTGATGACGCTGGCGCTGCGCTCCGAAACCATTTCGCTGCGGGCGATGAGCGACATCGCCGACACGCTTCTGGCGCAACGGCTGAGCCAGATATCCGGCGTCGGGCGCGTCTCGGTGCTCGGCGGGCTGAAGCCGGCCGTGCGCATCCAGGCTGATCTGGCGCGGCTCGCCGCCTACGGCATCGCCATGGAAGATCTGCGCGCCGCGATTGCCAGTGCCAATGTCTCCGGGCCGAAGGGCTCGCTCGACGGCGCGCAGCAATCCTACATCATCGCGGCCAACGACCAGATCGCCGCGGCCGACGCCTACAAGCCCGTCATCATCGCCTACCGCAACGGCTCCCCGGTCACCATCGCCGATGTCGCGCAGATCGTCGACGGCCTGGAGAACGATCGCACCGGCGGCTGGTACCAGGGCACGCCGGCCGTCATCATCGACATCCAGCGCCAGCCCGGCGCCAACGTCATCGACGTCGTCAGCCAGATCCGCGCGGAAATCCCAAAAGTTCAGCGCGCGATCCCGGCCGGCGTGAACCTCACGATCGTCTCCGACCGTACCGTCACCATCCGCGCCTCGGTGCGCGACGTGCAGTTCACGCTGGTCCTTGCCGTCGTGCTGGTGACGCTGGTGGTGCTGCTGTTCCTGCGCTCGCTACGCGCCACCCTGATCGCGGGCGTAGCGCTGCCGCTGTCGTTGATCACAAGCTTCGGCGTCATGTATTTTGCCGGCTTCAGCCTCGACAATCTGTCGCTGATGGCGCTCACGATCGGGACCGGCTTCGTCGTCGACGATGCCATCGTCATGATCGAGAACATCGTCCGACACATGGAGAACGGCGATGGTCCGATGGAGGCATCGCTCAAGGGCGCCAGCGAAATCGGCTTCACCGTGATCTCGCTGACGGTCTCGCTGATCGCGGTGTTCATCCCGCTGCTGTTCATGTCGGGTCTCGTCGGCCGCATGTTCCGCGAATTCGCGCTGACCTTGACCATCGCCGTCGTCACGTCGGCCGTGGTCTCGCTGACGTTGACGCCGATGATGTGCTCGCGGCTGCTCAAGCACACCCATGAGGAGCTGGCGGTGCCGGGCCTCGCGGCGATCAGCCGCTTCATCGACCGCACCGTCGAGGCGTATCATCGGACGCTGCTATGGGTGCTGGAACGCCAGCGCGCCACCTTGGTCGTGACTTTCGCCACGCTGGTAGCGACTCTGGTGCTCTATGTCGTCGCGCCAAAAGGCTTCCTGCCGCTGCAGGACACCGCCTCGATCACGGCGGTGACGGAGGCGGGGCCCGACGTGTCGTTCGCGGAGATGCAGAAGCGGCAGGCCGAGGTTTCCGACGCCATCCAGGCCGACCCTGATGTGACTGGCGTGGTCTCGGTCATTGGCGCGGGCTCGGTCAACCCGACCACCAATGTCGGGCGTCTTGTCATGACGCTGAAACCGCGCGGGGAACGGCGCGACGATGTGAGCGTGGTGATCACCCGGCTGAAGCAGCGGGTATCAGGCATCCCCGGCATGGCCGTCTATTTCCAGCCGGTGCAGGACGTGCAGATCTCGACCCAGTCGAGCCGCTCGCAATACCAGTACACGCTGACCGGCACCGATGCGACGCTGGTGTCGGAATGGGCGCGCAAGCTCGTCGCGGAGATGCGGCGCGATCCCCTGTTCCGCGACGTCTCCTCCGAGGCGCAGGAGGGCGGTCTGCGGGCGCAACTCGACGTCGATCGCACCCGCGCGGGCCAGCTCGGCGTCAGCCTCCAGGCCATCACCGACACGCTCAACGACGCCTTCGCGCAGCGGCAGATCTCGACCATCTACGGCCAGGCCAACCAGTACCGCGTGGTGCTGGAAGCGCTGCCGATGTACCAGCGCGATCCCTCGATCCTGTCCAAGCTCTATCTGCCGGGCGCTGCGAGCACCACCGCCGGCGCGCCCAACGCCCAGGTGCCGCTATCGGCCGTGGCGACGCTGAAGCGCACCACTGCGCCGCTCGCGATTTCGCACCAGGCGCAGTTCCCCTCGGTGTCGCTCAGCTTCAACCTCGCGCCGGGCGCGGCGCTCGGCGATGCCGTCGAGGCCGTGAAGACGATCGAGACCAGGATCGGCATGCCCAACAGCATCGTCGGCGTCTATGCCGGCGATGCTGCCGAATTCGCCAAGGCGCTCGCCGGCCAGCCCTGGCTGCTGCTTGCCGCCGTGATCACGATCTACATCGTGCTCGGCGTGCTCTATGAAAGCTACATCCACCCGATCACGATCCTGTCGACGCTGCCCTCGGCCGGCGTCGGCGCCATCCTGGCGCTGGTCCTGTGCGGGCAGGACCTCTCGGTGATAGGTCTGATCGGCATCATCCTGCTGATGGGCATCGTCAAGAAGAACGCGATCATGATGATCGACTTCGCGCTCGAGGCCGAGCGCGGGCGGGGGATGTCGCCGCACGAGGCGATCGTGCAGGCATGCCTGCTGCGTTTCCGCCCGATCATGATGACGACGCTGGCGGCGCTGTTCGGTGCGCTGCCGCTGGCGATCGAGAGTGGCACCGGCGCCGAGCTGCGCTTTCCGCTCGGCATCTCCATCATCGGCGGCCTGCTGCTGAGCCAGCTCCTGACGCTCTACACCACGCCCGTGATCTACCTCGCGCTCGACCGCATCAACCGCCGGCTCGAGCAGGCGCTGCCGCCGGCAGAATCCGGCGGTCCGCCCGTTGCGGGCGCGACCGAGGGGATGCAGTGATGGTATCGATCTCGGAGCCCTTCATCCGGCGCCCGGTCGCAACCACGCTGCTGTCGATCGGGCTGTTCCTTCTGGGTGTGGTCGCCTACAAGTTCCTGCCAGTTGCCTCGGTCCCGAACGTCGATTTTCCCGCCATCTTCGTCTCGGCCAGCCGGCCCGGCGCCGACCCGTCGGTGATGGCGGCGACGGTGGCCTCGCCATTGGAGCGGCGGCTGGGCGAGATCGCCGGCGTCAACCAGATCACTTCGACCTCGACGCTCGGCACGACCAGCATCCAGCTCCAGTTCGACATCGGGCGCAACATCGACAAGGCCGCGCGCGACGTGCAGGCGGCGATCAACGCCGCGATGATCGACTTGCCGAGCGACCTGCCGACGCTGCCGCGCTTCCGCAAGGCCAATCCCGCCGGCGCGCCCGTCTTCGTGCTGGCGCTGACCTCGAAGACGCTGTCCGCCAGCGCAATTTACGACGTCGCCGACACGGTGCTGGCGCAGCGCATCTCGCAGGTGCCCGGTGTCGGCGATGTCACGGTGTCAGGCGCCGACCAGCCGGCCGTGCGGGTCCAGCTCAACCCCGTCGCGCTGTCGAACGCCGGTATCGCCACCGACGACGTCAGGACCGCGATCGTCAACGCCAACCCGCTCGGTCCCGTCGGCATCTTCAACGGCGAGCGCCAGAGCGAGACGCTGGCGCTCAACAAGCAGATGCGCACGGCGAAAGAGTTCCGCGACATCGTCATCAAGAGCTCTGGTGGCAATTTCGTGCGCCTGTCCGACGTCGCCGACATCGAGGATTCGGTCCGCAACGCGCGCTCGATTGCCTGGTTCAACAAGCAGCCGGCGGTGCTGATCCAGATCACCAAGCAGGGTGATGCCAACGTCATCGACACCGTCGACAGGGTGAAAGCGCTGATCCCCGAGCTCAGGCAATGGATTCCGGCCGGCGTCGAGATCTCGACCCTGGTCGACCGCACCGGCACGATCCGCGCCAGCGTGATGGACATGCAATGGACATTGCTGGCGACCGCGGTCCTGGTGATGGTCGTGGTGTTCGTGTTCCTGCGCAGGCTGACGCCGACGATCGCGGCCGGCATATCGGTGCCGCTGGCGCTGGCCGGCACCTGCGCCGGCATGTGGCTCGCGGGCTTCTCGATCGACAATCTCTCGCTGATGGCGCTCGCGATCTCGGTCGGCTTCGTGGTCGACGACGCCATCGTCATGATCGAGAACATGTACCGCAATCTCGAGCAAGGCATGCGGCCGTTCCGGGCCGCGCAGGAGGGCGCCAAGCAGATCGGATTCACGGTGGTCTCGATCAGCCTGTCGCTGATCGCGGCGTTCACGCCGCTGATCTTCATGGACGGCATCGTCGGCCGCCTCTTGCGCGAATTCTCGCTGACGCTGACCTTCGCCATCCTGGTTTCGACGCTGGTGTCGCTCACGGTGACGCCGATGATTTGCGCCCATTACATCCGCCAGACCACGTCCAGCACGGCGACCCTGTTCGATCGGCTGATCGAGGGCTCGCTGTCGCGCATCGTCGCGCTCTACACCCGTAGTTTGCGCACCGTGCTGGAGTTCCCGCTGCTGACGCTGCTGGTGTTCTTCGCCACCATCGGCCTCACCGTGACGCTCTACATCAAGGTCCCCAAGGGCTATTTCCCGACCGACGATTCCGGGTTCATCATCGGTGCGACGCGCGCCTCGGCAGATATTTCGTTCCAGTCGATGCTCGGCCTCCAGCAGCGTCTCGCCGACATCGTGATGCAGGATCCGGCGGTCGCCGGCATCGGCTCGACGGTTGGCACCGGCGGCGGGCCGGGAGGTGCGACCTCGAACCGCGGCACCATGTTCATCAGTCTGAAGCCGCCTGAGGAGCGCCAGCACGTTTCGACCCAGGTCGTGATCGACCGGCTCAGGCGCGCGTTGTACCCCGTGCCCGGCATCCGTCTCTTCATGTTCGCAGCCCAGGACGTCCGCGCCGGCGGGCGCCAGAGCGATTCCGATTACCAGTACACGCTGACCAGCACCGACCTCAGTCTGTTGCAGAAATGGGCGCCGATCGTCGCCAAGCGCATGGAGAGCGTCGAGGGGATCACCGACATCTCCAGCGACCGCGATCCCGGCGGGCTTCAACTGACCTTGGCGATCGACCGCCAGAAGGCCTCGGCCCTCGGCGTCAGGGTGCAGGACATCGACAACGCGCTGAACAACGCCTTCTCGCAGAGGCAGATCTCGATCATCTACACCCAGCGCAACCAGTACATGACCGTGCTGGAGATCGATCCGAAATTCCAGGTCGATCCCTCCAACCTCGAGCGCATCTATGTCGCGGGCGCGGGCGATGCCCAGGTGCCGCTGTCGGCCGTGGTGCGCGCGACGCGTGGCCTTGCCGCGCTCGCGGTCTATCACTCGCAGTCGTTCCCCTCGACGACGGTGTCGTTCAACCTGCTGCCGGACGTGCAGCTCCAGGCGGCGACGCAGAACATCCAGCGGGCGGTGGAGGAGCTGCACATGCCGGAGGGCATCCGCGGCAGCTTCGACGGCAATGCCGGCGACTTCGCCAAGACCAGCGGCCGCCAACCGCTTCTGATCCTCGGTGCGCTGGTGGCGATGTATATCGTGCTCGGGGTACTCTACGAAAGTCTTGCCCATCCACTCACGATCATCTCAACGTTGCCCTCCGCCGGGCTCGGTGCGCTGCTCGCCCTGCAGCTCACCAACACGCCGCTGACCGTGATCGCCTTCGTCGGCATCATCCTCTTGATCGGCATCGTCAAGAAGAACGGCATCATGATGGTCGATTTCGCGCTCGACGCCGAACGCCAGCGCGGCCTGTCCTCGGCTGAGGCGATCTTCGAGGCCTGCCAGGCGCGCTTCCGCCCGATCCTGATGACGACCATGGCGGCGTTGTTCGCCGGCATTCCGCTCGTGGTGGCGACCGGCCCCGGCACGGAGCTGCGCCGTCCGCTCGGTATCACCATCATCGGCGGCCTGTTCGTCTCGCAGATCCTGACGCTCTACACCACGCCCGTGATCTACCTCCTGATCGACCGCCTGCGGCGGCGGTCCGCGCCGCGGCCGATGGCTGCACCCGCGGAATAGGTTGTTGAAGCGCCGCATCAAGCGTATAGCGGCGCCCATGTCGAACCCGCCAGATACGGCCGCCGCCGAACAGATCCCCGAATGCCCGCATTGCCAGAAGCCGATGCCGCTGTGCATCTGCGACAGCGTCACGCCGATTGAAAATCGGCTGTCGCTCCTGATCCTCCAGCATCCGCAGGAGCAGGACAGGGCGCTCGGCACCGCGCGCCTGCTCGCCAGGCATTTCCCCGATGCCACGGTGCGGGTCGGCCTGTCCTGGCCGAGCCTGTCCAAGGCGTTGGGGCGGCCGGTCGAGAATGCCTCACACTGGGCCGTGCTCTATCTCGGCTCGGCACGCGCCGCCGATCTCGAAGCCGAGGGCGAGATCGTCGCGCTCAACCGCAAGGGCCAGGTTGCGGACAACCAACGCGCGATCCTCGGCAAGCTCGAAGGCGTGGTGCTGCTCGACGGCACATGGAGCCAGGCGAAGGCGCTGTGGTGGCGCAATCCCTGGATGCTGAAGTGTCAGCGCGTGATCCTCAACCCGGCGCACCCCTCTCGCTATGGGCGCCTGCGCCGCGAGCCGCGCAGCGACGGGCTCTCGACCATCGAGGCCGCGGCGACGATACTCGCCGGCCTCGAGCGGCGTCCCGACATCGCCGACACGCTGCATGCGAGTTTTGAACGGCTGTTGACACGCTACCGCGAGGTCCAGGCCGAGATGCCGGAACTGGCGCCCAAACCCGCCCCGAAGGGTCGGCGCGACTTCCGGCGGCGCAAACGAGCCTGACTTCGCCCCGCTTGATCTGTACGGTTGATTGCCCCGCGAAGCGCGGGCATTTTGAGGCCATCCGTCGAAACGGGTCGCGATCCGCTTTCCTGCTGCGGCATCGGAGAGCGGCAACCGAAGGGGCAGTCGAATTCAGCTCGCGGCGAAGGAAATCCTGACACAGGCAGCGCGGCCCGATCGCTGGGGCACACTCGCGCTGATGGACATTTCGCTGCGCTACCGGCGGACCGTGATCGGCCCGCTCTGGATCACGCTGACTCTCGCTGCGACGATCGCAAGCGTCGGCACGGTCTATGCGGCGCTGTTCAAGCAGGACATCGCTGCCTTCCTGCCGTCCTTCGCGATCGGCCTCATCGTCTGGACGCTGATCGCCACGACGCTCCAGGAGGGCTCCAACATCTTCGTGGTATCAGGTCATCTCATCAAGGCGGTGCCGGCGCCTCTGATCGTTCATGTCCTCCAGATGATCGCGCGCAACGTCCTCATCTTCGCGCATCATCTGGTGATCGTCGTGCTGCTCTATGTCGTGATGCCCTGGCCGCTGCACTGGAACATGCTGCTCGCGGTGCCCGGCTTTGCGATCCTGTTTCTCGTGCTGCTCGGCGGGGCGGTCGCGCTCGGCATGCTCTGCGCGCGTTTTCGCGACATCGGTTCGGCGATCGTCAGCGGCCTGCAGTTCATCTTCTTTCTCACGCCGATCATCTGGACCGAGGAAAGCGCGCGGGGCACCAACTTTCACTGGCTGACCTGGGTCAATCCGTTTGCGACGCTGCTAGATCTCGTGCGCCGACCGCTGTTGTCGCAGCCGACCGATGCGGGGCAATGGCTGCTCGGGGCAGTCTATGCGATCGCCGTGGCCGCCATCGGCCTCGGCTGTTACGCAAAATACCGCAATCGCGTGGCGTATTGGCTGTGATGCGCGCATGACCACCACGGCCCACATCGTGCTTCGCGACGTCTCGGTCACGTTTCCGGTGCTGTCGTTTCGGGACCGCTCGCTGCGCAGCCGGTTCGTCAACGCCGTGACGCTGCGGCGGAAGGCGGCGGTCTCGCACCTCATCACGGCGCTGAGCGGGGTCAACCTCGACATCCGCGCTGGCGACCGCCTCGCCATCATCGGCGCCAATGGCGCCGGCAAGACCACGCTGCTGCGGGTTCTCGCCGGCATCTACCATCCGACGGCGGGGAGCATCGACGTGCTCGGCCGCCGCCTGTCGCTGTTCGATCTGTCGGCCGGCTTCGACGAGGAAGCCACCGGCTACGAGAACATCATGCGGCGCGGGCTCGTGATCGGCGCGCGGCGGGCCGAGATCGATGCGCGGCGCGCCGAGATCGCCGAGTTCACCGAACTCGGCGACCGGCTCGATCTGCCGCTGCGCACCTATTCGAGCGGCATGATGCTGCGCCTGATCTTCGCGGTCGCAACCGCGGTCGAGGGCGAGATCGTGCTGCTCGACGAATGGATCGGCGTCGGCGACCAGCAATTCCGCAAGAAGGCGCGGCAGCGGCTAGATGAGATCGTCGCCCGCGCCGGCATCCTGGTGCTCGCCTCGCACGACGTCGAAATGATCAAGAGCACCTGCAACCGGGCGATCCTGCTGGAGCAGGGGCAGATCACGGCGGCCGGCACGACCGAGGAGATTCTCGGCCGCTACCTCCGCGCGGCCAAGGCCTAGCGCTTCAATTCGGCATCAAGCCGCTGAAACGCGTCGGGAAAGTGGGACGAAGGCGGTTGCCTAAACCCTGCATCCCCTATATTGCTCCGCCCTTACGGGGCCACGTGGCGGAGTGGTTACGCAACGGTCTGCAAAACCGTGTACACCAGTTCAATTCTGGTCGTGGCCTCCATTCCAAATCTCTGATTTTTCAGCAAAATTCGATCTCGGCGCGGGTTCCGCCGACGCTGTGCGCGGCTGTCCGCCGAGGAGAGGGCGGCTCGATCACCGGGATTGCCCGGGACGTGCTGGAAACCCCCGATTCACGCCCGCTGGCATAGAGTTCGCATCTGCGAAGTGATGCGACTTTCATCAACGAGCGCTGGAGCACCCCGTGGGCGATATCGTCCGATTTGTCCCGAAAACCGAGCTTGAGCGGGCTCGCCTCATCCGCGAGGCCCGCGCGATCTATGACAGCATCTTTCCATCGGCCACATCCGAGCGGGCGACGCAGGATGGCGAGGATCGCGTCAAGTCCTGACGTTGCGGCGCCGGGTTTCCGGGCGCTGCCCTCAAGCAAGACGCCCGCGAGGCGGGCGCTTCGGCACGGAGAAGGCGACTTCAGCAGGCCGCGTACCAGCCGTCGGGAAACGGCAGGAGGGGCCAGGCGCCGTCATTGTCATTGGCCGCATTGGGCGTTGCGTCAAAACTCCACGAGCGGGACACGAATTCCTCCTCCCGCGCGGCAACGAAATCTTCAATGACCATGGCGTCCCGGACGGCTTCCAGCAGCAAGTTGAATTCGGCTTCGCTTCTCATCGCACCCTCGCAGAACGCGGACGGCGCAATGTCGCAAAGCCGGCTTGTTACCCGATTGACCCGATCGTTCGCATTTTAGCGATCCTGCGATCGGGTTCGGAATGGTTAGCGAATTCTAAAAGTCCCTTGAGGACCCTAGGTTCCTCCGCTGTGCCGGCCGTGTGAAAGAGATCACATCCTGGGCGCTTTATTTCTCCTACCCCTTCGCACACCGACCGATGCAGGCCGGAGCGGAGCAGACAGGAGACTGGTCATGAAGGCGAGGTTCTTGCGGTTCGCGGGCGTGAAGAGCCGGGCGCGGCGCGCCTCGACGGTTGGCCTGTTCCTGACCCTGTTCGCCTCGGCCGCGCACGCGCAGGGGACGGCCCAACAGCGCCGGGCCTGCGCGTCGGACGTCTACCGGCTCTGCGCCGGCGAAATCCCCAACGTCCGTGCCATCACATCGTGCTTGCGGCGCAACCGCTCGAGCCTGAGCGAGGCCTGCCGCAGCGTGTTCGATCAGGCCGGCGGCTGAACGCAGCAGCTTGTGGATTTGTGCGCAGCAAGTCGCCCGGCCGGCTTGCGATTCCCCGATATCGGCTCTGTGGATATGCTGCGGACAGGCTGTGGAGGGGCCGACCTGTGCCGCGGCGAATAGTTTTTGTGCAGCCGTTTGCCCAAATGCCGGGCGCAGTCCATCCAATTTTTTGTACGCCCGCGGACAAGCTTTTCATGGCGCGCTCCCGCACGCTTCCTCCCGATCATTGGGCCATGGCAGGCGCCATGGCATTTCGGAGGAACTGGCGAGATGGACAAATCGGTTTGGCCCCGGGCGCGGCGGGGATCGGCGCGCGCACCATTGCCGCGGCGCAAGTTTGTGCTCGGTGCCGCCATCGCGTTCGGTCTTGTCGTTGCCGCACCGCTGAGTGCGCAGGCCGCAGCACCCGCCGCCTGCACCGCGCTGCAGGAGAAATACCCGGACTGGAAGGGCAAGACGCTCGTCAACGCCATCAACCCTCACACGCCGGGTTATGAGACCATCGATCCCAAGAATCCCAAAGTACATCGGCTTCGATATCGATCTCGGTGAGGCCATCGGCGAATGCCTCGGCTTCAAGCTGACGTACAAGGCGGTGACGTTCGCAGCGCTGCTGACCACGCTCGCGGCCGGCCAGGCCGACATCGTCATCTCCGACATCTATGCCACCAAGGAGCGCGCCAAGGCGGCCGACTTCATCACCTACTCGAAAGTGTTCGACGGCGTGCTCGTCGCCAAGGGCAACCCCAAGGGCATCAACGGCATCAACTTGTCGCTGTGCGGTGCCGCCGCCGCCGAAAACACCGGCTATGTCGAGGTGCCCTTGATCCAGGCGTTGATCCCGGAGTGCAAGAAGGCCGGCAAGCCCGAGCCGACCATCCAGCTCTACGACAACAACGCCAATTGCATCCAGGCGATCCTTGCCGGCCGTGCCGACACCTACATCAACGACGTCAATACCGTCGACAGCGCGGTAAAAGCCTATCCGGACAAGCTCGAGAAGGCGGTCGCGGTGACGATCCCGTATTCGGTCGGCATCGCCGTGCCCAAGGGCAAGCCGAAATTCCGCGATGCCGTGCTCGCCGCGCTGATCGAAGTCCAGAAGGCCGGCACGCACATGGAGCTTCTGAAGAAGCATGGGCTCGATGTGAACAACTTCATGGAGCCCGGAATTCTCACGGCCGACTGATGTCGCTGTTCCTCCACTATTTGAGCATGCCGTATCTGCTCGAGGGCATCGAGCTCACCCTCGAGGTGACCGCCCTCGGGCTCGGCGGCGGATTGATCCTCGGATTGATCCTCGCCGGGATGCAGCTCTCTCGCTTCTGGCTACTCTCGGCAATCGCCAGGGCCTACACCGTGATCTTCCGCGGCACGCCGCTGATCCTTCAGATGGTGTTCGCCTACGACGCGCTGCCGCATATCGGCATCAAGCTGCCGGCGGTGCTGGCCGCCGGCCTCGCGCTGGCCTGCAACGAAGCGCCGTTCATCGCCGAGATGCTGCGTGCCGGCGTGCTCGGCGTCGACCGCGGGCAGGTCACTGCAGGGCAAGCACTCGGCATGACGCCGCGGATCCTGATGTGGCGTGTGATCGCGCCGCAGGCGATCCGCACCATGATTCCGGCCTTCGGCAACGAGGCCGTCAGCGCGCTGAAGAATTCCTCACTCGCCTCCGTGGTCGCGGTGCAGGAGCTGACCTTGCGTTCGACGCAGCTGGCGTCCTCGACCTTCGACTTCTTTTCGATCTTCTTCGCTTCGGGCCTGTTGTACCTGGTGCTGACCTTTGCCATCAGTGTGATCCAGCTCTTCGTCGAATGGCTGCTCGATCTCGACCGTGCCAAGGGTCGCCAGCGCAAGCTGGCGGATTATCTGCCCTGGCGCCGCGTCGATCTCGGTACCAGGCGCGAACTTGCGGAAGCGACAGCCGATGCGCCTGAGCCGGCGAAGGCCGAGCTTGTGGATACGCCGGCGCTCGCCCTGACGCGCGAGGAGCGCGCCCGCCGCGCCGCCACGATCGCGCGCAACAACATCGCGGTCGAGACGAGGGATCTCGGCAAGAGCTACGGCTCACAAAAGGTGCTGGACGGTCTCGACCTCACCGTGCGCGTCGGCGAGGTGGTCGCGCTGCTCGGTCCCAGCGGCTCCGGCAAGAGTACGCTGCTCCGCTGCATCAACCATCTCGAAAGCTGGGAGTCCGGCACCGTCCGGGTCGGCGGACGACGCCTCGGCTTTGGCGAGAACGGCAAGCCGCTATCGCCCCGCGACCTCGCCAATGAGCGCGCCAGTGTCGGCGTCGGCATGGTGTTCCAGCAGTTCAATCTGTTCGCCCATCTCTCGGCCAAGGAGAACATCGCCGGTCCCCTGCGTTGGGTCCACGGCATGACCAGGGTCGACGCCGATCGCCGTGCCGCCGAGCTGCTCGATCGCGTTGGTCTCTCGCATCGCGCCGATGCGCTGCCGCGGCATCTGTCCGGCGGTCAGCAGCAGCGTGTTGCCATCGCCCGCGCGCTCGCACCCAATCCGAGTGTGCTGCTGCTGGACGAGCCGACCTCCGCGCTCGATCCCGAATTGGTCAACGAGGTGCTGGAGGTGATCCGGCGTCTCGCCATCGACGACGGCCTCACCATGATCATCTCGACACACCAGATCCGCTTTGCCGACGAAGTGGCCGACCGCGTCGCTTTCCTGAGTGGTGGGACGATCATCGAGGAGGGGCCCGCGCACGAGGTGCTCTCCAACCCCCGCAATCCGCTGACGGCGCGATTCCTCAGTGTGATGGAGGCCGACAAGACTTCGGAGGCGGTGCGATGAGTGGCGCCTCCACAATGTTCAAGACTCCCGAAGAGGCCAGCTCATGAAGCATGTCACCCTGCCGGTTTCGCCGAAAACCGTTCACTGGGGCTATTTCTCCAAGATCGTCGCGCCAGCCCTGACGCTGCGCTCCGGGGATCGCGCCACCATCGAGACCCTGACCCATCACGCCAATGACGATTACGAGCGCATGATCCAGGGGGACCCCGGCGCCGAAAGCGTGTTCCAGTGGACTCGTGAGCACAAGGCCGTGGCGCGCCGCGGCTCCGGCCCGGTCGAGGGTCCCTTCGTCCGCGGCGCAGGCGAGGGGATCGGCGTGCACCTGCTCACCGGACCCGTGGCGATCGAAGGCGCCGAGCCCGGCGACATCCTGGAAGTGCGCATTCTCGACGTCCGGCCACGGCCGAGCTGCAGCGCCTGCCACGCCGGCCGCTGCTTCGGCTCCAATGTCGCGGCGAACTGGGGCTTTCACTATCACGACCTGATCGAGGAGCCGAAGCCGCGCGAGGTCGTCACCATCTTCGAGCTCGACACCTCCGGCGAGCCCCACGCAAAGGCCGTCTACAATTACATCTGGACGCCGCAGACCGACCCAGACGGCATCGTGCATCCGACCATCGACTATCCCGGGGTGCGCGTGGACCACGCCACCATCAGGAAGTGCGAGAACATCCTCTCGAGCGTGAAGGTGCCGGCGCGGCTGCATTTCGGCACGATGGGCCTCGCGCCGTCTGAGGCCGATTTCGTCAGCTCGATTCCGCCGAGCTACACCGGCGGCAACATCGACGATTGGCGCATCGGCAAGGGCGCGCGGATGTTCTATCCGGTCGCCGTCCCTGGCGCCTATTTCTCGGTCGGCGATCCCCATGCCGCCCAGGGCGACAGCGAGCTCGGCGGCACCGCGATCGAGACCTCGCTCACCGGCGATTTCGAGTTTATCCTGCACAAGAAGGCCGACCTTGCCGGCACCAGCCTCGAAGGCCTCGACCATCCCATGCTGGAGACCGACCACGCCTGGTCGTTCTACGGCTTCACCTATCCGAACTATCTCGCCGCGCTCGGCACCGATGCGCAAACCGAGATTGCCAACCACTCCAGTCTCGACCGTGCGATGCGCGACGCGTTCAGGAAACTCCGCCGGTTTCTGATGACCGTGCATGGCCTCAGCGAGGACGAGGCGATCTCGCTGATGTCGGTCGGCGCGGATTT
Source organism: Bradyrhizobium sp. NDS-1 (assembly GCF_032918005.1). Classification (NCBI taxonomy): domain Bacteria; kingdom Pseudomonadati; phylum Pseudomonadota; class Alphaproteobacteria; order Hyphomicrobiales; family Nitrobacteraceae; genus Bradyrhizobium; species Bradyrhizobium sp. NDS-1. The sequence goes on from NZ_CP136628.1 coordinate 4,219,712, forward strand.
CGGCGTGACTCAGGTTGTCGACGCCAATTGGGGTGTCCACGGCACGATCCGCAAGAACGTCTTCCGGTGCGAGTAATGCATTGAGACGCGGTCTGTTTTCAGGATGAGCGGGTGACAGGCAGAGATCGTTTGCGGCCCGTCGCGGCGACGGACGACGGCGTGCGTTTGGCACAGAGGTTGCTTCGATCGACCGCAATCTGGGTCGATCCGATGAGCTTTCGCCCGTTCACGAGCGAGTCCTACGCGCAAGACGACCGCCCCGAAGCCTGGCGGGACGTGCTGGCGGCGGTCGGCCTGCAGCCGGCAGGCGGGCATTCCTTCTTCGACGGGCACGCGACCGCCTGTCATCGTCACGTCGCAGGTGTCGCGCTGACGCGCATGGCCGCGGGCGCGCAGAGCGTTGGTCCCCTCCCGCAGGCGAATGAAGACCTTCCGATCGCGCTGATGCCGGTTGAGGACGGCATGGTGCTGAAGAGCGCCGGTGGACACCGCATCGTTCCTGTCGGTCATCTCGTGCTCCTGCCGCGCAGCGGGGACTGGAGCATCGTGTTTCAGCGCGACATGCGCGCCATCGTGCTGTCGCTGACGTCGGAGGCGCTGCGCGGACGCCTCTCGGGCAAGCCACGGCTCGGCGAGCCGCGCGTCGTTCCACCCGGCGGCTTCGCCGACGTGTTCGCGCGCTTGCTGGACGCGACCGCGCGCACGCTCGACACGTTGAGCGATGCCGAATGGAGTTCGCTCGCGCAGTCGCTTGCCGATCTTCTCCTGACGCTCGCGCATCAGCTGGTGGCGTCGAGTTCCGATGCTGGATCCAGTGCGACGCAGACTGCGCTGCTGCACCGGATCTGCCAGACCATCGAGCGTCGCCTCGACGATCCCGACCTGGTGCCGGCGCGTGTCGCGCAAGCCGAGGGCATTTCCGAACGTTACTTGCAGAAGCTGTTCGAAACCGTCGGCGACAATTTCACCCACTACGTTCGCGAGCGACGTCTTCAGCGCGCCTGGGCCGACCTGTCCAATCCGACCGAGGCGCATCGCTCGATCTCGGAGATCGCGTACGCCTATGGCTTTGGCGACTCCGCGCATTTCAGCCGCGTCTTCCGCCATCGCTTCGGTCTGCCACCGCGCGAGTTTCGCCAGCAGGAGGCGGAACGAGCGACTGCACAGCACGGGGTCGCCGGTCAGCGCGGCTGGCCGCAAGAGGCACTGGCGCAACCGCGGGCGCATCAGAGCGTGCAGGCGCGCACCAGTGTCGCCTGTCCCGGCGCCGAGGAGCGGACGCCCGCGGGGCGTAAGCATCACCATCTCCCGGTCGAAGCCAACCGCGTTCATTGGGGTTATTTCAGCCGCTCGCTGCCGCCGCAGATCGAGATCGCCTCGGGCGACATCATCACCATCGAGACGCTGACGCAGCACGCCTCCGACGATCCTGCGTTGATGATCGCCGGCGATGCCGCCGCAGAAAGCGTGTTCGGCTGGACGCGGGACAAGAAGAACGTCGACCGCCGCGGCGCAGGGCCCATGGATGCGAGCGTGTTCGGCCGCGGTGCCGGCGAGGGATTTGGCGTGCACATCTGCACCGGGCCCGTCGCGGTGAAGGACGCCCGGCCCGGCGACGTCCTGGAGGTGCGCATCCTCGACATCGTGCCGCGCGCGAGCCGCAATCCGAGCCATGCGGGCCGTGTATTCGGCTCCTCGGTCGCGGCGTGGTGGGGCTATCACTACAACGAGTTTCTCGGCGGTCCCAAGCCGCGCGAAGTCGTCACCATCTATGAGATCTTCGATGACGCCGAGCTGCCGCACGCCCGCGCGCTCTATTCCTACCGCTGGGAGCCGCAGACCGATCCCTTCGGCGTCGTGCACACCACCTACGACTATCCCGGCGTTCCCGTCGCACCCGCCACGATCAAGCGCCGCCATGCCGTGCTCGACGGCGTCAAAATTCCCCTGCGTCCGCACTTCGGCGTGATCGCAGTGGCGCCGCGCGAGGTCGATTTCGTCGATGCCGTCCCGCCATCCTATTTCGGCGGCAATCTGGACAATTGGCGGCTCGGGAAGGGGGCGGCCGTCTATCTTCCGGTCTCCGTTCCCGGCGCGTTGCTGTCGGTCGGGGATCCTCACGCCGCACAGGGCGACGGCGAATTGAGCGGCACCGCGATCGAATGCTCGATGACCGGTACCTTCGAGGTGATCCTGCACAAGAAGGCCGATCTCGCCGGCCGTCCCTTCGCCGATCTCTCTTATCCCCTGATCGAGACCGAGACCGACTGGGTGCTGACCGGATTCAGCCATCCCAACTACCTCGCGGAATTCGGCGCGCAGGGGCAGAGCGAGGTCTACGCCAAGTCCTCGCTCGACCTCGCCATGAAAGACGCTTTTCGCAAGATGCGGCGCTTCCTGATGAACGTCAAAGGCCTCAGCGAAGACGAGGCGATCGCGCTGATGTCGGCGGCCGTCGATTTCGGCGTCACGCAGGTGGTCGACGGCAATTGGGGCGTACATGCCATCATCAGCAAGCGCCTGTTTCAGAACGAACCTTGACAAGGACACCCAGGTGAAATTCCACATGATCAGCGGCGGACCGAAGCCGGTCGCACCCTTCAGCCACGCGGTGGAAACCGACGGCTTCGTCTTCGTCACCGGCCAGATGCCGGATACGCCGCAAGCGCCGGGCGCCTTGCCCGACGGCATCGTCGCGCAGACCCGAGCGGTGATGGAAAATTTGAAGTTGGTCTTGGCCGGCCTCGATCTCGGCCTCGAGCATGTCGTCATGACGCGGATTTATCTGACGCGCTTCAAGGACGATTATGCCGCGATGAACGAGACCTATCGCATGTACTTCGCGCCCGGTCGGCTGCCGGCCCGCACCTGTGTCGGCGTCACCGGGCTGGCCTATGACGCGCTGATAGAGATCGACCTCGTGTGCCGGCGGCCGTGAGAGTCCTTGGAGTGGATTAGACCTGCAACTGCGCGCGGCAGACGGTGGCTGCAATCCACCCACGCACCTACAAGCCCTTGCGTTGCCCGACAGGCAAAACACCCTATCCCTGGGGCAATGCACGCGCGCGAAAATATTCGCCTTTACAGAATTTCTGATTTGTCGCAATGTCTCGCCACCTCACCCCAGTCAGAGGGGCGTATCGCGATCGTCACGAAACGCGGGGTGAGCCGTGGTGGACGCTGGCAGCATCGGCGCGAGAGGCATCGCAGGGCGGGCAACCGTGAGCGACGGCCCGCGCGCACACGACCGGTGCAATCAGCGTACGGCAAAACCGTGTCGTCCTGACGCCCGGGGTCTGTGCGTCAAGTCTTGCGGTGATGTGGCGGCCCGACCGGGTGCGCGCGTCAGCCATCTGCAAGGCGACGGGGGCAATAGTGCATCGCTCCCCGGGGAGAGCTCGGCATAAGCCGTCAAACCACTGCGCAGGGAAGGCCGGTTGTTTGGCTTCACCTGTATGCCGCTGTGCAGCTTGTTCAGCACGCGCTTCGCACAGTGGACCGCGGGTGCCAGCCGGCATCCGGTCTTCCCTGCGCCCTCTGACAAAGAGGGTGATGAGATGAAGCAAAACTCGGGCGAGATGAGCCGCGAGGACGCGGACCTATGTTCTCGTGCCCCTACAGCACGAAGTGATCCGCTGCAAAGCCTTTGGCATGGCAGCTTGTCCGGGACTGCGAGCAGACGGGTGTCGTTGCCGAATGCTACCGCATTATATCAAATTGCAACCTACGCGTGCAAGAAGTCTTGATCGACCGGTGATAGGCCGGCTTGAACGCGCGCCCGGGCCACGACGACCAATCGATAGAGTGCATAAGGATCAGCGGAACGTGATCGCATCCGTCCTTTCTAAAGCACCAAAATGGTGCTTTAGTGCTTATCATGAGCCAATCCCCCCGAAACGCGCCGGCCGCGCTGCGTTACAGGCTTGCCCCCGATCCGGCCGCCAAGGCCGCGCTGGAGGCGACGTTCAGGGCCTATGACCGCATGATGGAGATTCTCGATGAGGTGGCGCGGAGCCACAATGTCGGTTCCAACGTCGTGCTCCTGCACGCCCACGCCTATGACCAGATCCGCAAACAGACCGCGCTGCCGTCGCGCCTGGTGACGCTAGGTCTGCGTGACCGCACCGAATATCGCGCGGCGCAGGGCCGCCGTCTGCCGCTCGACGACAAGCTCGCCAAGATCAAGGGGCCGGCCACCATTTCGATTGCGACCGTGCAAGGGCGCTTCAGCGTGCCGTTCGACTATGCGGGCTACGTCGAAGGCTGGGGGCATAGCGTGCCGGCGCGCCTGATCCGCACCGATGACGGTTTCGAAGTTCACTACGGCGTCACGCCGAACAGTCTGCCAGAGGAGGAGAACGCCATGGATAGCATCGCTGCCGCTCCCGAGAATTTCCTGTCCCGGGTCGGGCGCCTGATCGCCGGAATCGCCTATGACGCGATCGAGCAGGCGGAAGGCAAGAACAAGCTGAAGGTGGTCGGACAGGCCATCCGCGAGATCGAGCGCGCCGAGAGCGAGGCGCGCGATGCGCTCGCGGCCGCGCGGGCCGAGGAATACCGTCTCAACGCGCGTCGCAGCGAGATCGAGCGCGCGATGACCGATCTTGCCGCCAAGATCGAGGGCGCGATCGCTGATGGCCGCGACGATCTCGCCCGCGCCGGGATTGCACGGCAGATGGACCTGGAGGCGCAATTCGAGGTGCTCTCGCGGGCGATCGACGAGAACAACGAGAAGATCGAGCAGTCCGTCACGTCCCTCCGTGCCGTGCTATCGGCCCTCCAGGACGCCGAGCAGCGCCGCGCCGACCTCGAAAAGAGCGAGGCGGTCGCAAGCCAGCAGGCTTCGACGTCGCCCCGCAAACCGGGCGGCAGCGCTGCGGCGGCGAAGGCGTTGCGGGCGGGCAGGGCGGTGGCGCGGGCCACCGGTGTGCCGCCGGGCATCCCGTATTCGAGCGACATCGACGAGCTCAGCACGTTGCATCGCGACAGGGAAATTGCAGCGAGGCTGGCCCGGTTGAAGTCGGGCTCCTGAGTGCCGTGTCATGAGCGCTCTGCTCGAACACGTCATGTCCCCGGAGGTCAGGCCGTTCGCGATCGCAGCGGCCATGATCGTCATTGTCGGCTCGATCGAGGCAATCTCGATGCTGGTCGGAGCTTCGCTGAGCGAAATGCTCGGCACCAACATCGATTTCGCTCACCCCAGCGACAATGGCGTGATCAGCGCCATCTCCTGGATCAATGCCGGCGGCGTGCCGCTCTTGATCTTCCTGCTGCTGCTGCTCGGCGCCTTCTCCATTACCGGCTTCCTGATCCAGGACATCGCGCGGATGGTGGCCGGCCCCTTGCCGGCGACGCTCGCCTCCGTCGGGGCCGTCGTGGTCTCGGTTCCGCTGGTCCGTGCCGCCAGCAGGGTCATCGCGCGGGTCATTCCCAAGGACGAGACCTACGCCGTCGGCTTGGGGGATCTCGTCGGCCGCATCGGTGAGGTCGTCATCGGCCCGCTGGACCAGGGTCCGCCCGGACGCGTCAGCGTCGCCGACATCCACGGCAACCGTCACTTCGTCTCGGCGGTCGCAGCACCTTCATCATCACCGTTGCCGCAGGGAACCTTGGTTCTCCTGGTCGATCGCGACGGCACCCGCTTCGTGGCGGTGAAGGCCGACGATGAACTCAAGCCGTCCAAGCCACCTCTAAGCAGCAGCTAGATCATTCATTGGAGAAAGTCATGTTCGACATCGCAGTCCCGGCCATGATCGGCGTCGCGCTGATCGTCGTCCTCGGGATCGTCTTCACCATCCTCTACAAGCGCGCCACGCGTGACGAAGCCTTCGTGCGCACCGGACTCGGCGGCAAAAGGGTCGTGCTCGACGGCGGAGCCATGATCCTGCCGATCTTCCACTCCTATGCCAGCGTCAATCTGAAGACGCTGCGGCTCACCGTGGAACGCAAGGAGCGGGAATCCCTGATCACCAAGGACCGCCTGCGCGTCGATATCGTTGCCGAATTCTATGTGCGCGTCCGCCCCGACGATGAGAGTATCGCGCTTGCGAGCCAGACGCTGGGTGCGCTGACCAACGACGCCGAGGCCCTGCGCAACCAGGTCGAGGCGAAATTCGTCGACGGCCTGCGCTCGGTGGCGGCGACCATGAGCATCCTCGAGCTCCAGGAGAAGCGCTCGGACTTCGTCAAGCACGTGCAGGCGACAGTCGAGTCCGACGTCAAATCCAACGGCCTCGAGCTCGAATCCGTGTCGCTCACGAAGCTCGACCAGACCGACGTCAAGTTCTTCAACCCGGAAAACTTCTTCGACGCTGAAGGTCTCACCCAACTCAAGACGGTCACCGAGACCCGGCGGCGCGACCGCAATGCCATCGTGCGCGACAACGAGGTGGCGATCGCGCAAAAGGACCTCGAGGCGCGCCAGCAGACCCTCGGCATCGAGCGGACCAAGAAGGAAGCCGAGCTCTCCCAGGAGCGCGACATCGCCAACAAGACCGCGAGCACCCGGGCCGAGGTCGCGACCGCGACGCAGACGGCGCGCCTCACCGAGGAAAATGCCCGGATCGACACCGACCGTGCCGTTGCCGAGAAGGAGGCGGGCGCCAAGCAGGTCAAGGAAACCGCGGTGATCGAGTCGGATCTGGCGATCAACAAGCGCAAGACCGACGCGCAGCGCGAGATCCAGATCGCTACCCAGGAGAACGAGATCCAGATCGCGGCCAAGAGCAAAGAGACCTCGGAAGCCGTCACCGAAGCCAAGACCGCCGAAGCGCTCGCAGTCTCGGCGGAGGAAAAGGTCGTCACCGCGCGGGCCGTCGAGGTCGCCGATCGCGCCCGTCTCACTCAGGTGCTCGCCGCGCGGACCGAGGCCGAGCGCAAATCGACCGAGCTGATCGTCGCGGCCGAGGCCGAGAAGAAGGCCTCGCTCGATCGCGCCGAGGCCGTCAAGACGCTGGCCACCGCCGAAGCCGAATCCAACAAGATCAAGGCCGTGGGCGTCCGCAACATCGGTGAGGCCGAGGCCGCCGTCATCACCATGAAAAACGAGGCGCAGAACAAGCTCGGCAGCAACGTCATCGACTTCGAGATCGCCAAGAAGCGGATCGAGACGATGCCGGCGGCGCTGGCCGAGATGGTCAAGCCCATCGCCAACCTCAAGGACGTCCGTATCCTGCACACCGGCGGCGCATTCGGGGGCAACGGGGCCGGCGGAGGCAATGTCGGCTTCGGTGAAGGGCTCGCCGGCGAGCTGCTCAAGGTGCACGCGCTGCGTCCGATGATCGACGAGATCCTGCGCCAGAGCGGCTTTGCGCCCGGCGACGATCCCGTGCAGGCGCTGGTCGGCGCCGTGACCGGGAAGAGCAACGGCGCCGCCGTACCGGCGCGGGCGCCGGGAAAGACAGACGCCGCCGACCTATGAATGCCCGTTCATTGCTGCGGAGAATTCGAAACGATAAACAGGCTGGGCGCGTCTCGCGTCGCGCAAACGTCCCGGAGTGCAGATCGGTCGTGTCCTGAACCTTTCGATCGCGCTCCGGGCGTGTCTGGAGGCAACGCATCGGGTTGCCGCGGCGCCTGCGCCGATCGACGCCAGGCGCCGAGGCCTGTTTCGATCGGAGGATTTTCACATGAAGTATTTTCTGTCTGGATTGATCGCGATTGGTCTTTCGATCGCCGCCATGCCGTCATTCGCGGCTGACGCCCGCAACGTCACCGTCGTCAACGAGACCGGCTATGCCATCAAATTCCTGGGCTTCAACGCGCCGGATGACGGCCTGGACGAGTGGGACAACGAGCTCGAGAAGGTGCTCCAGAACCAGGCCAGCACCTATGTCGAGTTCGACGAGGACGACGAGGGCTGTGTCTGGAACATCCGCGTCGACTGGCAGAGCTACGACGAGGCAGTGCTCTGGAAGAACGTCAACCTCTGCAAGATGACCGCGCTTCGGCTGCGCTACGATCCCGGCACCAAGACCACCTCGTTCCTCGCGGAATAGCGCCGGCTGGCATCGCCCCGTTCGGTCCTTCCTCAAGTACGTTCGGACGATGACGAATTCGTCCTTTGCAAGCGCAAGCGGCTTTGTTATACGCAGCCGCGCGCGAACGACTGGTTCGCCTTTTCCTCGGTAGCTCAGCGGTAGAGCATCCGACTGTTAATCGGATGGTCGCTGGTTCGAATCCAGCCCGGGGAGCCAAATCCTGCTGCAAATTCAATGAGATATGGTCGCGCCCTCATGCGGCACACAACCTCGTTGGACTGATTTCTAAGCAGCGCCCCTCGATCCCCGACTGGAATCGCGTTCAAGCGGATGTGTGCATGGGCGTCGTCGCGCCATGTGGGCGGCGCCAAATCGACTCAATTGAAATCGAGCTTCGCAAGTGCCGGGTTTTTACGGAGCTGATTCCCATGCGAGACATCCAGGTCGACCACATGGCCCCCTCGATTCTGCCGGCCGACATTCCCGAACTCAGCGATGACGAATGCCTCGCCTGCCTGGCGCGCGCGGTCGAGACACCCGACTCGGCGCGGCTGGACGAGGTCGCGGCTCTGATCGGGCGCCTTGCGGTCGCAATCGAATAATCGTTCCGGCCCCGGGGCTGCGGTAAGATGCGGAAGCCTTGGTCTCGAAGGCCAATGGCCGTGTTGCGTTTTGGCCGGGCATGTTCCAAAGATGCCGCCAACTTTGGTTCGCGGCATTGCCGCATTGCAGGGTCCGCAAATGTCCGGTTTCTCGACCGCGCGCCTCAAAATGGTCGATGGCCAGGTGCGCACCAGTGACGTCACCGATCGTCGTGTTCTCGATGCCATGCTCACGGTTCCGCGCGAGGCCTTCGTGCCCGCCGGCCGGCAGGCGTTGGCCTATCTCGACCTCGACCTCGACGTGAGCGAGGGCGCAGCCAAGCGCTTCCTGATCAAGCCGCAACTGACCGGCAAGCTGCTTCAGGCCGCCGAAATCGGCGAGGGTGACAACGTGCTGGTGGTCGGCTGCGCCACGGGATATCTCGCCGCGCTGACGGCCAGGCTGGCACGGCAGGTGACCGCAACGGAATGCGATTCGGCTCTGGCCGCGAAGGCCAAGGATGCCTTTGCAGCCCTCGGGCTCGCCAATGTGACCTGCAAGGCCGCAGCCTGCACCGAAGGCGATCCTACCGCCGCTCCCTATGACGTGATCATCCTCAATGGCGCTGCCGAGGTTATGCCGGGGGCGCTGCTCGGGCAGCTCAAGGAGGGCGGGCGTCTGGTGGGGGTTTCGGCCGAATCTCGGCCCCCTCGGGCCATGATCGTGACCCGTACCCACGGTGAATTCGGCCATCGAACCCTGTTCGACGCTGCCGCTCCGGTCCTTCCCGGCCTGGCGCGGGCGGCCGCCTTCGTCTTCTGACAGCCCAAAACCAGCTAAAATCCCGTTCTGAATCAGAAGTGTGGCCGGGATGCTGCACGTGAAGAGTTTCCACCGAGAACTACCCTCAGGTGGTTCCGTCGCGCTTGACCGCGTCCTATGTTGCGGCGGGGCAGCGACTCCACTCGTAGACGGTACTCAGCTCGCGGGCACGAGCCGGGCGTTAGAATGAACGGAATTTTTGGGATGCATGGGGTGAAGCTCTTCACCGGAGCTGCGGTTTCGGTCCTGTTGCTCGCACTTGCCGGGCCGACGCCTGCCTTGGCGGATACGATCGAGTCTGCGCTGGTACGCGCCTATCAGAACAATCCGCAGCTCAACGCACAGCGTGCCCAGGTGCGCTCGACTGACGAAAACGTGCCGCAGGCCTTGTCCGGTTATCGCCCCAGGGTCTCGCTGACGGCGAGCGGCGGTTACCAGTACTCGGACTTCAAGAGTGCCTCTACCAGCGATCCCGTTAACGGCACGGGCATTCCCCGAAGCGTCGGACTGACTGCCTCCCAGACGCTGTACAACGGCAACCAGACCGCCAACAGGACGCGCGCGGCGGAGAGTCAGGTTTCCGGCGCTCGCGAGGCGTTGCGCAGTCTCGATCAAAGCGTGCTGCTCCAGGCCGCCACGACCTACATGGATTATCTGCGCGACGCGGCGACGCTCGAAGTCCAGCGCAGCAACGTGCGGGTGCTCGAGCAGACGCTCAAGCAGACCCGTGACCGCTTCAACGTCGGCGAAGTCACGCGCACCGACGTAGCGCAATCGGAAGCACAGCTGGCGGCCGGCAGAACGCAGGCTCTGACTGCCGAATCGAACCTCAATACGACCCGTGCGAACTTCCGCCGCATCATCGGCAACGAGCCGACGAACTTGGCGCCCGGCTCGCCTGTCGATCGTTTCCTGCCCGCGACGCTCGCCACGGCGGTCCAGCTCGGCCTTGTCGAGCATCCCAACGTCACGGCCGCCATGTTCGGCATCGACGTCAACTTCCTGCAGGTCAAGGTCGCCGAGGGCGCTCTGCTGCCGACGGTCACCCTGCAGGCGAGCGCGAGCCAAGCCTACGAGCAATCCTTGATCCAGTATCGGGCATTCACCGCGTCCGCGGTGGCGCAGATCTCGGTTCCGATCTATCAGGGCGGCGGCGAATATTCGCTGATCCGCCAGTCCAAGGAAAACCTGGCGCAGCAACGTCTCAACCTTGAAAACACGCGGGATCAGACCCGCGCCACCATCGTCCAGTGGTGGGGTTCGTTGCAGGCCGGCAAGGCGCAGGTGCAATCCGCCCAAGCGCAAGTGACGGCGTCAGAGATCGCGCTGAACGGCGTGCGCGAAGAAGCCAAGGCCGGCCAGCGTACCACGCTCGACGTGCTCAACGCGCAGCAGGCGCTGGTCAACGCGCGCGTGGCGCTGGTGACCGCGCAGCACGACCGTGTCGTCGCATCCTACAACGTCCTCGCCGCCGTCGGCCGTCTCACGCCGCAGGTCCTCGGCCTTTCGACCACGGTTTATGATGCGAGCGTTCACTACCATCAGGTCCGCGACAGCTGGGCCGGCGTGCGTACGCCTGACGGGCGCTGATTCCCCGTAGTCATCCGGTCGGCCTCGCGAATAGCCGAGGCCGATCGGTGCTTTGCTTGCAATCATCAAAATCCCTGACATAGCCTTGCCGAGACAATGCGGGTCGATTCGCCCCGCGTTGATGCCGTATGCGTAAAGCTCGAGTGCCGGGGGCAGGGGCGCACCGCTGCACGTTGAGCCGTGATCTGGGGACAAGTCGGGCTGCCGCGACGAAAATGTCGGGGCTCCCGTTGCGGAACCGGCCAATCCTGTCGTGCTTGGTGTAAAACAGCGCATGCGAGGGCGTTGATGATGTGGAGTCGGAGATGACGCAGCCTGCAAAGGTCACAGAACCCTCGATGGAGGAGATTCTGGCCTCGATCCGGCGCATCATTGCCGACGATGAGGCCAAGCCGCCGCCGGCTGAGACCGCCAAGCCCGAGAAAGCCGCGGCACCGGCCGCGCAGCCGAAGCCGCAGGCGATGAACGACATTCCGCCATCCAAGGTCGCTCCCGCCGCCGCCAAGCCTGTCGCCGAGAAGCCCGTGCCGCCACCGGCTGCAAAGCCCGCTCCAGCGCCGCCACCCGCGCCTGCGGCGGATGCGTCCAACAACCAGGACGACATCGACGCGCTGCTGGCAGGGCTCGATGCGGCCACGCCTGCGCCCGAGGTCCGTGCGCCAGAACCCGAACCTGAGCCCGAACCCGACGTGCTCGAATTGACCGACGAGATGGCGATGGATCCGACACCGCCTCCGCCGCCACCGAGCTTCCGGAAGGTCGAGCCGCGCGACGATCTCGAATTCGCCGAATCGCCTCCGCCGCGTCCAACGCCGCCGCCGTCCTATGCGCCGGTGGATTTCGACGCCCCGCCGCTGCCGCCGCAGCAGCCCATGCTCGCGCAGTCGACGGTCTCGGCGGTCGAATCCGCCTTCAACTCCCTGGCCCATACGGTGCTCAGCAGCAATGCGCGGACGCTGGAGGATCTGGTCAAGGAGATGCTGCGTCCGATGCTGAAATCCTGGCTCGACGACAATTTGCCGGGCCTGGTTGAACGCATCGTGAAGGCCGAAATCGAGCGGGTCTCGCGCGGCGGCCGCTGAGACCGGCGGTTCGGCCCCGATATAGCCCTGCTCCCGTTGCATATTCGGCCTGCGGACCGGGCCGAATGCCCTTTGCCGCTGAGCTTCCCGTTGACTTGATCCGCCCACGCGGCTTTCTAACGACCCCATGATCGAAAAAAATTACCAGCCCGCCGATATCGAAGCCCGCATGTCCGTGGTGTGGGAGGACAGCCTTGCCTTCAAGGCCGGCCGTCCCGACCGCCGCGACGCCGTGCCGTTTACCATCGTGATCCCGCCGCCGAACGTGACGGGCTCGCTGCACATGGGCCATGCCCTCAACAACACGCTGCAGGACATCCTGTGCCGGTTCGAGCGCATGCGCGGCCGTGACGTGCTGTGGCAGCCCGGCACCGACCATGCCGGCATCGCGACCCAGATGGTGGTCGAGCGGCAGTTGATGGAACGCCAGCAGCCCAGCCGGCGCGAGATGGGGCGCGAGAAATTCCTGGAGCGGGTCTGGCAGTGGAAAGCCGAGAGCGGCGACACCATCATCAACCAGCTCAAGCGGCTCGGCGCGTCCTGCGACTGGTCGCGCGAGCGCTTCACCATGGACGAGGGCCTGTCGAAAGCCGTCGTCAAGGTGTTCGTCGAACTGCACCGCGAGGGGCTGATCTACAAGGACAAGCGGCTGGTGAACTGGGACACCAAGCTTCTGACCGCGATCTCGGATCTCGAAGTGCAGCAGACCGAGGTCAAGGGCCATCTCTGGTATCTGCGCTACCCGATCGAGGGCAGGAATTTCAATCCCGAGGATCTCTCGACCTTCATCGTCGTCGCCACCACGCGCCCCGAGACCATGCTCGGCGACACCGGCGTTGCCGTGCATCCCGAGGATGAGCGCTATCAGAAGCTCGTCGGCAAGAACGTGATCCTGCCGCTGGTCGGCCGCAAGATCGCGATCGTTGCCGACGACTATTCCGATCCGGAAAAGGGCTCGGGCGCGGTGAAGATCACCCCGGCGCACGATTTCAACGACTTCGAGGTCGGCAATCGCCACGGCCTGCGCCGCATCAGCGTGATCGACAGGGAAGGCTGCCTCGATCTCGTCGACAACGAGGACTATCTGCGCGACCTGCCCGAAGGCGCATCGCAGTTCGCTGAGGAGTTCCACAAGGTCGATCGCTTCGTCGCGCGCAAGCGCATCGTCGAGCGGCTGGAATCGTTCGGCTTCGTCGAGCGGATCGAGCCGCACACCCACATGGTGCCGCACGGCGACCGCTCGAACAGCGTGATCGAGCCGTACCTGACTGACCAGTGGTACGTCGACGCGAAGACACTCGCGAAACCCGCGATCGCGGCGGTCCGCTCGGGTGAGACCTCCTTCGTGCCGAAGAACTGGGAAAAGACCTATTTCGAATGGATGGAGAACATCCAGCCCTGGTGCATCTCGCGCCAGCTCTGGTGGGGCCATCAGATTCCGGCCTGGTACGGCCCTGACGGCAAGGTGTTCGTCGCCGAAACCGAGGAGGAGGCCGTCAGCCACGCGCTCGGCTACTACGTCGAGCAGGAGGTCATCACGGTCGAGCAGGGCCGCGAGATGGCGCTCGACCGCAACAAGCGCGAAGGCTTCATCACGCGCGACGAGGACGTGCTCGACACCTGGTTCTCCTCGGCGCTGTGGCCGTTCTCGACGCTCGGCTGGCCCGAAGACGCCCCCGAGGTGCAGCGCTACTATCCGACCAACGCGCTGGTGACCGGCTTCGACATCATCTTCTTCTGGGTCGCCCGCATGATGATGATGGGCCTGCACTTCATGAAGGAGGTGCCGTTCTCGACCATCTACATCCACGCCCTCGTCCGCGACGAGAAGGGCGCCAAGATGTCGAAGTCGAAGGGCAACGTCATCGATCCCCTCAGCCTGATCGACGAATACGGCGCGGACGCGCTGCGCTTCACGCTGGCCGCGATGGCGGCGCAAGGGCGCGATATCAAGCTCGCCACCAGCCGCGTCGAGGGCTATCGCAATTTCGCGACCAAGCTCTGGAATGCGTCCCGCTTCGCCGAGATGAACCACTGCGCCGTGCCGGATGGTTTCGAGCCTGCGAAAGCGAAGGAGACGCTGAACCGCTGGATCGCGCATGAGAGCGCGCACACCACGCGCGAGGTGACCGAGGCGATCGAAGCCTATCGCTTCAACGATGCCGCGGGGGCGATCTATCGCTTCGTCTGGAACGTCTATTGCGACTGGTATGTCGAGCTCGCCAAGCCCGTGCTGCTTGGCCCGGACAGTCCCGCCAAGGACGAGACCCGCGCCATGGTCGCCTGGGCGCGCGACGAGATCCTGAAGCTGCTGCACCCCTTCATGCCCTTCATCACCGAAGAGTTGTGGGAGGTGACGGCGAAGCGCGACGGCCTGCTCGCACTGGCGCCGTGGCCGCTGAAGCGGGACGAGCCGACACCGGAGCAGCTTGCGATGCTTGCGGCGACGACAGGGCCGATCGATCCGCTCATCTCGCCGGCCTGGGTGCTGCCGATCTTCGACCATGCCGACTTCACTGACCCTGCGGCCGAGGCCGAGATCGGCTGGGTCATCGACCTCGTCACTCAGATCCGCTCGGTGCGCGCCGAGATGAACATCCCGCCGGCGACGCTGACGGCGCTGGTGCTCGCCGGCGCATCGACTGAAACGAAGGAGCGCGCGCCGCGCTGGACCGATGTCATCAAGCGCATGGCGCGGCTGTCGGACATCTCCTTCGCCGACCGTGCGCCCGACGGTGCGGTTCAGTTGCTCGTGCGCGGCGAGGTGGCCGCGCTGCCGCTCAAGGGCGTGATCGACGTCGCCGCCGAACGCACGCGTCTCGACAAGGAGATCGGCAAGGCCGACGCCGACATCAAGCGCGCCGAATCCAAGCTGGCGAACGAGAAATTCGTCGCCAACGCGGCCGAGGAGGTCGTCGAGGAGGAGCGCGAAAAGCGCGAGGCCGCGCTGGCACGCAAGACCAAGCTGCTCGAAGCCATGGAACGGCTGAAGCAGGCGTCCTGAAGCGTTTTCCAGCGAAGTGGAATGGGCTCTGTCCCTATTTCGGAAACGGCTTGCTGAGAAACTTCGAGCCCCTGACTCCGTAGCGCCAGGGCAGTTCGACCGCCTTGGTAATGCCGATCCGGATGCCGGTCACGACCTCGACGTCCTCCGTCCGCGCATGCAGTGCGATCGGCGGCCGGTCCAACGGCAGGGCGTTGTGCGCTATGGTGATGCCGAGCGCCTCGGTCAGCTTGCCCGGGCCCGAGCAGAGCGCCTGCAAATCCTGGAGATGACGGCGGCGGCGCATCGCAGCCAAGCCATGCGTCGGCTCCAGCGCGCGGATCAGCACGGCGCTCGCCGAGCCTTCCTCCTCGCAGACAAAATTGACGCACCAGTGGATGCCGTAGGAACGGTAGACATAGGCATAGCCGGGAGGGCCGAACATCACCTGGTTCCGCGCCGTCGGCCCGTGATAAGAATGCGCCGCCGGGTCGGTATGATGATAGGCCTCGACCTCGACGATGATGCCGCCGACGCCGTCGACCAGCATCGTCGCGCCGATCAGGTCGGGCGCGACCTCGTGGACGCTGCGGCCGAAAAAGGCACGCTTGAGCGGCTTGCCGAGCCGCGGTGTTGATGTCTTCGGAGTTGGAGCCATTCGAGGTGAGAATCGCTTGAGAACAGAGCAGGATATTGCCCATATCTGCCATGTTCCCTGAAGCGGTGCGAGCCGGGTTGCGATGCCTGTCCAGACCGACTAGGTAGGACCTGAACAGACCGGACACCCCATGGTCGTTATTGTCGATACCATCTCGAACCCGCTGCGCCCGCGCCACCCCGAAAAGGTGAACCGGCCTGACTCCGCTTCCCCGCCGAAGCCGGACTGGATCCGCGTGCGCGCCCCCAATACCCGCGGCTATGCCGACACCCGCAACATCGTGCGGTCCAACGGCCTGCACACGGTATGCGAGGAGGCGGGCTGCCCGAACATCGGTGAGTGCTGGGACAAGAAGCACGCCACCTTCATGATCATGGGTGACACCTGCACCCGTGCCTGCGCCTTCTGCAACGTCAAGACCGGCCTGCCGAATGCGCTGGACGCGGCGGAGCCGCAGAACGTCGCCGAGGCCGTCGCCAAGCTCGGCCTTGCCCATGTCGTCATCACCTCGGTCGACCGCGACGACCTCGCTGATGGCGGCGCCCAGCATTTCGCGGAGACCATCCGCGCCATCCGCGCGGCATGCCCCTCGACCACGATCGAGATCCTCACGCCCGACTTCCTGCGCAAACAAGGCGCGCTCGAAGTGGTCGTTGCCGCCAAGCCCGACGTCTTCAACCACAATCTCGAGACCGTGCCGTCGCGCTATCTCACGGTGCGGCCCGGCGCGCGCTATTTCCACTCGATCCGGCTGTTGCAGCGGGTCAAGGAACTCGATCCCACCATCTTCACCAAGTCCGGCATCATGGTCGGCCTCGGCGAGGAGCGCCACGAGGTGCAGCAGGTGATGGACGATCTGCGCTCGGCCGAGGTCGATTTCCTGACCATCGGCCAGTATCTCCAGCCGACCCGCAAGCACCACGCCGTGATGCGCTTTGTGCCGCCGGACGAGTTCGCCTCCTACGAGAAGGTTGCCTATACCAAGGGCTTCCTGATGGTGTCGGCGAGCCCGCTCACCCGCTCGTCGCATCATGCCGGCGAGGATTTCGCGAGACTGAAGGCCGCGCGGGCCGCGACCGCCCGCTGAACCGCCATGCCCAAATTTTCGAGCAAGCGCCGTGTCAATCACAGCGCCTCCGAGATGTTCGATCTGGTCGCCGACGTCGAGCGCTATCCGGAGTTCGTGCCGCTGTGCAGCGCGTTGAAGGTGCGCCAACGGATGGCCAAGCCCGACGGCACCGAGGTGCTGGTCGCTGACATGACGGTGTCGTTCAAGCTGGTCAAGGAATCCTTCACCAGCCGGGTGAGCCTCGACCGCGCCAATTTGAAAATTCTCGTCGAGTATCTGCAAGGCCCTTTCAGCAATCTCGAAAACCGCTGGACGTTCGAGCCCAAAGGCCAAGAGCAGGGCGATGGCGTCTGCGACGTCGGGTTCTTCCTGTCCTACGAGTTCAGGAGCCGCATGCTTGCACTGTTGATGGGCTCGATGTTCGATGCCGCCTTCGCGCGATTCTCCACCGCCTTCGAGAAGCGGGCGGATGCGATCTACGGGCGACCGAAGCTGGCCTCGTCGTAGTCCTTAAGATCGGGAGTGTCGGGCCGTGTTCCCCTCGGCCGCCACGAGGGATCAATTCGCACTGCCGCGAGTTCAGTACGGATTGTCCGGGTTGGAGCTGCCATGACGATCAATTTCGACACGCTGAAGGCCTCGCTCGTCCTGTATGGCTTGAACGCGATCTATGCGGTGCTGTTGCTCGCGATCGGCTGGTATCTGTCCGGCGCGATGCAGCGGTTCGTCACACGCCTGTTGAACGTCACGCACCGCGTCGACCCGCTGGTGACCTTGTTCGTGGGCAGTCTTGCGCGCTACGGCGTGCTCGCGGTGGTCGGCATCGCCGTGCTCCAGCTCTTCGGCATCCAGACCGCGAGCCTTGTCGCCGTGCTGGGCGCGACATCACTCGCCATCGGCCTCGCGCTTCAAGGCACGCTCTCCAATCTTGCGGCCGGCGTGATGCTGCTGCTGTTCCGGCCCTTTCACATCGGCGACGACGTCGAGGTGGCCGGAAAGGCGGGCAAGGTGAAGTCGCTGTCGCTGTTCATGACCGAGCTGGTCGCGCCCGACAACACGCAGATCCTGTTGCCCAACGGGCAGGTGTGGGGCGCGGCCATCATCAACCACAGCGCCTACCCCGGCACGGGAGAGGTCAAGGTGGCTTTTCCGGTCCCGGCCGGCGTGGCCAATACGCTTGCGGATCGCATCCTCGAGGAGCTTCGCAACGACTCTCGCATCGACGACCAGGCGCAACCGACGGTCTCGGTCACAAAGGTGCTCGACGTCGGCAATCCCGCGGCACCGATCCTGGAATTGACGGTCAGCGCGAAGGCGAAACCCTCGGAGGTCGGAGCGGTCAAGCAGTGCGTGCTCGACCATGCCAGCGCGCTGCTCGCGGTGGCGTGAGGCGCGTCAGCTCCGTGGCGACCGCGTCGGCCTGCGCTTCACCGCGTGCCGCCGCGGCGAGCGGGTGA
This sequence comes from Bradyrhizobium sp. NDS-1, assembly GCF_032918005.1. Taxonomy (NCBI): domain Bacteria; kingdom Pseudomonadati; phylum Pseudomonadota; class Alphaproteobacteria; order Hyphomicrobiales; family Nitrobacteraceae; genus Bradyrhizobium; species Bradyrhizobium sp. NDS-1. The sequence continues at coordinate 4,237,934 of NZ_CP136628.1, forward strand.
CGCGCGGGCGCAGGCGGGTTGCGGCGGCGCGCGGCTTGGTCGCGGCCTGCGGGCCGCGGGCGAGGTCCATCAGCATGCGCAGCGCCTCGACGACGGAGCGCTGACGCACGGCGGTGCGGCCGATCGCGCCGAAACGATGCTCGCGGTGGATGATCCGGCCATCGCGCGCGGCTGCTGCGAAGTGCACGAGACCGACCGGCTTGCCGGGCGTTGCACCGCCGGGACCGGCAATGCCGGTGATGGCGACGGCGAGATCGACGCCGGCACGCTCCAGCGCGCCGACGGCCATCGCGGTTGCGGTCTCCTTGCTGACGGCGCCGAAATTGGTGAGCGTGCTCGCCTCGATCCCGAGCATCGCGCGCTTGGCATCGTTGGAATAGGTGACGAAGCCGCGATCGATGACATCAGAGGAGCCGGGGATGTCGGTCAGCGCGCCGGCGACAAGGCCGCCGGTGCAGGACTCAGCGGTCGCGATCGTCAGCTTGCGCATCCGGCACAGATCGAGCAGCGAGCGGGAGAGGGCGCGTGCGTCGCTGCCGCCCATGATCCTACATGCTCCAGGGAAGACGGATGGTGGCGCTCGCGGTGGCCGCGATGCCTTCCTCGCGGCCGGTGAAGCCGAGCCGCTCGCTGGTGGTCGCCTTCACCGCGACGCGCGAGACGTCGATGCCGGAGATCTCGGCGATGCGTGCGCGCATGGTGTCGCGCAACGGGCCAATCTTCGGCCGCTCGCAGATCATGGTGACCTCGAGATTGGCGATGCGGCCGCCGCGCTGGGTGACGCGCTCGATGGCGTATTTCAGGAACTGGTCGGAGGAGGCGCCCTTCCACTTCGCATCGCTCGGCGGAAAGTGCGAGCCGATGTCGCCGTCGGCGAGCGCGCCGAGGATGGCGTCGACCAGCGCATGCAGGCCGACATCGCCATCGGAATGGGCGAGAAAGCCTCTAGTATGCGGCACGCGCACGCCGCAGAGCATGAGGTGGTCGCCCTCGCCGAAGGCGTGCACGTCGTAGCCGGTGCCGGTCCTGATATCGCCAAGCTGGGCAGCCAGGCGCGCTTCCTCGCGCACGAAATCCTCGGGAGTGGTGAGCTTCATGTTGGCAACATCGCCTTCAAAGGTTGCAACCGTCAATCCCGCCCATTCGGCAATCGCGGCATCGTCGGTGAAATCGCTGCGGCCGTCCTTCGCCGCGCGACGATGCGCCTCGAGGATGACGTCGAAACGAAAGGATTGCGGCGTCTGCGCGATTCGCAGCCGCGCGCGATCCGGCGTGCCCTCGACATGGCCGCCATCGCCCGTGAGCTTGATCGTGTCGGTGACGGCAATGGCGGGGATCGCAGCGCCGGTGCGGCTCGCCGCCTCGATCGCACGCGAGATCAATCCTTCCGAGACGAAGGGGCGGGCGGCGTCATGGATCAGCACGATATCGGGCCGGTGCTTGACCAGGGCCTCGAGGCCGGCAAGCACGGACGCCTGCCGCGTCGCCCCGCCATTGGTCGGCGGCTCGTGCCGGAGCCCCGCGACCGCGGCCGTGAACATCGCGCTGTCATCGGGATTCACCACCGGCTGCACCGCGAACACGTCGGCGTGGCGGCTGAAGGCTTCCATGGCGCGATAGATCACGGGCACGCCGCCGATCTCGCGATATTGCTTCGGCCCGCCGGCGCCAGCGCGCAAGCCCCGACCGGCCGCGACAAGGACGACTGCGGTGCGCTGTGATTTCGCCATAGGACTCAAATACTCAATTGATGATGAAGAGTCGGGGGAGTGGGGTGATTGCCGCATGCCTCTAGCACGGCAGGCCCGCAAAAAAAGGGGGTTTCCCCGGATTGTTGGAAACAGCATTTTGCTGCACTGCACTTGCAAGATTTGCAGAATTGTCTAAACTGTAGGCATGACGCTTGACTGCACAAGAATTGTGCGCAAGATAGGTCATGGCAGGCGCGATGAGGCGCCGCCCAGTGACGAGACCCCTGTGACCGGTTCAGCAATATCCGGCTCTAAGCCGCTGAAAATAGGCGATATTGATGTCGCCACCCCGGTCTTCCTGGCGCCGATGTCGGGGGTGACGGACTCGCCCGTCCGCAAGCTGGCCGCCGAGCTTGGGGCCGGTCTCGTCGTGTCCGAAATGACCGCGAGCGATGAGCTCGCCAACGGGCACCGGAGGTCCCGGTTGCGTTGCGAAGCCACCGAAATCGGCCCGCACGTGGTCCAGCTCGCCGGGTGCGAGACGCACTGGATGGCCGAGGGGGCCCGGATCGCCGAAGCCGAAGGCGCCGATATCATCGACATCAACATGGGCTGTCCGGCCCGCCACGTCACCGGCGGCCAGTCCGGCTCGGCCCTGATGCGCGACCTCGACCATGCCGTCAGCCTGATCGAGGCGACCATCGCGGCGGTGAAGGTGCCGGTGACGCTGAAGATGCGGCTCGGCTGGGACGATCGGACGCGCAACGCACCGGAGCTGGCGCTGCGCGCGGAAGCCGCCGGAATCAAGCTCGTCACGGTGCATGGCCGCACCCGCAGCCAGTTCTACAAGGGCGAGGCCGATTGGGATGCGATCCGCGCCGTGCGCGAAGCCATCGCCATTCCGCTCGTGGTCAACGGCGACATCACCACTTATGACAAGGCGCTCGCCGCCCTCGAGGCCTCCGGCGCCGATGCCGTGATGATCGGCCGCGGCGCGCAAGGCCAGCCCTGGCTTCCGGGCCAGATCGGCCGCCGCCTGAAGGGTGGGGCGGAGGAACTAGCGCCCTCGCTCGCGACCCAGCTGCATTATGTCCGCACGCTCTATGAGGGCGTCTGTGCCCTCTATGGTTTCCGCATCGGCCTCAGGCACGCCCGCAAGCATCTGGGCTGGGCGCTCGACGTCGCGGCAGAGGCGAGCCGGGCGCCGGCCGAGACGCTGAAATCCTGGCGCCAGAAGATCCTGACCTCCGAAGATCCGCGCCTCGTTCATCAATCGCTGCAAGACGCCTTCGACGATTTCGCGTGGAGGGCTGCAGCATGACCTCGGCCGCCGAACATCGCCGCCCGTCCGACAGCGACGCGATCCTGGATGCGCTTCCCAATCCCGTGTTGATGATCGGGCCGGACGGCAAGATCGTCGCCGCCAACATCGCGACCGAAGCCTTCTTCGAGATCTCGACGCAATTCCTGAAGCGGCAGTCACTGAAGGAGCTGGTCCCGTTCGGCAGCCCTCTGCTGGCGCTGATCGACCAGGTGCGCTCGTCGAACTCGCCGGTCAACGAATACAAGGTCGATCTCGGCACGCCGCGCATGGGCGGCGACCGCCAGGTCGATCTGCACGTCGCCCCGCTCACCGAGCGGCCCGGCCATATCGTGGTAATGCTGCAGGAGCGCTCCATCGCCGACAAGATGGACCGCCAGCTTACCCATCGCAGCGCGGCGCGCTCGGTGATCGCGCTGGCCGCCATGCTGGCGCACGAGATCAAGAACCCGCTCTCCGGCATCCGCGGCGCGGCGCAGCTCCTGGAGCAGCAGGCCTCGTCGGAAGACCGCATGCTGACACGCCTGATCTGCGACGAGGCCGACCGCATCGTGACGCTGGTCGACCGCATGGAGGTGTTCGGCGACGAGCGCCCCGTGGTGCGCGGCCCCGTCAACATCCACTCCGTGCTCGACCACGTGAAGCGGCTGGCGCAGTCCGGCTTTGCCCGCAACATCCGCTTCATCGAGGATTACGATCCATCGCTGCCGCCGGTGCTGGCGAACCAGGACCAGTTGATCCAGGTGTTCCTCAACCTCGTGAAGAACGCCGCGGAAGCCCTGATCGATGTGCCCGACGCCGAGATCCAGCTCACCACCGCCTTCCGCCCCGGCGTGCGCCTGTCAGTCCCCGGTCAAAAATCCCGGGTATCCTTGCCGCTCGAATTCTGCGTGAAGGACAACGGACCGGGCGTGCCGGACGATCTCCTGCCCAACCTGTTCGACCCCTTCGTGACCACCAAGCAGACCGGCTCGGGGCTGGGACTTGCGCTGGTCGCCAAGATCGTCGGCGATCACGGGGGCATCATCGAATGCGAATCTCAGCCGCGCAAAACCACCTTCCGCGTGCTGATGCCGATGTATTCCACATCGGTGAAACATGCCGATCAAAGCAGTCGCGCCGACTCTGCCGGGAAGTCGTCGCCTGTGTCACAGGGGGCGAAATGAGGATTTACGATGCCCGCAGGTAGCATTCTCGTAGCTGATGACGATACCGCCATCCGCACCGTACTCAATCAGGCACTGTCCCGGGCCGGTTATGAGGTCAGACTCACCGGCAATGCCGCAACACTGTGGCGCTGGGTCAGCCAGGGGGAAGGCGATCTCGTCATCACCGACGTGGTGATGCCGGATGAAAACGCCTTCGATCTGTTGCCGCGGATCAAGAAGATGCGGCCCAATCTGCCTGTCATCGTCATGAGCGCGCAGAACACGTTCATGACGGCGATCCGCGCTTCCGAGCGCGGGGCCTACGAATATCTGCCGAAACCCTTCGACCTGAAAGAACTGATCGCCATCGTCGGCCGGGCGCTGGCCGAGCCGAAGGAGCGCGTCTCGACGCCGGACGAGGACGCCGAGATGGAGGCGATCCCGCTGGTCGGCCGTTCGCCGGCGATGCAGGAAATCTACCGCGTGCTCGCGCGCCTGATGCAGACCGACCTCACCGTGATGATCACGGGCGAGTCCGGAACCGGCAAGGAGCTGGTGGCGCGCGCGCTGCACGATTACGGCAAGCGCCGCAACGGCCCGTTCGTCGCGGTCAACATGGCGGCGATCCCGCGCGACCTCATCGAATCCGAATTGTTCGGCCATGAGCGCGGCGCCTTCACCGGCGCCAACACCCGCGCCTCCGGCCGGTTCGAGCAGGCCGAGGGCGGCACGCTGTTCCTCGACGAGATCGGCGACATGCCGATGGAGGCGCAGACCCGTCTGTTACGCGTGCTGCAGCAGGGCGAATACACCACCGTGGGCGGCCGCACCCCGATCAAGACCGACGTGCGTATCGTCGCGGCCTCCAACAAGGATCTGCGCGTGCTGATCCAGCAGGGCATGTTCCGCGAGGATCTGTTCTTCCGCCTCAACGTCGTGCCATTGCGGCTGCCGCCGCTCCGCGAACGCATCGAGGATCTGCCGGATCTCGTGCGGCACTTCTTCACGCTGGCCGAGAAGGACGGGCTGCCGCCGAAGAAGCTGGATACCCTGGCGCTGGAACGGATGAAGCAGCACCGCTGGCCGGGCAACGTGCGCGAACTGGAGAATTTGGCACGGCGTCTCGCGGCGCTCTATCCGCAGGACGTGATCACCGGCTCCGTCATCGACGGGGAACTCGCCCCACCCACGGTCAGTCCGGGTGCGGCGGTCCAGCAGGGCGTCGACAATCTCGGCGGCGCGGTGGAGGCGTATCTGTCCTCGCACTTCCAGGGCTTCCCGAACGGCGTGCCGCCGCCCGGCCTCTATCATCGCATCCTCAAGGAGATCGAGGTGCCGCTGCTCACGGCCGCGCTCGCGGCCACCCGCGGCAACCAGATCCGCGCCGCGGACCTGCTCGGCCTCAACCGCAACACGCTGCGCAAGAAGATCCGGGATCTCGATATTCAGGTGTATCGGAGCGGAGGATAGCTCGCTTGCGACAAACGCCACACGCGTTTGCGCGGAGGTGGCTCAGCTCCCCCTACCAAAGCGGAGCTGAGCCTGTCCGGATCGCGCTGGCCGTTGTGGCTGACGCGGTGAGCAGAAGTCCGAGACGGACCTAATTGTTCCGCTGAAAAGGGACGATCCCGGCATTTGGCCGCAGGGCGCGCTGCCGCCCCTTATCTGACCAGGCGAGTTGATGTCGGCAGCATGGCAAAATCAGCTCGCTCCTGCAGACCTTGGCCATTGACCAGCAGGTCCGAGGCCACGATCAGCAGCAGCACAGCCGAAGCCATTATCGCGAGAAAGATCTGTCCATACCGGGTCAAGCCGGAATAGCCGGCTTCCGTTCCCGATGGTTTGGCATTGCGCTGTGGATGGGCCGCATCGCCCCGCTGAGGACGCCGCGGAATTGTCGCAATTCGGCAACAATGTGGTACGAATACATCAGTATCCGCCCCGTCGCGGACCCGTTTTCAGCACCGCCATTGCCGGAATGACCAGCGCAGACACCTCGGCCGCACACTTTGACACGGCCCCAGCAGATGAGCCCCGGCGTTGGTCGGCGAGGCGCTGGCTGGCACCCTTTGCCGTGGCACTGGCGTTGCTGTCGGCTTTCCTGACTTTCCTGGTCCTGACCGGCCTCACCACGATAGATCCGACGCCCGAGATCGTCCGCTCGCTCTACCTGATCAATGCGGCGACGATCCTGCTGCTGGTCGGCATCATCGTCCGCGAGCTCTGGCAGCTGATCCTGGCGCGGCGGCGGGGCAGGGCGGCGGCGCGCCTCCATGTCCAGATCGTCAGCCTGTTCTCGATCGTGGCGGTGCTGCCGGCGGTGCTGGTCGCCGTCGTTGCCAACGTCACCATCGAGCGCGGCCTCGACCGGTTGTTCTCCGGTCCCACCAAGCAGGTGATCCAGAACTCGCTGACGATCGCGCGCGCCTACATGCAGGACCATGCGCAGCTGATCCGAGGTGACATTCTCGGCATGGCCAACGACATCGCGCACGCCCGGCCGCTCTTCGACCAGGATCGCCGCTCATTCCGCGAGATGCTCACCGCCAGCGCCGGCTCCCGCAACCTGCCGGGCGCGATGATCATCGACAAGAACACCAACATCCTGGAATCCGCCGACACCGGCATGCGGCTCGCTTATTCGCCGCCGGCGCCCGACTTCCTCAGCAACGTCAACGAGAACGAACCCGAGATCGCGGTGCTGCCGGACGCGAGCTACGTTGCCGCGGTGATCCGGTTGCGCGCCTTCAACGACACCTTTCTCTATGTCGCCCGACCGCTTGATCCGAATGTTGTCGCTCAGCTCAAGCAGACCGAGGTCAGCGTCGCCGAATACGCCCAGATCGAGTCGCGCCGCCTCGGCATCCAGGTCGCCTTTGCGCTGATGTTCGCGGTGATTGCGCTCACCATCCTGATGGCTTCGGTGCTGATCGGCCTCAACTTCGCCAATTCGCTGGTCTCGCCGATCCGGCGGCTGATGAATGCGGCTCACACGGTCTCGACCGGCGATCTCCACGTCCAGGTGCCGGTGCACCAGTCGGAAGGCGATCTCGCGCAACTCGGCGAGACCTTCAACAAGATGACGCAGGAATTGCGCAGCCAGCGCGACGAGCTCGTCAACGCCAGTGACCTCATCGACAGCCGCCGCCGCTTCATCGAGGCCGTGCTGTCCTCGGCGAGCGCGGGCATCATCGGCGTCGATACCTCCGGCAGCGTCGGCATCCTCAACCGCTCCGCCGAGAAGCTGATCGGGCACTCCGAAGCCGAGACGCTCGGCCACCCGCTCTCCGACGTGCTGCCCGAGCTCGACGAGATGATGAAGGCGGCGCGGGAGGGGACCCAGCGTCTGGTGCAGGGCCAGATCACGATCACCCGCGACGGGCAGGAACGCAATCTGTCGGTTCGGGTCAGCGCCGAGAAGAACCAGCCGCACGACAGTTACATCATCACACTCGACGACATCACCGAGCTGGTCTCGGCACAGCGCACCTCGGCCTGGGGCGACGTGGCGCGCCGCATCGCGCATGAGATCAAGAATCCCCTGACGCCGATCCAGCTCTCCGCCGAGCGCATCCGCCGCAAGTTCGGCAAGGACATCACCGAGACCAAGGACAAGCAGATCTTCGACCAGTGCACCGATACCATCGTGCGCCAGGTCGACGATATCCGCCGCATGGTCGACGAGTTCTCGCGTTTCGCGCGGATGCCGAAACCGGTGATGGAAGGCGAGGACGTCGCCGACGCCGTGCGGCAGGCGGTGTTCCTGATGAAGGTCGCCCATCCCGAGATCGATATCGAGGCCGAGTTCAAGCAGGATCCGCTGCGCGCTCAGTTCGACCGGCGGCTGATCTCCCAGGCGGTCACCAACATCGTCAAGAACGCCACCGAGGCGATCGAGCAGGTCCCGCCGGAGGAACTCGGCCGGGAAAACGGAAAAGGCCGCATCGATGTCGTGGTGTCGCGCGAAGGCGGGGACGTGCTGATCGACGTGGTCGACAACGGCATCGGCCTGCCCAAGGTCGCGCGCTCGCGTCTGCTCGAGCCGTATGTTACCACACGCGCCAAAGGCACCGGACTTGGCCTTGCCATCGTCGGCCGCGTGCTGGAGGACCATGGCGGGCGCATTGAGCTGAAGGATGCTTCCGACTTTCGCGAAGGCCAGCGCGGCGCCTGGATGCGGATGCGCTTTGCGATCTCCGGGCAACCCGCGAAGGCCGAGCGAGCAGAGCAGGCCGGCGCTGCTGTCAAGGGTCAGGCGCAGGAAACAAAAGAGCCGGCGGCCGAAACCAAAGAGCCGGCTGAAAAGACCAATGATTCAACGAAAATCGAAGCCTCAACAGGTAGCTGACAAGGCGGGCGCGACCCATGGCAAGTGAAATTCTGATTGTCGATGATGAGGCCGATATTCGGGATCTCGTTGCGGGCATCCTCGAGGACGAGGGCTTCGTGACCCGGACCGCGCGCGACAGCGATTCGGCGCTCGCCGAGATCGCCAACCGCAGGCCGCATCTGGTGTTCCTCGACATCTGGCTGCAGGGCTCCAAGCTCGACGGCTTGCAGCTCCTGGAGCAGGTCAAGAAGGACAATGCCGACCTGCCGGTGGTGATGATCTCCGGGCACGGCAACATCGAGACCGCGGTCGCGGCGATCAAGCGCGGCGCCTACGACTTCATCGAGAAGCCGTTCAAGGCAGACCGGCTGATCCTGGTCGCGACCAGAGCGCTGGAGAACTCGCGGCTCAAGCGCGAGGTCAAGGAGCTCAAGCAGCTCGCACCCAGCGCCAGCCAGCTCGTCGGCCGCTCGCCCAGCATGAACCAGCTGCGTCAGACCATCGAGCGCGCGGCCAAGGCCAACAGCCGCATCCTGATCGTCGGCCCCGCCGGCGCCGGCAAGGAGCTGACCGCGCGCACGCTGCACACGGCCTCGGGCCGTGCCGACGGTCCCTTCGTCGTCATCAACGCCGCCGCGATCACGCCCGAGCGCATGGAGCACGAGCTGTTCGGCATCGAGCAGTCCAATGGCGAGCAGGCACGCAAGCCCGGCGCGCTCGAGGAAGCCCATGGCGGCACGCTGTTCATCGACGAGATCGCCGACATGCCGCGCGAGACGCAGAACAAGATCCTGCGCGTGCTGGTGGAGCAATCGTTCCAGCGCGTCGGCGGCACAGCCAAGGTGCAGGTCGATGTGCGAATCATCTCCTCGACCGCGCGTAATCTCGAAGAGGAAATCGCGGCCGGCCATTTCCGCGAGGATCTCTATCATCGGCTCTCGGTGGTGCCGATCCGGGTGCCCGCGCTGTCGGAACGGCGCGAGGACATTCCGGAATTGATCGACTACTTCATGGAGCAGATTTCGGCCGGCAGCGGCCTGCCCAAGCGCCAGATCGGGCAGGATGCGATGGCGGTGCTCCAATCGCATGTCTGGCCGGGCAATGTGCGCCAGCTCCGCAACAACGTTGAGAGAGTCATGATTCTAGCTGCGGGTGGCCCCGAGGTCATCATTACCGCCGACATGCTGCCGCAGGACGTCGGCTCCATGGTGCCGGCGATGCCGACCAGCAACAACGGCGAGCACATCATGGGCCTGCCGCTGCGCGAAGCGCGCGAAGTATTCGAGCGCGACTATTTGATTGCACAGATCAGCCGTTTTTCAGGAAATATTTCTCGAACAGCCGAGTTCGTTGGCATGGAACGTTCGGCGCTGCACCGGAAGCTGAAGGCGCTCGGTGTCGGCTAGAGCGTTTTCGGGCGAAGTGGATACCGGTTCGCGTAAAGAAAACGCGTCAAAACAAGAGTCTAACGCCGCGAGCCTGCGGTGACATCTCGGGGATAGGTCAGGAAAATCATCGATTTCCGTAGTCTTTCGGGGCAATAGGGCGTGCCCTGCCGCGTGAAGCGGCTTGCCTAAAAGGTCCACCTGTCCTCTAATCGCACAGCTGTTCCTTCCGAGGGGGATCTCATGAGGAACGGCAACCGGGAGAGGCCCCGAACATCACAAAGAGGGCCGCAACCGGCGCAATAAAAAGAAACTCAAAGCGAGAAAAAAAATGGCGGCAGACCGCGCACAAAACCTACAGGACACCTTCCTCAATCACGTTCGCAAAACCAAGACGCCACTGACGATCTTTCTGGTCAACGGAGTGAAGCTCCAGGGCATTGTGACCTGGTTCGACAATTTCTGTTTGCTGCTTCGGCGCGACGGTCACTCGCAGCTTGTCTACAAGCACGCGATCTCGACCATCATGCCGGGCGCACCGATTCAGTTGTTCGAAGGCGGCGAGGATCAGCCGGCTTGAGAGTGATCTGATTGGAACCCCGGAATTTCGACGGGGATGCCGACCGTCCGCGGCCGGCAGGGGCTAAACAGACGGGGCGGGTGCTGGTCATCGGCCCCTATCTGCGGGTGCGCGCGGGAAGCTCCGACGCGCAATCGGAGGGTCATGTTCAGCGTGACGCCGAAGCCCGGCTCGATGAAGCCGCCGGTCTCGCGCGCGCGATCGATCTCGTCATTGCAGATGCCATCATCGCGCCGATCAGCCAGATCCGACCCGCCACCTATATCGGCAAGGGCAAGGTCGAGGAGATTGCCGGGCTGATCAAGAGCCTCGATGTCGAGCTTGTGGTGATGGATTGCGCGCTGGCGCCGATCCAACAGCGCAATCTCGAAAAGGAACTGCACGCCAAGGTGCTCGACCGAACTGGGCTAATCCTGGAGATCTTCGGCCGCCGCGCCAAGACCAGGGAAGGCTCACTCCAGGTCGAGCTGGCGCATCTCAACTACCAGCGCTCGCGCCTCGTGCGCTCATGGACCCATCTGGAGCGCCAGCGCGGCGGCTTCGGATTCATGGGCGGTCCCGGCGAGACCCAGATCGAGGCCGACCGCCGCCTGATCCAGGAGCGCATCTCCAAGCTCGAGAGCGAGCTGAAGAAGGTGCACGCGACGCGCCGGCTGCATCGTGCCGGACGCCAACGCGTGCCGTATCGCGTGGTCGCGCTGGTCGGTTACACCAATGCCGGCAAGTCGACGCTATTCAACCGCCTGACGCGCGCCGACGTGCAGGCCGCGGACATGCTGTTTGCCACGCTCGATCCCACCTTGCGCGCGCTGAGCCTGCCGCATGGCGGCAAGGCGATGCTGTCGGACACGGTCGGTTTCATCTCCAATCTGCCGACGCAACTCGTTGCCGCCTTCCGTGCCACGCTGGAAGAGGTGCTGGAGGCCGACGTCATCCTGCATGTGCGCGACATCTCGCATGAGGATGCCGAGGCGCAGCAGAGCGACGTCGACGCCGTGCTGCGCCAGCTCGGCATCAATCCCGACGATTCGGGCCGCATCATCGAGGTCTGGAACAAGATCGACCGCTACGATGCCGAGCAGCGCGAAGAGCTCTTGAATATCGCGGCGCGCAGGCCTGAGGATCACCCGGCGATGCTGGTCTCGGCCGTGTCGGGTGAGGGCGTCGATGCGCTTCTGGCCGCGATCGAGGAGCGTCTGGCCGCCAAACGTACCACGCTCGATCTCTCCATCGACGCCGCCGACGGTGCCGGCATCAGCTGGCTGCATCGCAATTCCGAGGTGCTCTCGAAAGAGCTGCACGATGGCCGCTTCGACATGACCGTGCGGGTCGACGAGACCAAGCGGGATATCGTGGTGTCGAGGTTCGATGCGGTGCCGCATCTATCCGGGTAACCGGTGTTGTCCAGGCAAACGAGTTGAACGGCGGACGCCCCGACAACGTTGTCGTCCCGGACAAGCATAGCTCCCGACAACGCGGAGCTGTCTAGAGCGCTGATCCGGGACGACAGCGAATTAGCGGCGCGCTTCCTTGTAGGCCTCTGAAGGCGGCTTCGTCTCGCCCTTTGCTTCATTCCACAGCGCATCCATCTCTGCCAGCGAGGCCTGCTCCAGCGTCCGGCCCTGCGCCGCAAGCGCCCGTTCGATATAGGCAAAGCGCCGCTCGAATTTCGCGTTCGTCGCACGCAATGCGGCGTCCGGATCGGCATCGACATGGCGGGCAAGGTTGACGAGCGCGAACATGAGATCGCCGGTCTCTTCCGCCAGTTCCTGCTTGTCGTTGCGGTCGAGCGCGGCCTCGATCTCATCGGCTTCCTCGCGGATCTTTGCCAGCACCGCGCGCGGGTCGTTCCAGTCGAAGCCGACGGTGGAAGCCTTGCGTTGCAGCTCCATGGCACGCGTCAGCGCGGGCTGGCCGGCTTTCACGCCTGACAGCAGCGATTTGTGCGTCGGAGCCTCCTCCGGCGACCGGCGCGCGGCGCGCTCGGCCTTCTCCTCCGCCTTGATGCGGTCCCAGACTTCCTTGACGTGGGAGGAGGCGAGGTTGCCGTCTTTGTCCGCAAAGACATGGGGATGGCGCCGGATCATCTTGCGGGTGATGGCCTCGACGACATCTCCGAACGCGAAGGCATTCTGCTCCGAGGCCATCTGGGCGTGGAACACGACTTGCAGCAGCAGGTCGCCAAGTTCCTCGCGGAGATCATCGAGATCACCGCGATCGATCGCATCGACGACCTCATATGCCTCCTCGATCGTATAGGGCGCGATCGTCGCGAAATTCTGCTCGAGGTCCCAGGGGCAGCCGGTCACCGGCGTGCGCAGTGCCGCCATGATCTCGATCAGGCGGGAAATGTCGCGGGAAGGGGTCATTGCGGGGCGCTCTCCTGGGTCCCAGCCTTATGCCAAAAGCGGGCCGCCGTTCCCAGCGGGGGCGGGCGGAACGGGCCGATTTCCACCGATTGGCTGATACGTTCCGCGGTGCTAAAGCGCGGGGCCATGAGTGACGCATTTTCATCACAAACCGCGCTAGTCCTGTTCTCCGGCGGCCAGGATTCCACCACATGCCTCGCCTGGGCGCTCAGCCGCTTCGCGCGCGTGGAGACACTGGGCTTCGACTACGGCCAGCGCCACGCCATCGAGCTCGATTGCCGCGGCCGCCTGTTCGCCGGCGTCAAGGCGCTACGCGCGGACTGGGCCGCAAAGCTCGGCGAGAGCCACACGCTGTCGATCCCGACGCTGGCGGCGGTGTCCGAGACCGCGCTGACGCGCGACGTCGCGATCGCAATGGGCGCCGACGGGCTGCCCAACACCTTCGTGCCCGGCCGCAACCTGATGTTCCTGACCTTTGCGGCGGCGCTGGCCTACCGGCGCGGCATCACCCACATCGTCGGCGGCATGTGCGAGACCGACTATTCCGGCTATCCCGATTGCCGCGACGAGACCATCCGCGCCATGCAGGCCGCGCTCTCGCTCGGCATGGCCCGGACGTTCGAGCTGCACACGCCGCTGATGTGGATCGACAAAGCCGCGACGTGGCAGCTCGCGCAGGATCTCGGCGGCGAGGGGCTGGTCGATCTCATCCGCGAACACTCCCACACCTGCTACCTCGGGATGCGCGGCGCGCAGCATGATTGGGGCTATGGCTGCGGAGAATGCCCGGCATGCGACCTTCGGGCGAAGGGGTGGCGGGAGTTCGTGGCGGCGAAGTAGGTTCGCCGCGTTACGCGCTCGTACCCCGGACGCAGCGCAGCGCTCCTTCAGCGGTGCGCTGCAGAGCCGGGGCCCATGCCGCATTGGGGTTCGTTGCCTCTGGATCCCGGCTCTGCGCCGCAACGCTTGCGCGTTGCAGCTTGTCCGGGACACAAGAGTGGCGCGACCTACCGAAAATCCTCGGCCTTCAGCTCGATCGGCTTGCCATGCGGCGTGCGATCGGCCGCGTGGTCCCAGGCGGCCTGGTAGCGTTGCAGCGTGTCCAATGACGCAACGCCCTTGCGCGCAACCAGGCTTTCCAGCGTGGCGAGCCAGTGCAGGTAGTAGGTCTCGCCGGTGTCGGGATCGCCGGCCGCCTGTGCGCGCTTGATCTCGTCTGCAAGGCTAGCTGCCCATTCGGGCCAGGTGAACACGCCGCGCTCGTGCAGCGTCAACGCCATCGCGAAGGCATGCGCCTCCCAGGGCGCGCGGAATACCGGACCGTCGTCGTCGCGCGGAATGCTCGGGATCGCCGCTGTCGCGGCGGCTGCAAGCGCACCGCACATCACGCCAGATCCAGATAGGGCTCGAAGGCGTCGATCGAGACCTTCAGCTTGGGATCGCCATCCTCGCCCCAGAGATCGCGGCCCTCGAACACGACGGTGTAGAGCCACTGCGGATGTTCGCCGAGCTCCATCGCCGCCGTATCAGGAAACACGTGGCAGCCATGGTTGAGCTCGACGACCCCGACATGACCGCGCACATAGCGCGGCAGCCGGGTGTGCGTGGCCGGGTGTATGTTCTTGGCACGCACGCGGTCGCCAATGTTAAATTTGGCGGGAGCCGGGGCAGGGCGGCCGAACTTGCCGCGCACCATGATGCGCTCGACCTGGCCGAGATCGAACTTTCCATGCTTGAGCGCCTTCCCCGGTTGCATCGCATGGCCGGCGGCGACTTCCTCTCGCGTGAGATAGCCCTTCTCGATCAGCATTTCCTCGAGGCCGAGGAACCATTTCTTGTAATAGGAGCTCGACAGATACACATGCGGCGGCAGGGTCTCGCGATAGAAGCGAGACGTGTCGATGTTGAAGGCTCCGGCAGCGCCCATCGCGCGCACCATCGCCAGCACGCGCGATTCCCATTCTTCGTGAAACATCGGCTCGTTCGGCTCGGGCTCGACCTTGCCGAACCCGTCCATGCCGCCCATGTCGTGCACGCCGTTCACGAGGGCGCTCCCGGTGTCCTGGGAAAGCCGGTGCCGATCATGGAGTCGCGGGTCACGAGCTCGGCGAGCTGCTCCTCGCTCCAGCCTTCCGTGCCTGCGGGGCGCATCGGCAGCACCAGGAAGCGCGTTTCGGCGGTCGAATCCCACACCCGGATTTCGATGTCCTTCGGCAAGGTGACGTCGAAATCGGCGAGGACGCCGCGCGGGTCCTTCACGGCCCGCGAGCGATAGGGCGCGGCCTTGTACCAGACCGGCGGAAGACCGAGCATCTCCCAGGGGTAACAGGAGCACAGCGTGCACACGACCATGTTGTGGCGCTCAGGCGTGTTCTCGACCACGACGAGATGGTCGCCCACGCGGCTGACATGGCCGAGCGTGCCGACCGCCTTGGAGCCATCCTCCAGCAGCGCCTTTTTGAAGGCCGGATCGGTCCAGGCCTTGGCGACGACGCGCGCTCCATTGTGGGGGCCGATCTTGGTCTCATAGGCCTGGATGATGGCGTCGAGCGCGGCGGGCTCGACATAGCCTTTTTCAGTCAGGATCGTCTCGAGCGCGCGCACGCGCAGCTCAGTCTCCGACAGTTCGGAATGGTCGTGATCGTGATGATGATCGTGGCTCATGAGGCGAAGAATAAAGGCAATGAGGCCCGCCTGTCGAGTACGCGCTGCGGCGCAACCGGGTCCCATATTCGTGAGGCCGGATGTGGGCTAGCATTGCCGCAAGAGACAGATTGGGGAGACGTCAGTGACGGACTACGTGAAGATCGAAAAGGGCCGCGGCCCCGAGGGACGGATCGCGGTGGTGCGTTTCGACCGCGGCGACGGCATCAATGCGCTATCCCCCGAGGCGCTGCGCCAGCTCACTGCGGCGGCGCGTAGCTTCGAGGATGATGCTGCGACCTCCGTCGTGGTACTGACAGGCAGCGCGAGCGCATTCAGCGCCGGATTCGACCTGAAGGATGCCGAGGGACGTGCGCGCAAGGACATGAATCTCGGCACGCTGCGGCGGCACCTCAAGCTCGGCCCCCGTCTAACCCGGGCCTGGCAGGAGATGGAGCAGATCACGATTGCCGCGATCGAGGGCTTTTGCATCGGCGGTGGCGTGGCGCTGGCCGTCGCGCTCGACTTCCGTGTCATGGGCAGCGATGCCCATCTGCGTGTGCCGGAGATCGGGCTCGGCATGAACATGAGCTGGCAGAGTATCCCGCGCATGCTGCACCTGATCGGACCCGCCCGCACCAAGCAGGCGGTCATTCTGGCCGATCAGCGCATCACTGCGGAGGAAGCCTATGAATGGGGTCTGGTCGAGCACGTCGTCGATCCCGGCCATGCGTTCGATGCCGCCATGGATCTCGCCCGGAAGGTCGCCGTACAGCCGCCGCTCTCGGTGGCGATGACGAAACTCACCGTCAACCGTCTCGCGCACGCGCTGGACGATCTCGCCAGCCACATGGACGTGGACCAGTTCGCGCTCGCAGGCTTCAGCGAGGATCACAAGGAGGGCGTCGAGGCGTTCCTGGGCCGGCGCAAGCCGCACTTTAAGGGGCGGTAGTCTGCGGCGGCAGATGGATTTTCTTCGCCAAGGGACGATTGGGAAAACTTCGCCCAACCTCCGGCAAAATTCTGACATTGCAAGAATGACCTGAACGGGCGATGGTGCGTGCTGCGGTGCAGCGCGCTTCCGAGCCCTCATCGCGGTTCCAACCCCGTCGCATGATGCGACCAGGCTTCCCGCGCACTGGGCGGGCAAGCGAACCATTGTGCATGAAGGCCGCCTCCATGAATGCCCACCAATCGCTCGCGATCGGACAGCCGATCGAGAAGTTCGATGCGATTTCACTTGCCGCAGCCGGACCGGATGTGATGGTCCGTTTCGCGGGGATATCGAAGACCTATCCGGCTTACCGCGGCAAGCCCGGTGTCAACGCACTGCAAGGAATCGATTTCGCAATACCGCGCGGCTCGATCACCGGGGTGATCGGTCGCTCCGGCGCCGGCAAGTCGAGCCTGGTTCGGCTGATCAACGGGTTGGAGAAGCCGACCACCGGCCGCGTCATCGTCGATGGCCGCGATATTTCGGCGCTCGCCGGCCGCGAGCTGCGGCTGGCGCAGCGCTCGATCGGCATGATCTTCCAGCATTTCAACCTGCTGTCCTCGCGCACGGCAGCCGATAACATCGCGCTGCCGCTCGAGATTGCCGGCTGGGCCAAGGCTGAAATCAAGACCCGGGTCTCCGAGCTGCTCGCGCTGGTCGGCATTGCCGACAAGCACGACCGCTATCCGTCCGAACTCTCCGGCGGCCAGAAGCAGCGCGTGGGGATCGCCCGCGCGCTGGCGACGCGGCCGAGCGTGCTGCTGTCGGACGAGGCGACCTCCGCGCTCGATCCGCAGACCACGCGCGCGATCCTCGATCTGCTGGCGAGCATCAACCGCGAGCTCGGCGTGACCATCGTGCTGATCACCCACGAGATGTCGGTGGTGCGGCAGCTTGCCAATGAAGTCGTGGTGCTCGATGCCGGCCATGTGGTCGAAAGCGGCGATGTCGCCGACATCTTCACACAGCCCACGCATCCCATCACGCAATCCTTCCTGGCCGAGGTCATCGGCGATAGCTTGCCGGTCTCGCTGGCGAGCCGGATCGTGGCGGAGCCGCCGGCCGGCGGGCAAGCCGTGATCCGCCTTCAGGTGCGCGGGGCAGGGGCCGGCGACACCCTGGTGGCGCGGCTCGCCCGCGAGCTCGGCCTGGACGTGTCGCTGCTGTCGGCCCGCATCGACGAGATCGGCGGCCAGCATGTGGGCTCGCTCGTTCTCGGCATTCCCCTGGGTATTTCCGGCGGCGAAGACGCGGTGACGCGGACGCTGGCCTTTCTGGCTCAACATCAATTCCCGGCGGAGCGTCTCGGCTATGTCGCCTGAACTCATCAACCTGATCATCCGGGCGACTTTCGAAAGCCTCTACATGGTCGGCATCGCGGCGCTGCTCGGCACCGCCTTCGGCCTGCCGCTCGGCGTCTTCCTGGCAACCAGCCGGAAAGGCGAGCTGTTCGCGGCCCCCTTCATCAATCGCGCGCTCGGCATCGTCGTCAATGCGACGCGGTCCACGCCGTTCATCATCCTGGTCGTCGCCATCATCCCGTTCACGCGCCTCATTGCCGGCACCTCGATCGGATCGAGTGCGGCGATCGTGCCGTTGACGATTGCGTCGGCACCGTTCATCGCGCGTCTGGTCGAAGCCGCCATCCGCGAGGTCGATGGCGGCCTGATCGAGACCGCGTCCTCGTTCGGCGCCTCGCCGCTCCAGATCGTGTTCAAGGTGCTGATCCCCGAGGCGCTGCCGGGCCTGTTACTGGCGCTGACGCTCGCAGTGGTCAGTCTGCTCGGCTACTCCGCGATGGTCGGCGCCGTCGGCGGCGGGGGCCTCGGCGATCTCGGCATCCGCTACGGCTATCAGCGCTTCATGCCGGAGATGATGCTGGCCGTCGTCGTCGTGCTGATTGCGCTGGTGCAGCTCGTCCAGAGCGCCGGCGACTATCTGGCGCGCCGCGTCAACCGCCGACTGCGGCATCACTGAGCCGGATCACGCCGCACGCCTCGCCCGCCGCAGCGTCTCCGAGGGCAGCTCGGAGAAGTGGCGCTTATAGTCGAGCGAGAACTGGCTGAAGTGCCAGAAGCCGTGCTGCACGGCGATGTCGTAGATGGATGTCCCGGCGCCGCCGGCGCGCTTCAGGGCGCGCCGGACCCGGTTTAGCCGCATCGCGCGCCAATAGTGCATCGGACTCGTGCCCAAGACCTCCTGGAAGCAATAGCCGAGCTTGCGCGGGCTGGCGCCGACCGCCGAGCAGACCTCCAACAACGACAGCGAGCGATCGCCGCTGCCGTGCATCAGGTCGCGGGCGCGATCGACGGTGCGCCTGCGCGCCACGGCACTGCGGCCGGGATCGCTCGGCCGTGCCGTCGGCAGCATGTCCATGATCTCGACGAGAAGGGCATCCTCCAGTGCCTGCCGTGCCGCCGCATCGTCAAACTGCCCCGGTGCGGTCGTGATGGTCTCGTGAATTGTGGTGAGATGCGCGCGCAGCCGTGCGACCGGCGCCTCCGCCATCTCGATCACCTGCAACCGATGCCAGGCGCGGCGCGGCAGCGCGATGTCAAGGGTGGCGGCCAGTTGCTCGATCAGCGCCGCACTGGCGACGACGCCGCGCAGCTCGAAGGCCTTCGGCGTGCACATGTCGACCTCGGCATCGATGCAGGCAATCACCTGCGCGCCCGTGGCATTCGCTCCGTTGCAATTGACCTCGCCGTCGCCGTGCCAAGGCAGGCCAATGCCAAAGCTGCCGGCACCCAATTGGCCGTATTGGCGGACCTGCTGGCTGGTGATCTCGCGAAACACCTCGAGCCGGGGCAGGGAGAGCTGGGTGAAGCTGCCCTTGAACGCGCCGGCGCTGATCTGGTCGTAGCTCAGGCGCCAGCGGCCGAGCGCGGCGCAGTGCTCGTCAACGTCCGTGCTGCTGGCCTGGAACAGGCTGGCAGCCGAGTCCTGGATCGGAGGGGTTGCGCTTAAGACCATGACAGCACGTTGCAATTTGCCCGGCGAGATCTAGCGAGGCCTGCCAAGACTGGCATGGTCGTCGCCCGTGTCCAGCAAAATATTGCCGGATCTCGATAACTCCCGGTGGCGCCCGGGTGCAGTCTTGCTCGCTCACCGTTGCGGCATCGCCGCTGGTGGCGCTTCGCGGAGGATCAAGATGCGGCCGACCGAAATCATGCGTGGCAGCCCACCGGCGTCCGAGGCCCTGGTGACCCGCGCCAACTGGCGCAGCTATCCCGCGATCCGCTGGGGCTTCACACACACCCGCGAAGTGCTGCCAACTGCCGAGGTTCGACGGTCGGCCCACCCCAGCGCCATCACCAGCGCGCCGCGTGAGCTGGCAAAGCTCGGCTTCACGGCGCCCGACGGTACGCCCACCACAATCGAGGCTACCTTGCGCGAAACCTTCGCAGACACGTTGCTCGTGATGCACCGGGGCACGCTGATCCACGAATGGTATGACGACGGCATGAGTGCCGCCACGCCCCATCTGATCTGCTCCATCAGCAAGGCGATCGCCGGCACCCTGGGCGGCGTGCTGGCGGCACGTCGACTGGTCGATCCCGAGGCAAGCGTGGTGCGCTACGTGCCTGAGCTCGAGACCTCGGTCTACGGCGGCTGCACCGTCCGCAATCTCCTCGACATGGCCGTCGCCATCAAGTTCGAGGAGGATTACGAGGATCCCGCAGGCGATGTCGCGCGCTATCGCTTTTCCTCGGGATGGGACGTGCCGCCGCCAGGCATCGAGGCCGGTCACCAGCGCGCTTATCTCACCACGCTGCGCGGGACAGGGAAACCGCATGGCAAAGTGTTTCACTACGTCTCGCCCAACACCGAAGTGCTCGGCTGGGTCTATGAGCGCGCCTGCGGCATGCCATACCAACATATTCTGTCCGAACATCTCTGGCGGCCGATGGGCGCAGAGGAAGACGGCTCCCTGACACTCGACAGCCACGGCATGGGCCGCGTTGCCGGCGGCCTCTCCGTCACCGCGCGCGATCTGATCCGCTTCGGCGAGATGATCCGTTGCCGTGGCGTGGTCCAGGGACGGCAGGTGGTGCCCGGCTGGTGGATCGACGACATCCGTGAAAACGGCGATCCCAAGGCTTGGGCCGACGGCGACCTCGCCGAATTCTTCCCGGGCGCCCGCTACCGCAGCAAATGGTTCACGATCGATCCGTCGCGCAACGCGCTCACGGCGATCGGCATCCATGGTCAGCTCCTCTATGTCGACCTCGACTCGGACACCGTCATCGTCAAGCTCGCGACGCAGCCGAAGGCGATGGACGTACCGATCGACCTGCGCTGGTTCGCCGCCTTCCGCACCATCACCGCGCATCTCGCGCCGCGCTGACATCCGGACTCCATCATGCTCGAAACCGTCGCATCCAACTCGTCCGCGCAAGCTGCCGCACCGCATCCGCTTGACCCGTTGACCGCCGCAGAGATCACGACCGCCTGCACGATGGTGCGCGCCGCTGTGGCTTCACCCGAGAACTGCCGCTTCCCGACGGTGCGGCTGGAGGAGCCTACCAAGCAGGAGCTGGCCGCGGGCGGAGCAGGGCTTCCGCGCCGGGCCTTCGTGCTGACTCTGGATGTCGTCACCGGAGAAGCGATCGAGCACATCGTCGATCTCGGCCGCGGCGAGATCGTCGATCGCAAGCTCGTCCCCAACCGCGAGGCGCCCTATGGGCAGCCGCCGGTGATGCTGGAAGAGTTCTTCAAATGCGAGGCCGTGGTGAAGGCCGATCCCGGCTGGCGCGCGGCGATGCAGCGGCGCGGGCTCAGCGACAAGGACATCGAGCTGGTTCAGGTCGACCCGTTCTCCTCGGGCTTCTTCGACAATGAGTTCGAGCGCGGCGCGCGCATCGTGCGCGCCGTCAGCTATTTCCGCGAGCATCTCCAGGACAACGGCTACGCCCATCCGATCGAGGGCGTTGTCGCGGTTGTCGATCTGATCGGCGGCAAGGTCATCGACCTCACGGATGAGGATCCGATCGTGCCGATCCCGCGCAAGAAGCGAAATTACGGGGCGCATGAGGTCACTGACCCGCGCACCGACATCAAGCCGCTGCACATCGAGCAGCCCGAGGGCGCGAGCTTTCGCATCGATGGCTGGAAGGTCGATTGGCAGAAGTGGAGTTTTCGCGTCGGCTTCACGCCTCGCGAGGGCCTCGTGCTGCATCAACTCGCCTACCAGGACGGCGCACGCAAGCGCGCGCTGATTTATCGCGCCAGCGTCACCGAAATGGTGGTGCCTTACGCCGACCCGACCGCCAATCATTTCTGGAAGTCGGCGTTCGATGCCGGTGAATACGGCCTCGGCATGCTCGCCAACGCGCTCGAACTCGGCTGCGACTGCCTCGGCAACATCCACTATTTCGATGTGCCGGCCGCCGACAGCAGGGGCGAACCCTTCGTCATGCGGAACGCCGTCTGCATGCATGAAGAGGACTACGGAATTGCCTGGAAGCACTATGAATTCCGCAACGGCCTGTTCGAGGTTCGCCGATCCCGGCGGCTCGTGATCTCGTTTTTCGCGACCGTCGGCAATTACGATTACGGCTTCTACTGGTATCTCTACCAGGATGGCACGATCCAGCTGGAGACCAAGCTCACCGGCATCATTCAGACTACCGCCGTGCGGTCGGGCGAGACGTACAAATGGGGCGGCATGGTCGACGACAATCTGGGCGGACCGACGCATCAGCACTTCTTCAACGCTCGCCTGCACATGGACCTCGACGGCGGCGGCAATACCGTCACTGAGCACGACTTCGTGCCAAGGCCCTGGGGTAACGACAATCCGCACGGCAACGTGTTCGACACCACCACGCGCGTGCTGTCGCGCGAGCGCGATGCAGCGGCGATCGCCAACGGCGAGACCGGCCGGTTCTGGAAGATCAGCAATCCCAACGAGACCAATTCGGTCGGCAATGCTCCCGCCTACAAGCTCGTAGTCAATCCGAGCCCGCTGATGCTGGCGCAAGAGGGCAGCACCGTGCGCAGCCGCGGCGGCTTTGCCACCAAGCACGTCTGGGTGACCGCGTTCGATCCGGGCGAAAAATACGCCAGCGGCAACTATCCCAACGTCCATGCGGGCGGCGACGGCCTGCCGCGCTATGCCGCGCAGAATCGAAACATCGAGAATGCCGACATCGTGGTGTGGCACTCGTTCGGTCATACCCACGTCTGCAAGCCCGAGGACTTTCCGATCATGCCGGTCGAGTATGCCGGCTTCATGCTGAAGCCAACCGGCTTCTTTGCGGCCAATGCGGCCGGCGATATTCCGCCGGACCGCAACAGCCGCAGCGTGCTGGCGGGCGAAAAGAGCGCCGCGGCAACCTGTTGTCACGCGGACCGCGGGTAACGTCCAACGGTTGTGCCGTTAACTTCAGCCGCAACGCTGATACGGCGTCGAGGCACGAGCGCATTCGTCGCACGCGCTGCGCACATGTCTGGAGGGATTCTAAGCCTGTTCCTATCGCGCTCCCAAACCGTCTGAGTTAGGGCGAGGCATCAAAACGATACCGGCAAAGCCGGCAGTGCGTGGGGCCTCGAAAGACGTGACCGACTTCCAACTTTCTTCGCGTGGAGAAACGCGTCGCCGACAGATTCAGATATTCTTCCTCGGGGCGGTCAGCGCATTCCCTTTCGTCATTCCCTTCGCTTCCGCGGAGGCCCAGACGCAGATTCCCGCTGTCACCGTCGATGCGCCGGCTGACCGCGTCCGCCCTGCGTCGATCGCTCCGACGCGACGGGCGGCAACGCGGACCTCGCGAGCCAATCGCCGCTCTGCCGCGCAGCAGGCCGCGCCGACCCAGTCGGCCGCATCGAACGTCGGTGCGGGCGATCGCGCCAATGGTCCGGTACGCGGATTCGTCGCCACAAGGAGCGGCACCGCCACCAAGACGGATACTCCGCTGATCGAGACCCCGCAGTCGGTGTCCGTCGTCACCACCGATCAGGTCAGAAACCAGGGCGCAGTCTCGATCGGCGAGGCACTGCGCTACACCGCCGGCGTCAGCGGCGACGTCAATGGCGGTTCGGACACCCGATTCGGCGCGCTCCAGATCCGCGGCTTCGACACCACCATGTCGGGCCTCTATGTCGACGGCCTGCGGATTCCCTCCAGCAACTACGTGCACTTCAACGGCCTCGATCCCTACGGCGCCGAGCGCATCGAGGTCCTCAAGGGACCGTCCTCGGCGATGTATGGCGGCAGCGGCACCGGCGGCATCCTCAACTACGTGACCAAGCTGCCGACCGCGCAGCAGTTCGGCGAAGTCTCGATCTCCGGCGGCAGCTTCAACCGCTATCAGGGCCAGTTCGACATGGGCGGTGCCGCCAACAAGGAAGGCACCGTGCTGTGGCGCCTGACCGGCGTCGTCCGCGACGGTGAAACCCAGGTCGACTTCACCAAGGACAACCGCGTTTTCATCGCGCCCGCCGTCACCTTCAAGCCGAACGAGGACACCACCATCACGATCCTGGCCAACTACCAGCGGGATCGGGCAGGGTGGGGCCTGCAGTTCCTGCCGGCATCGGGCACGGTGTGGCCGAACAACGGCCGCACCATCCCGGTCTCGTTCTTCGCAGGCGTGCCGGGCTTCAACGCGTTCAACACCGAGATCGCGACCGCGGGCTACCAGCTCTCGCACAATTTCACCGACAACATCACGTTCCGGCAGAACCTGCGCTACGCCTATCAGCACAACGAAGAGAAGGTGTTTTACGGCGCCGGCTACACCGACGAGCCCGCGGGGCAGCTCGCACGGTTCGGCAGTTATAGCAACTCCTATATCAACTCCTTCGCGGTGGACAACCAGCTGCAAGGCAAGTTCGTCACCGGCATCTTCAGCCATACCACGCTGGTTGGCGTCGACTACCGCAACACGCAATTCCGCGACACCGCCTTTGGCGTCACCACCTCGGCACCCGAGATCAACGTGTTCAATCCGGTCTACAGCTACGACTGGACCATTGGCGGGATGAGCGATAACACCGGCGTCAAGCAGTCGCAGGTCGGCCTCTATGCGCAGGATCAAATCAAGCTCGGCCGGCTGTCGTTCCAGCTCGGCGGCCGCCAGGACTTCGTGACGACGCAGCTCGACAGCGATCTGCCCGCCGCGAGTACGTCAGTATCGAAGGACGCGTCGGCCTTCACCGGTCGCGCAGCCGTGATGTACAATTTCGACAACGGCATAGCGCCGTATTTTAGCTACTCGGAATCGTTCCTGCCGGTGCTCGCAAGGGGACTGGGCGGCCAGATGCTCAATCCCGAGACCGGCGTCCAGTACGAGGTCGGTGTCAAGTACCAGCCGATCGGCTGGAATGCGCTGTTCACGTTCGCCGCCTTCGACCTGACGCGCGACAACGTCGTGACCTATGCGCCGCCGAGCTATCTCGCCGAGCAGACCGGTCAGGTGAAGTCGCGCGGCCTCGAGCTCGAGGGCACCATGTCGCTCGCCGACGGCTGGAATCTGCGCGCGGCTTATGCCTATGTCGATGCCGTGGTCACGCAGGATCCGGTCAATGTCGGCAAGGCGCCGGTCACCGTGCCGCTCAACCGTGCTTCACTGTGGAACGATTACACGCTTCAGACCGGGCCGCTCGCCGGCCTCCAGTTCGGCGGCGGCATCCGCTATGTCGGCGCGACCTGGGGTGACGATGCCAACACGTTCAAGGTGGGATCCGCGACCGTGCTGGACGCGCTGCTCGCCTACACCCGTGACAATTGGCGCCTGTCTTTGAACGTGACCAACCTTGCCGATACACGCTATGTCGCTGCGTGTTACAGCCTGTCCGGGTGCTTCTACGCGGAGGGGCGCAAGGCGATCGGCAAGCTGAGCTACCGCTGGTGAATGGAACTGGGGTTCGGCGCTGGGGAGCCGGACCTGACGGAATGAGAGTGGAAGACGATGAGAGCGATATTCGGCAAGCTGCATCGCTGGGCGGGACTGCTCACGGCAGGCTTCCTGTTCTTCTCCGGCATCACCGGCGCGATCATCTCCTGGGATCACGAGATCGACGACGTCCTGAACAGCCATCTGTTCGACGTCACCAGCAAGGGCCCGGCGATTCCGTCGATCGAGCTCGCCAAGATGATCGAGCAGCGCGATCCCCGTGCCCGCGTGGTCTACCTCTTCATGACGCCGGAGGAGGGCCACTCGCTGTGGTTCTTCGTCATGCCGCGGATCGATCCGGCTACCGGCAAGCGCTATGCGCTCGACTACAATCAGATCTTTCTCGATCCCAATACCGGCGTGGAGCTGGGCCGGCGCTATTGGGGCGCCGTGTGGCCTGTCACAAGAGAGAACCTCGTCTCGTTCCTCTACAAGCTGCACTACACGATGCACATCCCGGAGTTCTGGGGCAGCGACCGCTGGGGCATGCGCGTGCTCGGCATCATCGCCATCATCTGGACCATCGATTGCTTCGTCGGCTTCTATCTGACGCTGCCCTCGCGCCGGCGCACCAAGGCGGCGCGGGCACCTGCCGTCACGCGCCAGCTCGAGCGCGGCTTCTGGGCGCGATGGGCGCCGGCCTGGACCATCAAGACCTCGGGCAGCGCCTACCGGATCAATTTCGACATCCACCGCGCGTTCAGCCTGTGGACCTGGAGCCTGCTGTTCGTGATCGCCTTCACCGCGTTCTCGCTGAATCTCTATTTCGAGGTGTTCTCGCCGCTGATGAAGATGGTGTCGAATTACACGCCGACGCCCTATGAGCAGCGGCCCTACCGCGATCTCGACGACCCCATCGAACCCAAGATGACCTTCGCCGAAATCGCTGCCCGCGCGGCCGCCGATGGCAAAGCACGTGGCTGGACCATCCCGGTCGGCGCAATCAGCTACGGACCCGCCCATGGCGTCTATGCCGCCGCCTTCTTCCACCCCGGCGACGATCACGGCGCCGGCGGCGTCGGCCCGGCGCAGCTCTATTACGACAGCGAGGATGGCAGCCCCATCGGCGAACGGCTGCCCTGGGTCGGCACCGCCGCCGACATCTTCGTGCAAGCGCAGTTTCCGCTGCACTCGGGACGCATCGTCGGCCTGTTCGGGCGCATCCTGATCTCGATCATGGGGCTCGTGGTGGCCGCACTCTCGGTCACGGGTGTCGTCATCTGGTGGCGCAAGCGACGCGCCCGGGTCCGCGTTCGCGAGACCGCGACAATGCGCTTGAGTGAGCGGCAACTGACGCCGGCGGAGTAGGGCTAGACCAAACGATGTTCCGGCAGGCCCTGCGCGACGCCGTGAATGGCAAGAACATGACCGGCCTGCGGCTCGATGCTCAACTGGCGCGGATCCAGGAACTTTCTCGCCGTCGTGACGTACAGCGTTTCTAGATCGCGCCCTCCGAAGCACAGGCAGGTCGGATTGGTCACAGGCATCGGGATAATGGTATCGATCTGCCCGTCCGGCCGGTACCGCACGACCCGGCCGCCCGAGAAGAACGCCGTCCATAGCCCGCCGGCAGCATCGACGCATGCACCGTCAGGTCTTTCCTGAGAAGCGCTATAGTCTGCGAACAAGCGCCTGTTTCGGATCACGCCGTCATCGACGTCAAAGTCGAACATCCAGGTGCGGTATCGCCGCGTGTCCGTGAAATAGAACGTTCGATTGTCGGGCGAGAACGCAATTCCGTTTGTGACGATGACGTCCTCGAAGATGCGCGCCACCTCACCGTCCCCGGTCACGCGATACAGCGCGCCGTTCGGACGATGCAGCTGGTTGTCCATGGTGCCGATCCACAGGCGGCCGCGGGCGTCCACGCGGCCGTCATTGAAGCGGTTGTCCAGGCCGCACTCGACCTCGCAGAAGTCGGCGGGAGGAGCTTCGTCGGAAACGCGACGACAGAGGCGCAGATCCCTCGCAAGGAGATGCGGGCCGTCGGTCGTCAGGGCCTGGCTGCCCAGGAATTGGCAATCGCAGGAGGAAACGTGATGGGCGCCCGTCGCCGGATCGAAGGATTGATGACGCCTGCCGTCGATGTCGATCCACCACAGCTTGCGGGACCGGTCGCACCACAATGGCGTTTCGCCGAGAATATCCGCGCTGGCGACCGCGGTCTCAACCCGATGCGCGGGGATCGTAGCCGTGGTCATCCAGGATTCCCGCTCCAGCCGTCGATAACTTGATTTCCAGGGGAGAGGCGGTCAGCCGCTCTTCCAGGAGGACAGCGCGTGCGCGACGCAGCCATTGATGTGGTCGGTGAGGACGGCCTTGGCCGTCTTGATGTCCCGCTTCAGGGCGCAGTCCAACAGGGCCTTGTGCTGGTTGATCGTCTCGGTGCCGCGATAGCGCAGCGCATAGCGGAAGTATTTGTCGAACACGACCGAATGGGTGTGCATCAACTCGCGAGAGCCGCAAGCAGAGATCAGCGCCTGGTGAAATTCGCCGTCGTAGCGCTTGCGGAGCTCGGGATCGTCGCCCTCGGTGCGGACGGTGCGCTCGGTGGCGGCCAGCTTGTGGTGCGCTGAAACTACACGGCCCTCCCACTCGACGTCGCCGGCGCGGAACGACTCGGCCATCGCATGATGCTCCAGCAGGATGCGCAGATCGGCGAGCTCCCGCAGATTCTGGATCGAGACAGGCGCCACCTCGAATCCACGTTGACCTTCGGCAACCACAAAACCTTCGGAGGTCAGACGATTGAGGATCTCACGCAGCGTACTGATGCTGACGCCGTAATCTTCCTTCATGGCATCGAGCCTGAGACGCCCGGATGGCGTAAGCACGCCGAAAATGATGTCGGACCGAATGCGCTGATAGCCGCTGTCGCCTGCGGATAGGGGCCGCTCATCAACTGCCGTCATGCTTTCCCGATCCCGCTTGTCCCGATTGCCGCCCCTCCGGGAGGAGGCCGAACATCAATGTTGACAACAATATAGCAGATCGACGATCCATGACGTATAGCAAAATATCATAGGAAACCGCGATCATCATTTGACATGAAAATTCATGTATGATCTCTAAATAGACGGAGGGCACGAAAGATAATGGCTTAAGCCGCGGTTCGTGCTCGCTTGCAATAGGGGAGGAAGCGATGAGCTTGTTGGTACGGGCGCTGTCTGCGACGGCGATCTGCGTGGCGCTGACGGTCGGCGCATCTGCTGCCGACGATATTCAGGAGCGCACGATCAGGTGGGGCCACCTGAACAATACCGATCACCCCGTCAGCCAGGGCGTGCAGAAATTTGCCGAGATCCTGCTCGCCAAGAGCGGAGGCAAGATGAAGGTCCGAGAGTTCGCGGCCTCGCAGCTCGGCAATGAGCTTCAGCAGCAATCCGCGCTGCGTGGCGGCACTCAGGAGATGTTGTCGGCCTCGACGACGTCGCTCGCGACCGTCATTCCCGAGTTCGGCCTCATAGATTTCCCGTTCCTGTTCAACTCGACCGAGCAGGCCGATGCGCTCGGCACTGGCAAGTTCGGCAAGGCGATGCTCGACACGCTGCCGGCGAAGGGGCTGACCGGGCTGGGTTATTGGGGCCTGGGCTTCCGCAATGTCACCAACAGCACCCGCCCGATCACCAAGCTCGAGGATTTCGCCGGGCTCAAGCTTCGCGTCATTCCGAATCCGGTTTACCTCGAAAGCTTCAGCGCCTTTAAGGCCAACCCGGTCCCGATGGCCTTCGGTGAGCTGTATTCGGCCCTGGAGACGCGCACCGTCGACGGCCAGGAGAATCCCTATACAGTCATTCTCTCGAACAAATTCTACGAAGTGCAGAAATACGTCTCCGCCACAAATCACACCTTCACCCTGAACATCATCCTGGTGAGTAAGGCATTCTGGGACAAGCTCTCGCCGACCGAACAGCGCCTGATGCGCGAGGCCTATGACGAAAGCCGCGGTTACCAGAAGGAGCAGACGCGCCTTCAGACCGAGAAGGCGTTGGCGGAGCTGCAGGCCAAGGGCATGCAGTACAATGCGATCGCACCCGAAGAGAGCGACCGCATGCGCAAGGCGGTTCACCCCGTCGTCGAAAAGATCTCGGCCAACCTTCGTACCGAGACGGTGAAGCTCTTCAACGAAGAGGTCGAGCGCATCCGCAAGGACGTGAAGTAGCGGCCTTCTTCGTCACGCAGGCACTGGAGCCGGCGATTGGCCGGCTCCAGCCCTTGATTTGCCCGGACGTTACGCATGGCGCGAGCTCTCGACCTCTATTGCACGTTCCTGAAGGCCGTCATCGCCGCCTGTCTTGCGGTCATGGTGGTGCTGGTGTTCGGCAACGTCGTGCTGCGCTACGGCTTCAACTCCGGCATTGCTATTTCCGAGGAACTGTCGCGGTGGCTGCTGGTCTGGTTGACCTTCCTCGGCGCCATCGTTGCGCTGCGTGAACACGCCCATCTCGGCGTCGATAGTCTGGTCCGGATGCTGCCGGCTTACGCCAAGCGCATCTGCTTCGTCATCAATTATTGCCTGATGCTGTTTGCGGACTGGCTTCTGCTCTCGGGCAGCTGGCGCCAGACCATCATCAACATCGACGATCGGGCGCCGGCGACCGGCCTGTCGCTCGGGATCTTCTACGCCGTTGGCGTCGTCTTCGGCGTGTCCGCCGGCGTGATCCTTCTCTACGACCTCTTCCGCGTGCTCAGCGGGCAGGCCAGTGAAGCCGACATGGTGGCCGTCAAGGAATCGGAAGAGCGCTGATGTTGTCGAACGGAGCTTTGCCGGCCAGCGCTCGCATCCTGCAAACCGGCGGGACCACGCCATGACGATCGCCGTCTTCGCCCTTTCGCTGCTCGGCGCCATGGCGCTCGGCATGCCAATCGCCTTCGCGTTGATCGTCTGCGGTGTAGCCTTGATGAGCACGATCGACATGTTCGACGCCCAGATCGTGGCGCAGAACATCATCAACGGCGCGGACAGCTTTCCACTGATGGCGATTCCGTTCTTCATGCTCGCGGGCGAGATCATGAACAAGGGCGGTCTGGCCAAGCGCATCGTCAATGTCGCGCTGGTCGCCGTCGGGCATTTCCGCGGCGGCCTCGGCTATGTCACCATCCTCGCGTCGTGCATGCTTGCCTCGGTGTCGGGCTCGGCCGTGGCCGATGCCGCCGCGCTGGCGGCGCTGCTGGTGCCGATGATGGTGGCGGCGGGGCACAACAAATCCTATGCAGCGGGTCTGGTGGCGGCCGGCGGCATCATCGCCCCCGTGATCCCGCCCAGCATCGGCTTCGTTATCTTCGGCGTCACCGCCGGCGTGTCGATTTCCAAGCTGTTTCTGGCCGGGATCGTGCCCGGCCTGCTGCTCGGAGCGGGACTTTGCCTCGCTTGGGCGTGGGTGGTGCGGCAGGAGAACCTGACGCCGCCGCCCCGGGCCTCGTTGTCCGAAATCGTGAAGGCCGTCGTCGATGGCTTCTGGGCGCTGATGCTGCCCGTCATCATCATCGCCGGCCTGCGTTTCGGGATCTTCACGCCTACGGAAGCTGCGGTGGTGGTCGCCGTCTATTCGCTCTTCGTGGCAACCTGCATCTATCGCGAGCTGAAGCTGTCCCAGCTCTACCAGGTGTTCGTCTCCTCCGCGGTGACGACGAGCATCGTGATGTTTCTGATCGCAGCGGCGCTCGTGTCGTCCTGGCTCATCACGGTATCGGAGATCTCGACACAGATCGTTCATCTCCTGAAGCCATTCATGGGCAACACCACGCTTCTGATGCTGGCGATCATGGTCGTGGTGGTGATCGTGGGAACGGCCCTCGACATGACGCCAACGATCCTCATCCTCACGCCAATCTTGATGCCTATCATCAAGGCGGCCGGCATCGACCCCGTCTATTTTGGCGTCCTCTTCATCATCAACAACGCCATTGGCCTCATCACCCCGCCGGTCGGCGTCGTGCTGAATGTCGTCTGTGGTGTCTCCAGGATCAGCATGGAGGAGATCGTCAGGGGCGTATGGCCCTTCATGATCGCGCAGCTGGTCGTGCTGTTCGCGATGGTGCTATTCCCTGGACTGGTGACGATCCCGGCCAAGTGGTTTGGAGGCTAGGGCATGATCCGGAAAGCGTGCAGCGGCTTTCCGCAAAGATCATGCGCAAACAATGACTTGAAGAGCGATGATCTCATCGCGCTTCAGGCGCGTGGCGTTGGCAAGGAGAAACGGGAAAAATGACTGCACGGATCATGATCCTCAATGGACCCAATCTCAACTACCTCGGCATCCGGGAGCCTCACATCTACGGCTCGACGACGCTGAAGGAGATCGAAGCCAGCTGTCAGGCCTTGGCCGATCAGCTTGGGGTCTCGATCTCGTTCCACCAGTCCAACATGGAAGGCGAGCTCGTCAACCTCATCCAGTCCGCCCATGGCGAGGCGGATGCGATCATCATGAACCCCGCGGCCTATTCCTTCACGTCGATCGCGCTGATCGATGCGCTGAAGATCTTCGAAGGGCCGAAGATCGAGGTGCACATCTCGAACATCCATGCACGCGACGAGCTTCACCGCCACTCGATCACCTCGAGTGCCTGCACGGCGGTCATTTGCGGGCTGGGCCCATCCGGCTATCTCGCCGCACTGCTCGCGGCTGTCCAGCGGATCGGACAATTGCCCGAGACGATCCCGGCTGCTCTTCACGGGCTCGCGGCGGCCGGCAAGGCCTAGGCAGGAGGGCGGAATGCGCGGAGCAGGGTTTCTCGCCATCTGGAGCGACATCGAGGCGCACGATCTGACTGATTACCGGCACTGGCTGACGCGCGAGCACACCACCGAGCGCGTGACGACCAGGGGCTTCCTGGCCGCGCGCGTCTTTCGCGCTGTAAGGGCCGACATCAACCGCTTCTTCATCCTGTACGAGCTGGACGCGCCCGAGGTTCTCGACGGCGAGGCCTATCTGGCGCGCCTGAACGCGCCGACGCCGTGGTCGCAGCGCATCATGCCAAAGCTCGGCAACTTCATGAGGGGCGGGGGCGTGATGGTCACCCGTGCGGGGAGGGGCGAGGGGGCAACGATCATGGCCTTGCGGATCGAAAAGCTGCCTGGAGATCCGCAAGCATTGGCCAGGGCGATCGTTGCTTGCGACGGGGTCGCCGCTGTGCAGATCGGCGCGACCGACCAGGCGCGGACCTCAGTGCCAACGGCGGAGAAGGGCATGCGGAAGAACGAAGGTTTCTTCGCAGGGCTCTTGCTGATCGAAGCGCTGGACGTGACGTCTTTGCAGGACGCTCTTCACAAGGCGAGTGAGATTGCGCCTGACGTCATGAACCACGCCAGTGAGCCGGAGATTTATCAGACCATGTTCGCGCTCGACGCCCGCATCGCCGACTTCAGCTGATAGCAAACTGTTGCGCCGACGTGCTCGAGCCTGCGCTGGCGACAAGGTCGGTTTGGGGCGGCGCTGCGGGGAGGATAAGCGCGCTCAGGACGAGCGGCGGGGGAGTGCGTGCGTATGCCAGATGAACCTTCGCCGCCGGCACCGGCACAAAGACTGAGATCGCTCCCAGTCTTCCGGACGTTGAATGAAACTCCTTGCCTTGATCTGCCTGCTCGCCTCCGTACCGTCCGCATCTGCGGCCACGCCCGAGCAGGGCTATCTCGACCTGCGGGATCGCTACATCGCAAAGTTCTCCAAGGCCAAGGAGAGCGAGGCGATCTACAAGCAGCACGAGGCCGCGCTGAAGGAGCTCGCAGGTGTGCTGCGGGGCCTGCTGGGTCCGGTCACGGTCAAAGGATTGCCAACAAGCGGCAAGTCGAACGCCGACACGCTGTTCAAGGGTGACATCGGATTTGGTCACCTCGACGGGCTCAGTTTCGTTTCGGAAGACCACAAGACGCAAGCCGTGGTGACCACGACGACGCTGCTCAAGCACTGGCTGCGCGAGCATCGCGAGGACCGCATGCCGCAGGACATCGGCGCTGCCCTCGAGTCGGACCGCTTCTACTACTATGCGATCCAGGACGCGGCCTTTGCCATCTATGCGAAGCTGCCGATCACCAAGCCCGCGGGGGCAAGCGCCGCGATCGCCGTGCTTGGCGTGCGCGGCAATGGCGGCCTGAAGGGGCTGCCGGATGAAATCGGCGTGGTCGCGATCCAGGGCGACAAGGTTTACTTCGTCGCCACTTCAGACGCAGTGAAAACGGCAGAGATCCCGGCGTGCGAAAAGGTCTGGAAGCAAATGATGGCCAGGAAGGTTCCCCGGGACGACATGGCCCGCGAAGACCAGGCCATGGACGCCTATACCAAATGCTTCGCAAAGGAGGCGCCGAGCCAGAGCTGGTTCGGCGCGGCGGTGAAGAAGGCGCAGGGCCAGCTCGAGTTACTGCCGCTGCGCTAGGCAGCTTGCGGCTC
Source organism: Bradyrhizobium sp. NDS-1 (assembly GCF_032918005.1). Lineage (NCBI taxonomy): Bacteria > Pseudomonadati > Pseudomonadota > Alphaproteobacteria > Hyphomicrobiales > Nitrobacteraceae > Bradyrhizobium > Bradyrhizobium sp. NDS-1. The sequence goes on from NZ_CP136628.1 coordinate 4,271,682, forward strand.
AGAACGGATAGTGCCGCGGTCCGGTCTGCACGGTGATCCAGCGCAGCTCGGTGAACTCGTCGATGGCCGCCTTGCCGCCGAAGCGCCCATAGCCTGACGCCTTGGTGCCGCCAAACGGCATCTGGGGCTCGTCGTGCACGGTCGGCGCGTTGACGTGGCAGATGCCTGCCTCGATCCGCTTGGCGACGCCGAGGGCACGCGCGATGTCGCGGCCGAACACGGCGGAGGAGAGGCCGTATTCCGTGTCGTTGGCGACGCGTACCGCCTCGTCCACGCCGCTGACCCTCACAACGGTCACGACCGGACCGAAGCTTTCCTCGCCATAGATGCGCATCGCCGGCGTGACATGATCGACGATGGTGGCAGGCATGATCGTGCCGCTGCCGTGTCCACCTGCCATAACCACCGCGCCCTTGGCGACGGCGTCGTCGATCAGACCCCTGACCCGATCGCAAGCCGCGTTGCCGATGAGCGAGCCGAGCACGACATTGCCCTTGCGGGGATCGCCGTGGGGCAGGCTGCTCGCCTTGGCGGAAAACTTGGCGATGAAGGCATCCGCCACCTTGTCGTCGACGACGATCCGTTCCGTCGACATGCAGATCTGCCCCTGATTCATGAAGGCGCCGAACGCCGCGGCGTTCACGGCGGCATCGAGGTCGGCATCGTCGAGGATGACGAGCGGGGCCTTGCCGCCGAGCTCCAGCAGTGCTCGCTTGAGATGCTTGGCGCAAGCGAGTGCGATCAGACGACCGACGCGGGTCGAGCCGGTGAAATTGACGCGGCGGATCGCGGGATGGGCGATCAGCGCCTCGACGACCGCCTGCGCATCCTCCGGCGCATTGGTCACGACGTTGACGACGCCGTCACCGAGCCCGGCCTCGGCGAGGCAGCTTCCGATCAAGCGGTGGACGCCGGGGCTCATCTCGGAGGCCTTCAGCACCACCGTGTTGCCGCAGGCAAGCGGCATCGCGACGGAGCGCACGCCGAGGATCACCGGCGCGTTCCACGGTGCAATGCCAAGCACGACGCCGACCGGCTGGCGGAAGGCCATGGCAAGATTGTCGGGCTTGTCCGTCGGAATGACCTCGCCAGATATCTGCGTCGTCATGGCCGCAGCTTCGCGCAGCATGCCTTCGGCGAGATGCACGTTGAAGCCGGCCCAGCCCGGGGTTGCGCCGGTCTCGGCCACCATCAGCGCGGTGAATTCCGGTGCCCGGCGCGCCAGGATGTCGGCGGCCGCGCTCAGCCGTTTGCGGCGCTCGGTGGGTCCAAGCTGCGACCAGGCCGGAAAGGCGGCGGCCGCCGCATCGGCGGCGCGCATCGCATCCTCGATCGAAGCCGCCGCCACAATGGTCGCGACCTCGCCGGAAATCGGGTTATGGCGCTGGAAGGTGCGCTGGTGGCTGGCCGACTGGTCCTTTCCGCCGATGAGAAGGTCGATTGCGTTCATGGGATTCTCCATGGGGTGCTGGGAGGATTACGTTGGTGTCGGGGCGAGGCGCGCCTTGCCGAGATAGGCGCGCTGGATCTCGGGGTCGTTCTTCATGGCGCTCGCAGGTCCACTGCCGGCGTTGCGACCGGACTCGATCAGGTAGACCCGGTCGGCGATGTCGAGGCTCGCGCGTGCGTTCTGCTCGACCAGCAGAACACCGACGCCGCTGGCGCGGATCTGCGTTAGTGCGCGAAACATCTCGCGGCTGAGCAGAGGCGACAGGCCGAGCGAGGGTTCATCGAGCAGGAGGAGCCGCGGGTTCGACATCAGCGCGCGGCCGATCGCCACCATCTGCTGCTCGCCGCCGCTCATGGTGCGGACGGCCTGGGCCATGCGCTCGGCCAGGCGAGGGAATAGCTGCAGGATGTTTGCAAGCCGGGCGGCCTCGCCGGCCCGGGCGCGGGCTGGGTAGGCGCCGAGCTGCAAATTCTCGGCGACCGTCAGATCGCCGAAGACGCCGCGGCCTTCCGGCACCAAAGCGATGCCGCGCTCCACGATCAAATGGGCGGGCAGTTCGACGATGCTCTGTCCTTCGAATGTGATCCTCGCGCCCGGTGCGGGCCTGACCAGCCCGGCGATGCTCTTGAGCAAGGTGGACTTGCCAGCGCCGTTGGCGCCGAGGATCGCGACGATCTCGCCCTGTTCGATGCGCAGGGCGATGTCGGCCAAAGCCCGGTGCTTGCCGTAGAAGTGGGAGAGGGCGGTGACCTCAAGCATCGTCGACTCCGAGATAGGCGGCGACGACTTTTGGATCGGCCAAAACCTCGTCCGGAGTCCCGCGCGCGATCACGCTGCCGGCACTCATGACGATGCAATGGCCGCACAAGGCGCGGATCGCATCCATGACATGCTCGACCATGATGATGGTGAGACCGCGCTCGCGCAGCTTCGCGATCAGTGCGATGCCGGTTTCGAGCTCGCTCGGGTTGAGCCCCGCCAGCCATTCGTCGAGCAGCACGAGGCGAGGCTGCAGCGCCAGTGCGCGGGCAAGCTCCAGCCGCTTCTGGTCGATATAGGTCAGATCACCTGCGGGCGCTTCGTGCATGGTGCCGAGCCCGACCAGATCCAGCAGCTCGCCTGCGGTTGCGTCCGAGCCGTTCGACGTGGAGAACAGCCGCGCCGCGGCGACGTTCTCGGCGACGGTCAGGTCTGGCATCACGCGTACCAGCTGGAAGGTACGGGCAAGGCCCAGGCGCGCGATCCGGTGCGCGCGCAGACCATTGAGCACGGTGCCACAGAAGCGGATCGTGCCCGATGAGGGATTCAAGGCGCCGGACAGCGTATTGAGAAGCGTGGTCTTGCCGGAGCCGTTCGGGCCGATGATGCCGACGATCTCGCCGGCGGCGACCTTGAAGCTGACGTCGTCGACCGCGCGCAGCCCGCTGAACGACTTGCTGACGCCGTCGACCGCGAGAAGCGGTGTAGCCGTTGTGCGGGTGGAAGCGACCGCGGGGCCTCCTGCCGGGACGCGCCAGCGCCCGACCCCGAACAGTCCGATCACCCCGTTCGGCAGCACCACGACAATGAGCACGAAGATGAGGCCGAGCACGATGCTGAAATGATTGGGCAGCGTCGCGGTCAGAACCTCGAACAGCAGGACCAGCGGAATGACGCCCAGCACAGGCCCGAACAGCGAGCCGGCGCCGCCCAGCAAGGCCATGATCACGACTTGGAACGAGATGGTCGGATTGAACGCGATGGCCGGATCGATATAGGTCCAGCGCGGCGCCATCACCGCGCCGGTCACGGCCATGAAGGTCGCGCTCAAGATGAAGACGCCGAGCTTGACCCGAGTCGCATCGATGCCGGAATGGCTGGCCGCAGTCTCGTCGGCACCGATGGCGCGCAGGGCCAGCCCGTATCGCGACCGCCCGAGCAGCCAGCCCACCGGGAAGACGATCGCGGTCAAGCCCAGGAGCTGCCAATAGAGGATGTCCTGCGTCACGGCGCTGAAGAGATAGCGGCCGACCGATTTGTGGATGTTGACCTCGTACCAGATCACCAGCTGCCGGATCAGCTCCGCAAGCCCGAAGGAGAAGATCACGAAATAGATGCCTGATAGTCGCAGCGTCGAGAGTCCGGTGATTGCGGCGGTGAGTGCGCCGACGCCGGCCGCGGCAAACAGCACGACCGGCCAGGGCATTGCTTCGCCCAGTACCGCGGCGGTGTAGGCGCCGAGGCCGAAGAAGGCGACGGTCGCGAGCGAGATGTAGCGGGTGGGGCCTGAGAACATCGCCCAAGCGGTTGCCAGAATCGTGAAGTAAAGGACGCTGATGCCGAGCGCGAGATAATAGCCGTTGGCATAGACAGGGTAGGTGACGACAGCCGCAGCCACGGCGAGGCCAGCGCTCCACAGCAATGCGCGCATGAGCCCGGTCATGACGCAACTCTCCCGAACAGGCCGGTGGGTCTGATCAGCAGCACGGCGAGAAACAGCGCATAGGTCGCCGCCAGCGTCAGGCCCGGATCGACCAGCCGCGCCACCGCGGTTTCGACCACGCCGAGCAGCAGTCCCGCAACCAACGCGCCCATCACGTTGCCGACGCCGCCCATTATGACGACGACCAGCGCCTTCATGGTGAAGACCACGCCCATGGCGGCGTTGAAGGTGAGGAACATGCTGACCAACACGCCGCCGACGGCCACAAGGCCGCCACCGAACGCAAAGGCCAGCCCCGACAGCGCCGCCACGTCGATCCCGACGAGCCGCGCGGCATTCGGATCCACCGCGATGGCGCGGACGGCAGTCCCGATCCGGGTGCGGGTGAGGGCGAGATACACAGCGCCGCCGACCAGGGCCGCGAACAGCAGCGCGACCAGGCGGTTGACCGCAAGCGTCGAGCCCATGATCGTCAGCGGAATTGAGAGGTAGCTGTAGCTGTAATACTGGCCGCCGAAGGCGACCAGCATGGCGCCCTGGACCACGAACAGGACGCCGAAGGTGACGAGGATGCTGTCGATCTCCTGCGCGCCTCTGTCCTTGCCCCGCCGCGCCAGGCGCTCCAGCAGGAAGCGATAGAGCAGCCAGTTCAGCAGCATCGCAACCGGGACGGCCAACAGCAGCGCCGCCAGCGGGCTGAGGCCGAGGCCGCTGTAGAGCGAGAACGCGCCGAAGGCGGCGGCGACGAGCGACTCCCCGTAGGAGAGATTCATGATCCTGGCTACGCCATATTGCAGCGTCAGCCCGAGCGCGATCAGCGCGTACATGCCGCCGAGCACGAGGCCCGGCAGGACGATGTCGACAAGCAGCATGAAAGGGTGTCCCTGGTGGACGGCGCCAGGCCTCGCAGCGCAAGGCCTGGCCGCCAAGCTTGTCCTATTGCCACTGCGCCTTCGGCACGACCGGCGCACGCGCGCCGGAAAGCGAGGCAGGCGCGAGGGCGTAGAATTCGCCGTTCTGCCACTGGCCGACGCTCCAGATCTCCTGAAGCAGCCCATCCTTCAGCTTGACCTTGCCGATGATGGTGTCGAACGTGCCCGAACGGATCTCCGCTGCGACCGCAGCGCGATCGATCTTGCCGACCTTCTCGATCGCCTGCTGGAGCACTTGCAGGCTCGCATAGGTGATCGAGCTCGCCCAGCGATCAGGCTCCTTGCCGGTCGCAGCCTTGTGGCGCGCGAGATAGTCCTTCAGCTGCGGCGAGTCTGCGTTCCAGCCGCCGATCCCCATCACGCCGTCGCTGTTGGCTGCGAACTTGCCCTTGTACAGCGGGAAGGCGGTACCGACGCCGACGTAAAAGACTTTGGGGTTGAACTTCAGGAGCTGCGCCTGCTCCGTCAGCGCGATCGTATCCGGCGGATAGCTGAAGGCGACGAACGCGTCCGGGTTGGCCGCGATGGCGTCTTTCAGCAGCGGCTGGAGATCCTGCGTTCCCATCGGATAAGTCTTGTCATAGGCGAGCGTGAAGCCTTGCTTCTTGAAAGCTTCGCGGCCCGCAGCGGAGAGCTCGATGCCGAACTGATCGGCGATGCTGACCATCGCGATGTTGGGCCCGATCTTGCCTTCGCTCTTCAGCTTGCCGAGCAGGTCGGCAAGCGCCGCGGAAATCTGCGCCGACGTCCCCAGCCAGAATGTCGCGTTCGACCAGCGCTTGGCAAGCTCCGGCGCCTTGTCGGTGACCGACGTGACCGCGAGGTGAGGGTAGCCGAGACGGTTCAGCGTCGGTCCGACCGCAAGGTTGAGGCCCGTGCCCCAGGGCGAAAGAATGAAATCGACCTTGTCCTGGTTGGCGAGGCGCTCGATCGCCTTGACGGCTTCCTCAGAGCTGCTGCGGTCGTCGTATTCGACCACTTCGATCGGCAGCTTCTTGTCGCCCAGCTTGATGCCGCCGGCGGCATTCACGTCCTTCACCCACAGCTCGTAATTGGGCAGGGTGGTGATACCGGCGCCGCCGGCATAAGGACCCGTCTTGGAAATGGCATAGCCCATCCGGATCTTCTCCTGCGCCTCGGCCGTCAAGACTCCCAGCGCCGTCACGACCGCCACCAAACCAGTGACGCGCAGCAACGTTCGACGGTTCGCGGAAAACATGTCGATCCTCCCTCGTGTTTCACTCAAGCGATTGTTCGCTAGCGATGCGAATGGTCGTTCCTCTTGGCCTGATTTCTTCGGCGCAGCTTCGTTGAGCCGGCCGCGACCAGGACTTGACCTAGCAAGCACCGCGCGGTTTGTTCGCACAATGGACAATCCCGGTGAAAGATTGGACGTTTCTGGTCTGAGCGGGCAGCTGCGTCGAGACGTCGCGGGGACCCCAACGACGGCCGCAAGCGGCGCCGCGCCCATCAGGGCGGAGCTGATCCGCTCGCATTATGTTGCGCGCCGCTGGATGTTGGCTTCGAAAACCGCCCGGCCGTTCATCCACCTGCTCTGTCTGCACGGCGCCGCAATTGTCGAGGTCGGGAGCCCCGGCAGGCCGATGTCCCTGAGCGGACCCGCCATCGTCTGGCTCCCGGCAGGATCAGCCGAATGGCTGGAAGTGCCGGCTGGGGCGGCCGCCGAACTACTGCAATTACGGGCGGGCGTGTGGCATCGCTATCTGCCGCCCTCGGCCGAACCTGCTTATCTCGCGCTCGAAGCAGCCCGAGGCATCATGGCGCTGCCGGTCGAGCCTGAGCTCGTGACTACGATGTCTCGGTCCATCGCGTCGATTGCGGCCGAGATAGCCGCGCCGGCGCGTAGCGCTGCGGCATCGATCATGTCGGCCGAGCTGACGCTATGCGTGCTGCGCTTCTGGCGGCTGTTCGCGGGCGACAACGAGCGGGAGGAGGAGGGCACCAGCACTGAGATATTGAGCCGCTTCCGCCGGCTGCTCGAAGAGCGATACCAGCAGCATCTGCGCGTCAGCGATTACGCCAATCTTCTCGGCGTGACGCCGGATCGCCTGCACGCGCTGTGCAGCCGCGAGCTGAAGCGTTCGCCGAGCGAGCTGATCCAGCAACGCGTCCTCAAGGAAGCCGCCACGCGGCTCGAGGCCGGAACCACGGCGGTCAAGCAGATCGCGTTCGCGCTCGGCTTCAAGGACACCGCATACTTCAGCCGGTTCTTCCGCAAGCACACCGGCGAGGCACCGGGCGTCTGGCGCCGGCGCGTCGCGGCGCGCGAGAGAGCCGGACGATCGAGGCCGACGCTGAATTTTGCCGACTGGCCGTGAGCACCGCACGTGACGGAGCGATCGCCTCGGAGCCCAACCTCAATGCGGGATTTCGAATCCTGGCCGCCTGCAAAGCACTGGCTGAATCCACGCCGTTGGCCCGCCGGACGCTGCCTTCGGAGGAGGTCGGACGCCGCCCTGAGCGGCCTGGGTTCGACTTGCAGGAACAACCATGCCCATATCCGTAATTCGCATAAGGTATATTATGGAATATATTTATATACAATCAGATCAGTCATTTAGGCGGAGTTCTTTCCATCACACCTTCGCCCAGCCCGATTTTGGGTCTGCGCTCCCACCGTCACTCAGCTCTTGACGGCTCCTGTGCATGGGGTTGTTTTTCAGATTTTGAATCGGATCGATCTCTTCGAAAGCCGATATTGCGGTGACCTTGTCCGGCTGCAATAAGCGAGGCCTCGCGAGATCGCTGATGACCTTCTGACCTCCCGTCCGTATAGGTTTGCATCTCAGAACAACAACAAACCTTCCGAGGAAGCAGACCCATGGTCTTTTCAACGCGCTTTTCCCGACGCACGCTTCTCAAGGCCTCCGCCGCGACCGCGGTCCTGGGCGGCATCGGTGCGCCCCATGTGGCCCGCGCGCAGAGCGCCGAGTTCACCTACAAATATGCCAACAACCTGCCCGACACCCATCCGCTGAACGTCCGCGCCAAGGAGATGGCGGCGGCGATCAAGTCCGAGACCAACGGCAAGTTCGACCTCCAGATCTTCCCGAACAACCAGCTCGGGTCGGACACCGACATGCTGAGCCAGATCCGCTCCGGCGGCGTCGAGTTCTTCACGCTGTCCGGCCTGATCCTGTCGACCCTGGTGCCGGCCGCATCCATCAACGGCATCGGCTTCGCGTTCCCGGACTACGACACGGTCTGGAAGGCCATGGACGGCGACCTCGGCGCCCATGTCCGCGGCGAGATCAAGAAGGCCGGCCTCGAGGTCATGGACAAGATCTGGGACAACGGCTTCCGCCAGACCACCTCGTCGAGCAAGCCGATCACCGGTCCCGACGACCTCAAGGGCTTCAAGATCCGCGTGCCGGTGTCGCCGCTGTGGACCTCGATGTTCAAGGCGTTCGACGCGGCGCCCGCCTCGATCAATTTCAGCGAGGTCTATTCGGCGCTCCAGACCAAGATCGTCGAAGGCCAGGAAAACCCGCTGGCGATTATCTCGACCGCCAAGCTCTACGAGGTGCAGAAGTACTGCTCGCTGACCAACCACATGTGGGATGGCTTCTGGTTCCTCGCCAACCGCAGAGCCTGGGAAAAGCTGCCGCAGGACGTGCGCACCATCGTCGCCAAGAACATCAACGGCGCCGCCATCAAGGAGCGCGAGGATACCGCCAAGCTCAACGCCAACCTGCAGCAGGAGCTCGCGTCCAAGGGCCTGACTTTCAATCAGCCGGCCGTGGCGCCGTTCCGCGACAAGCTGCGCACCGCCGGCTTCTATGCCGAGTGGAAGGGCAAATATGGCGACCAGGCCTGGGACCTGCTGGAAAAGGCCGTGGGCAAGCTGTCGTAACGCATCGGGGCCGTTATGGCTCATCTCGAGGCCGAGGTGATCGAAGTGGCGGGCGAGGCGACTGTTCAGTCCCCTCGCCGACCTTCGTTGCTAGCATCGCTCGAGCGCGTTCTCGGTCTGATCGTCGAAATTCCGACGGCCGCCCTCGTCGTCGCCGAGATCGTGATCCTGTTTGCCGGCGTGGTGGCGCGCTACGGTCTGCACCGGCCGCTGATATGGTCGGACGAGCTGGCCTCGATCCTGTTCCTGTGGCTTGCCATGCTGGGCGCGGCGGTTGCGTTCCGCCGCTCCGAGCACATGCGCATGACGGCCATCGTGGCCAGCGCAAGGCCGGCGATGCGGGCCTATCTCGATCTGGTCGCGACCGCAGCGGCGCTGGCATTCCTGGCGCTGATCGTCTGGCCGTCCGGCGATTATGCCTATGAGGAAAGCTACATCACCACGCCCGCGCTGCAGATCTCCAATATGTGGCGCGCTGCCGCGCTGCCGGCCGGCATCGGCCTGATGGCGGCCTTTGCCTTGCTGCGGCTGCTGCGCGCGGCCGATTACCGGATGGTCGCGGCTGCCGTGCTGTCGGTCACCGTCCTCATCGGCCTGTTCTGGCTGGCGGAGCCGTTGCTGCGGCCGCTCGGCAATCTCAACCTCGTCATCTTCTTCGTCGGCGTCGCCGGCTTCTGCGTCTTCGCCGGCGTTCCCATTGCGTTCGGCTTTGGTCTTGCCATCTTCGGCTATCTGGCGCTGACCACGCACACACCTGTGATGGTGCTGGTCGGGCGGATGGACGAGGGCATGAGCCATCTCATCCTGCTCTCCGTGCCGCTGTTCGTGTTCCTGGGGCTCCTGATCGAGATGACCGGCATGGCACGCGCCATGGTGGCGTTCCTGGCGAGCCTGCTCGGACATGTCCGCGGCGGGCTGCATTATGTGCTGGTCGGCGCCATGTACCTGGTCTCCGGCATCTCCGGCGCAAAGGCTGCCGACATGGCGGCTGTCGCGCCCGTGCTGTTCCCGGAGATGAAACAGCGTGGCGCCAAGCCCGGCGATCTCGTCGCGCTTCTGGCAGCGACGGGAGCCCAGACCGAGACCATTCCGCCGAGCCTGGTGCTGATCACGATCGGCTCGGTGACAGGCGTTTCGATCGCGGCGCTGTTCACCGGCGGCCTGCTCCCTGGCGTCGTGCTCGCGATCACGCTCTGCATGCTGGTGTGGTGGCGCTATCGCCATGAGGACATGAGCCACGTGCGCCGCGCCACGGGGGGTGAGATCGGCAAGACCTTCATCGTCGCCCTGCCCGCGCTCGCACTGCCCTTCGTGATCCGCTACGCCGTGGTCGAGGGCATCGCGACCGCGACCGAGGTCTCCACCATCGGCATCGTCTATGGCGCTCTCGTCGGCCTCCTCGTCTACCGCCGGTTCGACTGGTCGCGGCTGTTTCCGATGCTGGTCGAAACTGCGGCGCTGTCGGGTGCGATCCTCCTCATCATCGGCACGGCGACCGGCATGGCCTGGGGCCTGACGCAATCCGGCTTCTCGCGCTCGCTGGCCGCGGCCATGACCGGATTGCCCGGGGGAGCGGCGACCTTCATCGCCGTCTCGATCCTGGCCTTCGTCATCCTCGGCAGCGTGCTGGAGGGCATCCCGGCGATCGTGCTGTTCGGGCCGCTGCTGTTCCCGATCGCCCGCGCTGTCGGCGTGCACGAGGTGCACTATGCCATGGTGATCATTCTGGCGATGGGTATCGGGCTATTCGCCCCGCCGTTCGGTGTCGGCTATTATGCCGCCTGCGCCATCGGACGCGTCGATCCGGCCGAAGGCATCAGGCCGATTTGGGGCTATCTGTTGGCGTTGCTGGTGGGATTGATCATCGTTGCGATCTTCCCCTGGATCTCGATCGGATTCCTTTGAGGCGCGGTTTAAGGAGGGTGTCGATGAGTGAGCGGCAGAACCAGTACAATATCGGCCTCGACAAGACCCCCGCCAACTACGTGCCGTTGAGCCCGCTGAGCTTCCTGGCGCGTAGCGCCGCGGTCTATCCCGATCACGTCAGCACGGTCTATGAAGGCTGCAGCTTCACATGGGCGCAGACCCATGAGCGCTGCAAGCGCTTTGCGTCCTGGCTCGCCAGCAAAGGCATCGGCGTCGGCGACACCGTGGCGGCGATGCTGCCGAACATCCCGGCGATGAACGAGGCGCATTTCGCCGTGCCCATGACGGGCGCCGTGCTCAACGCCCTCAACATCCGTCTCGATGCACCTTCGATCGGATTTCAGCTCGAGCATGGCGGCGCCAGGATCATCCTGGTCGATCCGGAATTCTCGGGCGTCATCACCGACGCGCTGGCGCAGATGAAGGGGCCCAAGCCGCTCGTCGTCGACGTCGACGACGCATCGTTCAAGGGCGGCAAGCGCATCGGCGAGATCGAGTACGAGGCAGCCGTCGCCCAGGGCGATCCAGGCTTCGCGGCGATCACGCCGGGCGACGAATGGGACGCGATCGCGCTGAGCTACACCTCGGGCACGACAGGCAATCCCAAGGGCGTCGTGACCCATCATCGCGGCGCCTATCTCAACGCCGTCAGCAATATCCTCGCCGGCAATCTCGGCCAGCATCCGGTCTATCTCTGGACGCTGCCCATGTTTCACTGCAACGGCTGGTGCTTCCCCTGGACCATCGCAGCCTCAGCCGGCATCAACGTCTGCCTGCGCAAGGTCGAGCCAACCAGGATCTTCGAGCTGATCAGGCAGCACGGCGTCACCCACATGTGCGGCGCGCCGATCGTCTACAACACGCTGATCAATGCTCCGGATGCGCCCAAAGGCAGTACGGCGCGCCGCGTTGTCGGCCTGATCGCGGGCGCAGCGCCGCCGGTCGCGGTGCTCGAAGGCGCCGAAAGCATCGGCATCAAGCTCACCCACGTCTACGGCCTGACCGAGGTCTACGGCCCCGCCTCCGTCTGTGCCGAGCAGCCCGGCTGGGACGAGCTTCCCGCGCCCGAGCGCGCGCGCATGAAGCGCCGGCAGGGCGTGCCCTACCCGCTCCAGGAAGCCGTCACCGTCATCAATCCGCAGACCATGCAAGAGGTGCCGCGTGACGGCGAGACCATCGGCGAGGTCATGTTCCGCGGCAACATCGTGATGAAGGGGTATCTCAAGAACGAGAAGGCGACCAAGGAAGCCTTCGAAGGCGGCTGGTTTCACACCGGCGATCTCGGCGTGCTCGACGAGCACGGCTACGTCATCATCAAGGACCGATCCAAGGACATCATCATTTCCGGCGGCGAGAACATCTCCTCGGTCGAGGTCGAGGACATCCTCTACAAGCACCCGGCGGTGCTGTTCGCCGCCGTGGTCGCAAAGCCCGATCCGAAATGGGGCGAAGTGCCCTGCGCCTTCGTCGAGCTGAAGGACGGCGCCAGCGCCAGCGAAGCCGATATCATCGCGTTCTGCCGCAGCCACATGTCGGGCTTCAAAACGCCGAAGGCGATCGTGTTCGGGCCCATCCCGAAGACGTCCACGGGCAAGATCCAGAAATTCCTGCTGCGCAACGAGGTGGGATCAGTGAACGCGATCTCGACCTGAGCGCGCTGCAAAGGATGGTCCGCCCGCACACCAGAAGGCGGCGGGCGGACGGCATCGTCCTCACATCTTCTTGTAGGCGTCGACTATGGCCTGACCGTCGGCCCCTGCCTTCTTGAGCCAGTCGGCCGTGAGCTGTTCGCCGATCTTCTGGAAGCCGGCCTTGAGTGCGGCGCTCGGCGGCTCGACATTCATGCCCTTGGCCTTGAGTTGATCGAGGTACCAGGTGCTCTTGTCCTGCCATGCCTTCCAGCCGCGGGTCTCCGCCGTTGCCGCCGCCTTGAGGATGGCCTCCTGGGTCGGCTTGTCGAGCGCGTCGAACGCGGCCTTGTTGACGAAGGTGTAGTTCTTCGGAATCCACGCCTGCACGTCGTAGAAGTACTTCAACGACTCCCAGGCCTTGGAGTCGTAGCCCGTGCCGCCAGACGACATGAAGGAATTCACCACGCCGGTCGCGAGCGCCTGCGGTAGCTCCGCAGCCTGGATCGTGACCGACTGCGCGCCGACCAGCTCGCCGATACGCGCGGTTCCGACATTGTAGGCGCGCCACTTCAGGCCCTTCATGTCTTCGATCGAGGCGAGCGGCTTGTTGACGTAGACGCCTTGCGGCGCCCACGGCACGACGAACAGCAGCTTGAGACCCTGTGCATCGAGCTTCTTGGCAATCGCGGGCTTGGAGGCCTGGTACAGCTTCGTCGCGTCCGGGAAGCTGGTCGCGAGGAACGGCACGACGTCGATGCCGAACAGCGGATCCTCGTTCTCGTGGATCGAGAGCAGCACCTCGCCCATCTGCGCCTGCCCGGTCACCACCGCGCGTTTGATGTCCGGAGCCTTGAACAGCGAGGCTCCGGGATGAACCGTGATCAATAGCTTGCCGGACGTGGCGGCATCGACGTCCTTGGCGAAGGCAACCAGGTTTTCGGAGTGCGGATTATCTGCTGGATAGGCTGCCGGCAGATTCCACTTGGTCTGGGCCAAAGCGGGTGTCGCAGCTGCCATGGCGCCAGCGATCAATGCTGCGCGATATAAACGAGACATCATCGGACTTCTCCTCACTGTATTCTGAAAACCGGGTACGATCAGTCTGGGAAAGCGAGCTTCGGCAGGAACATCACGATTTGCGGGTACTCCGTGATGATGAACACGGAGACGAGCAGCAGGACGAAGAACGGAAACGCTGCCCGCGCGACGGTGAAGGTGTCGCGCCCGCTCATGTTCTGTAGCACAAACAGATTGAATCCGACCGGCGGCGTGATCTGGGCCATCTCGACGTGAATGATGAGGTAGACGCCGAACCAGACCAGATCGAGACCGGCCTGCCTGACCATCGGCAGTACGATGACCGCAGTCAGAACGATCATTGAGATGCCGTCGATCAAGCAGCCGAGGATAATGTACATGACGCTCAGATACAGCGCGAGCATGCCCGGCGTGAGCTGCTGCCCCTCGACCCAGGTGGCGAGCGCGGCCGGAATGCCCGTATAGGCCATCGCGGCCGTGGTGTAGGCCGCGCCCGCCAGGATCAGCATGATCATGCAGGTCAGGCGCGTCGCGCTCATGATGCTCTCGAGGAAGTTCTTGCGCGTCAGCGTGCCGCTCCACCACGCCAGCAGCAGCGCGCCTGAGACGCCCCATGCGGCGCATTCGGTGGCGGTCGCGAAGCCCAGCACGAGCGAGAGGAAGACCGCCAGGATCAGCAGCAGGCAGGGCGCAAGCTTCGACGACTCGCGCAGCTTCTGCCGGAACGGCATCGGCGGATCGCGCGGCGGAACCTTCTTCGGGTTGAGCAGCGACCAGATGATGATGTAGCCCGAATAGAGCGCGATGACGAGCAATCCCGGCAGGAAACCGGCGAGAAACACTTGAAGCACGGAGACGTTCGCCGTGACCGCATACACCACCATCGGGATCGAGGGCGGAATCAACAGGCCGAGCGTGCCGGAGCCCGCGAGCGATCCGAGGCTCAGCTCCTTGTCATAGCCTCGCTTGTCGAGTTCCGGCAGCGCGATCTTGCCGATCGTCGCGCAGGTCGCGGCCGACGAGCCCGACACCGCTGCAAAGATGCCGCAGCCGATCACGTTCACATGCGTGAGCCGCCCCGGCAACCACTGCACCCAGGGCGACAGGCCGCGGAACATCTCCTCCGACAATTTGGTGCGGAACAGAATCTCGCCCATCCAGATGAACAGCGGCAGCGCGGCCAGCGTCCACGACGAGCTGGCGCTCCAGGTGGTTGTGGCGAGCACCGAGCCGAGCGGCAGGCTCGTCGTCAGCGCCATCGCCACGAAGCCGACCAGCCCGAGCGAGACCGCAATCCAGACGCCGCTTCCGAGCAGCAGGATCATGACGCCGAGCAGGATGAACGACAGCTCGATCATGCCGAGATTGGCCATGGTCAACCTCCGCCGCCCTGCGAGATGCGCTCGATGAATTCGTCAGGCGTCTCGTCCGGCGAGCCCTTCTCGTAGCTCGGCCGGTCGCCGCCGACGACCCTCACCATTTCATCGATCATCGCAATCGAAAGGATCGCAAGCCCGCCGGCGAAGCCGAGCTGCGGAATCCAGAGCGGAAGTGCGACGACTCCCTGCGCAACGTCGTTGAACCGCCAGGAATCGTACGTCATCTGCACCGCATGACGCGTGAAATAGAGGATGAAGGCGGTGGCAATGCCGAGCGCAACGATCTCGGCGATCTGCTTGGTCCGCCCATGCAGATGCTCCAGCAGCAGGCCGACGCGGATCATCTCTCCGCGCTTGAAGGTGTGAGCGAGGCCGAGGAACGCCATCGCGGCCATGCACCATGACGCGAAATCGTCGCCGGCGGGAATGTTGATCGCAAATTGGCGCCCGACCGACATGGCCATCATGATTGCAAAGATGGCAACCAGGAAGACGCCCGCGGCGTAGCCGGCGCCGAGATAAAGGAGATCAAGCGCGCGTCGCACGAATCCCCCGGTCGTTACGTCGTCCCCTGTCACACCAACCCCATCATCGCACGAGGCTATCCCGGCCGGCCCGGCAATCAAGTATCGCCCGCCGCCGATCTGCCTCATCGTCCCTGGCTAACGCCTGCCTTTCAGACGTTAGATCAACATGATGGAGCCGATGCAAGCAAGGACTATGCCTGGGAGCGGCGGAATTTCTACCGCAAGTTCAGCGCGTCTCCAGCCGCAGCCCGTCGAAAGCGGGCACGACGCCGGCGGGCAGCGATTGCCGGATCACCTCGTAATCCACGTCGGCGGTCATATTGGTGATGACCGCCCGCTTCGGCTTGAACCGTTCGATCCAGGACAACGCGTCGTTGATGCTGAAATGGCTGACATGACTGGTGTAGCGCAAGCCGTCGACGATCCAGAGGTCCAGATTTTCCAGTGCACCCCAGCTCTCGCGCGGGATGTCGTTGAGGTCGGGCGTGTAGGCCGCATCCCCGATGCGATAGCCGAGCGCGGGAATGTTGCCATGCTGGACCAGAAAGGCGGTCATCGTTACGGCGCCCCCCTTTCCCAGGATGGTCTGGCTTTCGCCCGCTTCGATCGAATGCCGCGTCAGGATCGGCGGATAGTCGCTGCCCTCCGGCGAGATGAAGCAATAGGAGAACCGCGACAGGATGTCCTTAGCGGTCGACTGGTTGAAGTAGGTCGGAATACGACGGCGCATGTGCATCACGACCGAGCGCAGATCGTCCATGCCGTGGGTCTGGTCGGCGTGCTCGTGCGTCAGGAACACCGCGTCGATGTGATCGACATTGGTCGAGAGCAATTGCTCGCGCAGGTCCGGCGAGGTGTCGATCACGATGCGCGTGGTGCCGTGCTCAGAGGTCCGTTCGACCAGCAGCGAGCAGCGGCGACGGCGGTTCTTGGGATTGTTGGGATCGCAGGCGCCCCAGCCGAGCGCCGGGCGCGGCACACCGGCGGAGGAGCCGCAGCCCAGGATCGTCAGCGTTAGCGTCATGCGGCGTCCGATTTCAAGCTTTCACCTTCGAGAACAGGCGGAAGAAGTTTTCGCTGGTCTGGCGCGAGATCTCGTCAAGCGAAACGCCGCGCGTCTCGGCCAGCACTTTGGCGACCTCGACGACATAAGCCGGTTCGTTCCGTTTGCCCCGGAACTTGCCCGGCGCAAGATAGGGCGAGTCGGTTTCGACCAGGATACGATCGGACGGCAGTTCGGCCGCGAGCGCACGCAAGGTCTCCGATTTCTTGAAGGTCAGGATTCCCGTGAAACCGATATAGAGCCCGAGCGACACCGCCTTCAGCGCCAGCTCGCGTCCGCCCGTGTAACAATGCAGCACGGCGCGAAACGGTCCCTTTGCCGCCTCGTCTTCCAGGATGCGCGCGCAGTCTTCGTCGGCTTCGCGGGTGTGGATCACCAGCGGCAGGCCGGTCGCGCGGGCGGCGGCGATGTGAGCGCGAAAGCCCCTCGCCTGCGCGTCGGGTGAGCCGTTGTCGTAGAAATAGTCTAGCCCGGCCTCGCCGAGCGCGACGACCTTGGGATGCTCCGTCAACGCAACCAGCTCGTCCGGAGCGATGCCGTCTTCCTCGTCCGCGTTGTGGGGATGGGTGCCGACCGAGCAATAGACGTCGTCGTAGCGTTCGGCGATCGCGAGCAAGCCCTTCAGTCGCCGCACCCGCGTCGAGATCGTGACCATGCGCCCGATGCCGGCCGCTCGCGCCCGCGACACGATCCCGTCGAGATCTTCCGCAAAGTCCGGAAAGTCCAGATGGCAGTGGCTGTCGACCAGCATCGCGCGAGCGCCTTCAGGCCGCCGGCTCGATATAGCGCGGGAACGCCGGCGTCGGCGCCGGCAGCGTCGAACCGGGCGCGATCCGCGATGTGCCGCCCAGCGCGGCGAAGCTGCGCTCGTCCGCGGGAATGCCGAGGCTGTCGAGCAGCAGGCTAGATGCGGTCGGCATCGCCGGCTGAGCCAGGATCGCGATCTGGCGCACGACTTCGGCGGTGACGTAGAGCACCGTCTTCTGCCTGGCCGGATCGGTCTTGGCGAGCGCCCACGGCGCCTCGCCCGCGAAATAGCGGTTGGCTTCGGCGACCACGGCCCACACGGCGTTCAGCCAGTGATGGATCTGCTGCGTCGCCATGGCCTCGCGTGACGTCGCGATCATGCCGTCGGCCATCGCCAGGATCGCCTTGTCGCTGTCGCTGAACTCGCCGGGCTCGGGCAATACGCCGCCGAGCTGCTTGGCGATCATCGACAGTGAGCGCTGCGCCAGATTGCCGAGATCGTTGGCGAGGTCGGCGTTGATGCGCGCCACGATGGCCTCGTGGTTGTAATTGCCGTCCTGTCCGAACGGCACTTCGCGCAGGAAGAAATAGCGCACCTGGTCGACGCCGTACTGGTCGGCCAGATTGAAGGGATCGACGACGTTGCCGACCGACTTCGACATCTTCTCGCCCCTGCTGAACAGGAAGCCATGGGCATAGACCCGCTTCGGCAACGGAATCCCGGCCGACAGCAGGAATGCCGGCCAATATACCGCGTGGAAACGGATGATGTCCTTGCCGATGATGTGCACGTCGGCCGGCCAATAGCGCCAGTTCTTGTCGGTCTCGTCGGGGAAGCCGACGCCGGTGATGTAGTTGGTCAGCGCATCGACCCAGACATACATCACGTGCTCTTCGTCGCCGGGCACCTTCACGCCCCAGTCGAACGTCGTACGCGAGATCGAGAGGTCGCGCAGGCCGCCCTTGACGAAGCTCACCACCTCGTTGCGGCGCGAGTCCGGGCCGATGAAATCGGGGTGATCCGCGTAGAGCTTCAGCAGCTTGTCCTGGTACGCCGACAGGCGGAAGAAATAGCTCTTCTCCTCTACCCATTCGACCGGCGTGCCCTGCGGTCCGAGCCGGACGCCATCATCGTTCACGCGCGTCTCGTCCTCGGCGTAATAGGCTTCATCGCGCACCGAGTACCAGCCGGCATAGGTGTCGGCATAGATGTCCCCGTTCGCCTCCATGCGCCGCCAGATCTCCTGGCTGGAGCGATGATGCTGCTCCTCGGTCGTGCGGATGAAGCGGTCGAACGACACGTTCAGACGCTCGTCCATCTCCTTGAAGCGACCGGCATTGCGGGCGGCGAGCGCGGACACGGACATGTTCTCGCCGGCCGCCGTCTGCACCATTTTCTGGCCGTGCTCGTCGGTGCCGGTCAGGAAGAACACGTCCTTGCCGTCGAGCCGCGCAAAACGCGCGAGCACATCGGTCGCGATCGCCTCATAGGCGTGACCGATATGCGGGCTGCCGTTGGGATAGGCGATCGCGGTCGTGATGTAGAAGACGTTGTCGCGCGCGGGGGCGGCGACGGGTGCTGCGGCTCGCGGAGCTGCGACGGGCTTCGGCGCAGGTGGCGCCTTGGGTTTCGACACCCTGGGCTTCACAGCCTTCGGCGGCGTGACGACGGGAGCCGGCGCAGCGGTCACCCCGGCCTTCTTCGCCGGAGCCACCTTCTTCGCCGGCGCCTTGGCCGGCTTTCCGGCGGCCTTTTTCTTCGCGGCTTTCTTGACGGCGATCTGCTTCTTCGCAGCTTTCTTGCCGGGCTTCTTTGCCGTCTTGGCGGCGGTCTTCTTCACACCCTTCCTGGCGGCAGCCTTCTTGTTCGTCTTGGCAGTTTTGCGCGCAGGCGCCTTCTTCGCGGCTTTTTTTACGGCCTTCTTTGCAGCCTTCTTGCCGCTCTTGCGCTTGAGGGTCTTCTTAGCTCGCGTTGCCACCACGAATTCCTTTACCGGCTTCTCGAAATCTGGAAACGAACCTGCGTTCGGTTAATGTTTGAGCATGATCCTTTCGGAAAACCGCTGCACACTTGCCCGGATCATGCTCTAGCGCGTTGCATCCGCAAGCCAGCCGAACACCGAGAAAACCAAGGGCTTTCGCTCCAGATTGTAGGTTTCGGTGTCACGCGCGGCGCGGACGATCTTTTCCCATACCTCGGCTAGGCGCGCAAGGCGCGGCAGATTCTGGTTGGCATTGGCCTCGTCCGCATGCAGGCGTTCCGCGATCCAGCGATCGATGCCGTCGATGAAGGCGGCGAGCGCGACGCGGTCGCTGGTGCCAAGCGAATCGCCGAGCGTGTGCAATTCGCGCGGATCGACCTGAGGCAGGCGCGCGAGCAGCGCGGCCGTGCGCTGCTGAAGCTTCAGCGCGTCGCCGCCCAGCAACGTCAGGGCCCGTGCAACGCTGCCCTCGGAGGCCTCCGCCGCCTCGCGCAGCGCAGGATCGTTCGGATCGAGCTCGGCCGCCGAAGCTGCGGCCGCGATCACATCATCCGTGGCAAGCGGGCGCAGGCGAAGCTTGCGGCAGCGCGACTGGATCGTGGCCAGCACGCGCGCCGGCGCGTGGCTCACCAGAAGGAACAGCGACCGCTGCGGCGGTTCCTCGAGAATCTTCAGAAGCGCGTTGGCCGCGTTCGGATTGAGTTCGTCGACGGTGTCGACGATGCAGACACGCCAGCCTTCGGCGGCGGCCGTCGAGCCGAAGAAGCCGATGGTCTCACGCGTCTCGTCGACGGTGATCACGGTGCGCATCACGCCGCGGTCGTTGGCGGTACGCTCCAGCGTCAGCAGCCCGCCATGCGAGCCGGCCGCCACCTGCCGCGCGACGGCGTCATCGGGACCGATTGCAAGGCTCTCGGCGCGCTGCACGGACGCTAGCAGCGGCTGGGCATGGGCGAGCACGAAGCGCGCCATGCGATAAGCCAGGGTTGCCTTGCCGATGCCTTGCGGACCGCCAATCAACCAGGCATGCGGAATCCGCCCGCTGCGATAGGCCGTCAGCAGCGCCGTCTCGGCCTCGCGATGTCCGAACAGACGGCTGGTCTCGCGCGGATGCGGAATGGTGCTTTCCCGCTCGGTCTGACGCGGGCTCATGCGGAAACCACCGAGGCCGGTGTGGGCAGCAGACGATCGCGCAGCGCCGTCCAGACTCGGGCCGCAACAGTATCCGGGTCTGAATTGGCGTCGATCAGCACGCAGCGCGCGGGCTCGTCCGCGGCGATTCTGCGATAGGCCTCGCGCAGGCCCTGATGAAAACTGAGCTGCTCGCTCTCGAACCGGTCGGCCGTGCCGCTGCCGCGGCGCGTGGCGGCGCGCTGGAGACCGATCTCGACCGGAAGGTCGAGGATGATGGTGAGATCCGGCTTGAGGTCGCCGATGGTGACCCGCTGCATCGCGTTGATGAGGCCGGCGGGCACACGGCCGAGGCTGCCCTGATAGGCCCGCGTGGAATCGGCGAAGCGGTCGCACAGCACCCAGGTGCCCTGGTTGAGCGCAGGCAGGATCACGGTGCGGACATGGTCATCACGTGCCGCGGCAAACAACAGCGTTTCGGCTTCGGGCCCGAGCAGCTTGCCCATGCCGGACAGCACCAGATGACGCATGATCTCGGCGCCCGGCGAGCCGCCCGGCTCGCGCGTGACCCGGATGCGCAACTTCGCCGCCTTGAGGCGGTCGGCGAGCCTCTTGATCTGGGTCGACTTGCCGGTGCCCTCGCCGCCTTCAAAGGTGATGAAGCGTCCGCGTCCGGACGGCCGCTGTGCCGCGCTCTCACTCATGATCAGAGCTTCTCGGCGCCTGCGCGGAACATGCCGATCACGAGCTCGCTGGCGCCGTCGATCGCGCGCCGCACGGTCGAGCCGGTCCCGATCGCTTCGGCGGCATAGACCGGCGTCTCCACCGCGATGTTGCCACTGCGCCAGACCCTGACCACACCGACCCGCTGGCCCGCCTCGACCGGCGCCCGCACCGGGCCGCTATAGACGATGCGCGCAATCAGCTTGTCGTTGCCGTTCTTGTGCACCATCACCTTCACCGGAGTCTTGGCGACGAGCTTGACCGAGCGGCTCTCGCCGCCGAACACCTTGGCGTAGCCGACGGTCTGCTCGGCCGCGATCAGCGTACGGGTCTCGAAATTGCGAAAACCCCATTCCAGCATCTTCTTGGCTTCGGTGGCACGATCATCGGGATCGTCGAGCCCGTTGACGACGACGATCAGTCGCGTGCCGTTCTGCACCGCTGAGCCGACCATGCCGTAGCCGCCTTCCTTGGTGTAGCCGGTCTTGAGGCCGTCGGCGCCCTCCATCGAATTGAGCAGCGGGTTGCGGTTGGGCTGGCGGATCTTGTTCCAGGTGAACTCCTTCTCGCCGAACAGTTTGTAGAATTCCGGGAAGTCGAGAATGATATGCCGGGCCAGGATGCCGAGTTCGCGCACCGTCATCTTGTTGGCGGGGTCTGGCAACCCGCTGGCATTGCCGAAGGTCGACCGCGTCATGCCGAGCTCGCGGGCGCGCTTGGTCATGAAATCCGCCGCGAAGATCTTCTCGTTACCAGCCATGGCCTCCGCAAGCGCGATGCAGGCGTCGTTGCCGCTCTGGATGATCGCCCCGCGCAGCAGATCGTCGACCGAGACCTTGCTGTTGATCGCAGCGAACATGGTCGAGCCGCCCGAGGGCGCGCCGCCCCGGCGCCAGGCGTTCTCGCTGATCCGGTACTCGTCGGTCAGCTTGATGTCGCCCTTCTTGATGGCATTGAAGACCACCTCCGCGGTCATCAGCTTCATCATGCTGGAGGGCGCGCGCAGCTCGTCGGCGTTCTTCTCGAACAGCACGCTGCCGCTGGAGGCTTCGATCAGGATGGCGGTCGGAGCATCGCCGTCGAATCCGGCATCGTCCGTCTTCTTGGCGCCCTGGACGCTCTGATTGGCGGCCAGAACCGCCCCACCCCAGCTTATGCCCACAGCCAGGACCGTCGCGATCAGCCCGCGCACCAGCGCTCCAGCGGTGAAGCGGGTGCGACGAAGCGAAGAGGGACGTAATGCCATGGCCAAGCCCTGAGAGCGGCGTTCTAACAGTTGGAACCGGTGCGAACAACACGAGGTTGGACGCTTGCCGCGAGATTGCACGATTCTCGCCGCGCCCCTATCGTGGCGCCTCATGTTTCTCGACCAAACCCCTGAAACAAGGCGGAAAAGCGATGTCTTCCACCCGCGTGATCAAGACCAACGGCATCGATCTCTTTGTCCGCGAGGCCGGCCAGGGTCAGCTGGTGGTACTGTGCCATGGATGGCCTGAGCTGTCTTACTCCTGGCGGCACCAGATCCCTGCGCTGGTGGAAGCAGGCTTTCACGTCGTCGCCCCCGACATGCGCGGCTTTGGCCAAAGCGCCGCGCCGCCTGACGTTGCCGCCTATTCGATCTTCGACACGGTCGGCGATGTCGTCGGCCTCGTTCAGGCACTCGGCGAGACCAAGGCGATGGTGGTCGGCCACGATTGGGGCGCACCGGTCGCCTGGCACGCGGCGTTGTTCCGGCCCGACATCTTCACGGCGGTCGCCGGCCTGAGCGTGCCGCCGCCGTTCCGCGGCCGCGGCAAGCCGCTCGATTTGTTGCGCCAGGGCGGCGTGACCAATTTCTACTGGCAGTACTTCCAGACGCCCGGCGTCGCCGAGGCCGAGCTGGAACGCGACGTCGCCCGCACCATGCGCATCGTGCTCGGCGGCCGGGGTCTGGCCGACCCCTCCGCCGCCATGTTCGTGCAGGAGGGCAAGGGCTTTCTCAGCCATGCCACCGCCGAGGAGCCGCTGCCCGGCTGGCTCAGCGAGGCCGACCTCGCCTACTTCACCGAGAGCTTCCGCAAATCCGGCTTTCGCGGCGGGCTGAACTGGTACCGCAACATCGACCGCAATTGGGAGCTGACGGCGCCCTGGCAGGATGCGCAGATCCGACAGCCGTCACTGTTCATCGCTGGCTCGAAGGACGCCGTCATCACCGGCCTGATCGGCGCCAAGCGCGTCAATGAGCTCGAGCGCGTGCTGCCCAATCTGAAGCAAAAGCTGATCATCGAGGGCGCCGGCCATTGGGTGCAGCAGGAACGGCCCGACGAAGTGAACGCGGCGCTGGTGAGGTTCTTGAGGGAGAGCGCGGCCTAATAGAGGCCGCGGCCGCTCAGGATGTTGCGGGCCTCGGCGGCGCCGTCGGCTGATGAGGACACGTTCTCGGCGGCGTAGCGCCCCTCCCCGTCGTAGGACACCGCACGGGTGTTCTGGACCGCCCGGCCGCGGCCGCGGCTCGAGGCGGACATTTCCGAGGTGGCGTTGAGCGAAGCCATATCGGCGGAGGTGTTGCCGAGATTATAGGGCCGCCCCTCCGGCATCGGCACGTCGCCGCGAATGGCACCACGGCTCGATCCCGGCAATTCCGGCACGAAGGGCTTTGCCGAGGCAACGCGGACCATCGAGGGCGATGGCGCCGGAACGCCGGTACGCAGGGTTGCCAGAAGCTGGCGGTCGTCGGAGCCTTCAAGCGGTGCCCGGCCGACATATTCGACGCGGACCTTGGCGACGCCATGGCCTTTGAATTCAAGCAGTTCGGCGGCCTTGTTCGAGACGTCGATGAGGCGGTTGCCGTGATAGGGCCCGCGGTCATTGACGCGGACGATCAGCGACTTGCCGTTCGAGACATTGGTCACCCGCGCATAGGACGGCATCGGCAGGGTCGGATGCGCCGCCGTCAGCGACGTCATGTCGAACACTTCGCCATTTGCGGTCAGGCGGCCGTGGAAGTCGTCGCCATACCAGGAGGCCATGCCCTCGGCGCGATAGTTGACGTCCTCCTCCGGCACATAGGTCTTGCCCGCCACGACATAGGGCTTGCCGACGCGGTAGGCGCCGCCGCCCTTCGGGACCGGGTCCCCGAAAGCCACAACCCGGGGGCTCGAGGACACGCCGTATTTCGGATCGACGCGGCTGGCGAATTTGTTCGAGGAAGCGCAATTGGCAAGCGCAAGGCAGGTCGCGGCCGCCGCAACGCCGCGCGCCGCCCGCAAAACCGAATCTGACCGTCGGATCCCCATGCGCCCCAAATACCACTTTGCCGGAGGTCTACCCAACCCGTGATGGCTACGGGGAGTGCAGTCCGGTCCTTCAATCCGAAGCGGCCCACCACCGCATCGGAAGCAGTAACGATAACGCAACCCGAACACGGCGGAAATGGGGAGCCCGCAGCGATCCCGCCGGCATGGTAAACGGGACGTTCGCATTTTTCCGTTGTTCTACGGGGCAACGGCGCCTGCGCTGTGCCACGGCTGGACATTCTGTTGCGCCAAATCCTCACTCCATCCCCATTGTCGCGCCGCTCTCCGAAATTCTTTTGACTGTGCAAGGCCGCACGCGTTTTCTCGCATGCAAGGGCGGGATTTGGAATTTAACGATGATCGAGACGGTTTCGGCACTGATGGGTCTGGTAAGCGCGGGGATCTTCCTGGCCCATGCGTTTGAAGGCTATCGCACGAGGGCCTGAGGCACTCACGCGAACGGCAAGCATCACCTCTTTCAAGACGGCGCGTTCGGCGAATTTTTTGATCGATCCGGTCGAGCATCGAAGACAAGAGCGACAGGTGTCCCATGCGCAACCATGACCTGGTATCCGACGGCTTCCTGGCATTGACCGCCAGCGGCCTGGTCCTGCTCTGCTCGAGCCTCGTGGCACTGGCTTTCGCCTGAACACAGCCACGCTTTCCCGTTTTTCAACGGCAACTACACCGCGATGCAGCATCGCGATCACCTCGGGATTGCCCTGCTCCCGTTCAGTTGATTGAATTTCCGCTTTCGACGCCTCGACTCATTTCAAAAGGCCATCACCACCCAAGGTGACGCAAATGCTTGCTGAGAAATTTTTCCTGGTTCTGGAATCCCTGATCCGCGGCGACCGCACCTACCCTCGACGGAAGTCCCCGGGTCATCAGCACTTCGCCGCACATACCGGTGAAGCTGGCCGGTCAGAAATAGCCGCACCGCCGGGCGCACGTGCCGTTCAGCGCACGCCCAGCAGGGAGCGGCGATAGAAGTTTTCGCGGGCCTCGTTCTGGCAGACGAAGCTGCCGTCGAACCCCCGGCCGTACCGCTTCTGACCCTTGCGGTAGTAAAGCGCTTTCCTGAAATCGAGCCAGACCACCTTGTCGTGCGGACAATGACGCTGCGCCTGCTCCTCGTAACGGAACGGCGTCAGCGGTGTCGCCGAAGCCTCCACGGTGCCGGAGCCAACCATGATGGCGCCGCCGAGCGCGATCCCTCTGGCCCATCGACCGAAGCCGCCCCTGCTCACTCCCCGCCTCCCGTTCCCGGCCGTCGCATGATGGCCGCGAAGCACGCTAGCACGAAAGGCCGCGAGCTGCCGAAGGCCCGCGCGCGTGCAGCCGCACAAGCTCGGCGCCAGCCAAGCCGGCTAGGTGGAGACCGTTAACCACTCGTTAAGCAGACTCAGCGCCGCATGACTGCGGACACACCGAGAGCTGACGCATGAACAAAGAGCTGCGGGAGTTTCGACGGCTTGAACGGGTCTGCCTAGAGCAGGCCGCCCTCTCCACCATGGACCTGACCCGAAGCGGGCTGCTCAAGGTCGCCGAGGACTGCCGCATCGCAGCCGAAGCGATCGAGGCGCGATCGCCCCGCGGACCCTTCGTGGGGGCGGTCCAGGCGCTCGTCCTGGCCCTGAGCGCAACGCGGATGTCGAACCGGCACTAGCCGGTCAGATCGCCTCAGGAGACTGGCTGGCGCAAGGCCTGGGAAGTCACCCTTTTGCCGCCGCGGCTTCGCGTGCGAGGCGCTCGGCTCGCAGCCGCTCTTTGTTGTCGTAAAACGCCTTCTGCGCAACTTCATGGTCGCGCATGGCCTTTTCGGCCTCGATCCGGCGTGCGACATCGCGCGCCTGGCGCTGCTCGGGGGTCAAGGGTTTGCGTCGGAAGGAAAGGTCTTCAGTCATGCCAGGAGAACGCGGTGGCGAGGAAAAAGTTCCGCGTGCCCGCTAAGCGGCATGGCGCCCCGCCCTCAAATTTTGCCAAAACAACCCCATGCACAGTAGCCAAGCCCTTCTGCAACAAGGGTTTTTCCATCGCCTCCGCGCTCGCTGGCCCGTCAGGGCAAAGCGGCGGCGTTCCACTCAATTCGGACATTCGGTCGGCGTCGTCAGCGCGCGACGTTGCTGGTCAGTCGCAGAAGCGAACAGCAGGAAAGGTCTTCATCGAGGAGCCGTTGATCCCGCGGACCGGCGCTCGAGCTCGTCTGCGGTGAACCAGAGCCAGCAAGTGAATACCCGAGTTCGCATCGGCGCCTTCCTTCCCGCCCTGAGACGACCTGACGGTCGTCGGATCTCCAAGACCAAACTCGGAGTTCCAGCCAACGGTCAGCATAGCAACAAAGTCATCGCAGGCGCTCTGCCGTTGCTTAAGCAGAAACTGAAGCTTCAGCTGTACACGGCTTCATGCGCTCACTAAGCTGGCAAAGGCTTAGCGCGATAAAGGATGCTCCGAACGTTGGCGTAGCACAGAAGAGCGCAATGAAGTCAGAGGGCCGGCTTGAGTAAACCCAACGACATCGCCAAAGAGCGCGATCACGCCCGTCTGGCAGATTTCATTCGGCAGAACCAGGCCGCGATCATCGACGAGTGGATCCAGTTTGCGGGTACGCGCTCGCCTGCCAGCGACGGCATGTCGAAGCTCGCTTTGAAAGACCACATTGTTGATATTCTCAACTTCGTCGCTGCGGACTTGGCGTCCGCGCAAACGCCACACGAACAGGTCGATAAATCTCACGGCCTGAGCGACGGTGCCGGGCCTTTTCGTCATACCGCAGCGGAGGTGCACGCCGCTCTGCGTCTCGCGGACGGCTTTGACATCGATCAAATGGTTTCGGAATACCGAGCATTACGAGCAAGTGTCGTCAAGCAATGGGTGGCTGGCCACAAAACTCTTGCCACCACCGATATCGATGATCTCACCCGCTTCAACGAGTCTATAGATCAGGCGGTAACGGAATCGGTCGCTCACTATACGAAAACGATCGATAATTCGCGAAACCTGTTCCTAGGCATCTTAGGTCACGATTTGCGCAATCCGATAGGGGCTGCTTCCATGGCCGCTCAACGGATGGAACGATGGGGAACGAGCGATCCCAAGCAGGCGAAAGTGGTGTCTGAGCTGGTCCGGACCACCGAGCGTGCGACGCGCATTCTGAATGATCTGCTTGATCTCACCCGATCGTCTTTCGGAACTGATATCCCGATTACGAAAGCAAAGAGCGATATCGCGAAGCTCTGCCAGACGATTGCAGATGAGCTGCGGAGCATCAATGAAGCCCAGGTCGTAAAGGTCGAACTCGAAGGCGATCCAGTTGGTTTTTGGGACGCGGCTCGGATGGGACAGGTGCTATCCAACCTGATGGGCAACGCGATCCAGTACAGCGATTCATGCAGTCCTGTCACAGTGGCGATCGCGGGCAACGATCCCGACGCGGTCACCTTGAATGTTCACAATTTTGGCCCGACCATTCCTGTTGAAAACCAGAGGGCTATTTTCGAGTCGGGGGTACGTGGGCAGGTCAATGACCCCGGCGGGCATACCCATCTCGGGCTGGGCCTTTATATCGCGAGGCTGATTATCGAAGCTCATGGTGGCAAGATCTCTGTCACCTCGGATGAGAAGAAGGGCACAACCTTCACTGTTCAGCTGCCGCGCGCGTAGCTTTGAGCCAGCGAAATTACGCTGCGCAGATCGCTGCCTGGTTAATTCATGTCGCATTCTCCCATCGTGATCTCTCCGAGAGAGACGATCGGGACGAACTCTATTCCAATGTCTTGAAGGCGCCGGCGCGAGATGCACCCGAGTGGCCTGTAAACAAGAGCCGAACTCTGCCCTCCATCGGCGTCCAAGTAGACCCCACGGATGACGACCCGGTGATAGTTCAAAAGGGCCGCAGAGCTGCGCTTACTCTCGGCGGTCGACATGGATGATGTACGCAACCTAGATCTCGATGTCTGCAATGACAGGCAGATGGTCTGAATAGGCCCTCGCCTCTGCGTCGGTCCAGACTTTCCCGATCCGGCTGTCGGACGTTGCGTAGATGCGGTCGAGCCGCATCAGCGGCAAGCGCGACGGGAAAGTTCGAAGCCGCGTACGGTTTGGACAGACCTGCGCCAGCACCCGCCGCACCGATCTGACCCAGAACCAGTCGTTGAAGTCGCCGAGGACGACGGTCCTTGCCGGCCTCACTAGGCTCACCAGAGCCCCGGCTTGCGCATAGCGTTCGTGGATGCTCAGGCCGAGATGCGTGGCCACCACGCGCACGTCGCCGGCAGGCGTCAGCAAATCCGTGGCAATCGCTCTGCGCGGCTCCCGCTCGCGATACGACACGTCGACGATCTCGGGCACGCCGGAGAATGGAAAGCGGCTCAGCAGCATCTGACCGTAATCGCCGTCCTCGGTGACGATCGACTTGGCGTGCACCCGGTGATCGCCGACGACGCTCGCCAGCTTCGCAAACGGATCGTCTGTCCGCGATCGCGAATCCACCTCCTGGAGCGCGACGACATCGGGGGTCCATTTGCGCAGGATGGAGCAGACACCTTCCAGATCGAACTTCGGATTGAGATTGAACGTGCCATGCACGTTCCACGTCATGAAGCGCACCGACGCCATCAGCGTCTCCCGGCAAGCCAGGTCGCCACGAACTGTGCGCCCGCGCAGATCCCGAGCCAGCCCAGGAACGCCAGGACGAGCAGCACCATGTTGGTCCAGGACGCATTCCTGGCGAGATCCGCGATCTGGGCGCCTAGAACGGCCATGGCGAGAATCCCTGGCGTCATGCCCAGCAACGTGCCAACCATGAAGTCACGCAGGGGCAACGTGCTCGCGCCGGCCACGACGTTCACCACCGAGAACGGTGCTATCGGAATCATCCGGATGACGACGACGGCCAGAATGCCCTTGCCGACCACACGTTCCTGGATGCGCGCGGCACGTCGCCCCAGCAAGCGCTGAAGGCGCTCTCGGCCGAGCACCCGTCCGATCGCAAAAAGGACGAGAGCGCTGAGGAATACGCCCACCATGGCGCTGACGAAGCCCAGCCACGGCCCGAGTGCGGCAGCCGTTGCGGCAATGAGCACGAGGACCGGAAACACGACCAGCCCGCCGACGACAAACGCCGCGATGGCAAAGAGTGGCCCCCAGACCGACTGCGCGTAGGCAGACAGGAACGCCGAAATATGGCCCGTGTCGGCGTAGTCGCTCAAGGACGTGTAGGACCAGGCCATCCCCAATCCCAAAAGACCCACGGCGATCGCGACGATCCCGATGATCGTCTTCGTAGTCCACATGCGCGACGCAGCGCGCTCCAGATGAAGCGGCAGTTCGGGGTCCGCCACCGGCTGAACCATGTTGGCCAGTGTGCTGGTTAGCACGGACGACTCTACTTTCCGCAACGTCTTTGCCCCATCGGCCTTGGAAACGTCGTCGAGCAGAGCGAACAGCCGCGGCTCGTTATGCGCGATAGTCTCCTCGTCGAGACCGCAGAAGTGGGCGATCAGGCGACGGCGCACCGAAATGATGAAATCCCGGTGCTCATCGGTGGCGGCTTCAAAGATGAGGTCGCATTCGCTGTCGGCTCCCATCGACCGATTGTTCAGATTGGCCGAACCGATCCTCAATATCCGGTCGTCGACGACCAGAAGCTTGCTGTGCACCATCACGGCGGCTTCCTTGTTGCCGCTGCGCGAGACCGGGTAGACAAAGCGGATGCGATCGGCCACGCCAACCTCGCTGAAGCAGTCGATGAAGGCGCCCCGGCCGTTTTGCATGGCTTGGGATTCCAGCCACGAGGAATGCAGTTTCGGCGCGACGATCAGGACCCGAAGCGAGGGCACGCGACGCATCTGCTCCGCCAATACGCGCGCCATCGTGGTGGCGCTGGTGAACTGATTTTCGACGTAGACGAAGCTCGTCGCCGACCGGATCGCCGCGATGAACGAGCGTTCGACCTCCCTGATGGTCGAGCCGGCGGGACAGACCACCTCGGTTCTGGCGATCCCCACCGGCATGTGCTCGGCCTCGACCGGCACATTCGCCGGCCAGCGATTGCTCTTCAGCGCGCGCCGATCATCGACCTGTTGGCCGGCCGCACGCCAGCGTTGCTCCGCGAGCTCGAACAGCTGCTCTGCGGCGTCCCCGTCAACCATGCATTGAACATCATGAAACGGCGGGTACGGCTTGCCCTGTGGGTCGCAGCGCAATGCGTGATCTGCGCGATGGTCACTCGTGTCCCAGCGCCTGATGGTCAGATCAAGCCCGCCGACGAACGCCAGTGAACCGTCGACACAGACGATTTTCTGGTGTTGGGCGGAGCCAAACGGAAGTGTGGAATCCAGATGAAAACGGACGCGGCCATCCGTGTCGGCCGTGAATTTTGCCGCGGAATTCCATTCCCTTTCGGAGGCATAAAACGAGACGAAGTCCCAGGCGAGGATGTTGATCTGCAAGGCGGGATGCCTTTGAACCAGCGCGCGCAGGAACGGGCCAAGCTGTTCCGGCAAGCCGTCGTCCGCATGTCCGGCAGCTCCGACCAGCCTGGTCTCGCTATGGATATCCCATCCGATGATGTAGACGAGATCCTGCGCGTGTAGCAGCGCCTCCCGCAGGGCCGAGAAATAAGCGGCGGCATCGTTCAGAACCGCGACACGCCGCGCCTTGCACCGCCGCCAGACGGTGTCGCCGGGGATCAGGGTCGATGAACTCTGAAGCAGATGGACCTCGCAATTTGCATTCACGTCTAAACGCGGTGGATGCTCAAGGGGTTCCACGGCTTCAGGAACGGAGGCGGCTGTTCGGCGGACGCATGGCGCTCGCTCGGCGCAGTCGCCGAGTGCCGCTATTTTGTTCGGATATTCTGTGCACCGGCGTCCCTCAGGACGTCTGCGATCTTCTCAGGGGCCTCGCCGTGAAAGTCCACGGAGACCTCGATCAGACCCTCCAGCTTCTGCCGGCCCTCCGGCGCCGGCGCGGATTTGGCGTCGCTACCTGCCGGACGCGTCCCCACGGTGTTGGCGCCGCCGGCGGGCTGAACGAAGACATCGCTCCGCGGCACGCCGCATTCCTGCACAACATGCTCAACCGCAAGCTCGGCGCCGCGGCGCGTGTCGAATTCTCCGATGATCGTGCTTTCCAAGGGCGCGCTCCGTGGGTGGACGAGATTGCGAACAACGGGCGAGCCAAGGGCCAGGTTCCTGTAGGCCTGGGACCTCCAGCCCGCAGTGCATAGGCTCGCCCTCGGCGCTGGAAGTCAGAACGGAAGCTTGGCCCGCGATCAGTTTCGAACGCGCCGTGCGGCACGGCAATCGCAATTTCGTGAGACCACCAACATCATTGAGACAGGTCAATACGAGCCAGCCGAAGCTCTGGGAACCTTGCGCCGGCAGCAGATGGAGACGGCCATGTCACAGCAGAGCAGCATGCATTTCTACCTCAATTGGGCCAAGGAGCGGATCGACGAAATGGATGCAGCCTTGGCTTCGTTCGAGGTCAAGGCCGGTCAGGCCAAAGCCGAATCCAAGGTCAAGACCGATCAGCTCCTGTCCGATCTGACGAAGCGCCGCGACGAGTTTCAGGCGGCGCTCAAGACCCAGGCGGCAGCAGGCGAAGCCGCCTGGACGGACGCCAAGGCCGACCTAGAAAAGCAATGGGCTGGATTTGAAGCCCAGGTGAAGACCTACTTCGAAGGCGCAGGCAAGCAGCTCGAGCAGCAGCAGGCCACGTTCAAGGACGTTGCCGCCGCACAAGCCAAGGCCTGGCGCGAAGCCGCGGACAAATTCCGCGAGGCCGCAGGCAAAGTCGCCGCAGCCCGCACCGTCGATGTCGACGCGGCGCTCAAGCAGATGAAATCCGATGCGTCCGAAGCAGAAGCGCGTCTACAGAAGCTGAAGCAGGCCGGCAGCGAATCCTGGTCGGTCCTGAGCGCCGCGCTCGCCGAATCCCGCAAGGCGTTCGATGAGGCGAACAAGGCGGCGTGGGAGGCGCTGAAGGGCGGCAATGTGAAGAGTTGAGGTTGTGTGGTGAACCTGCCCGGATGATGCAGGAGTGCGCTTGGCGCGGCTGTGGCTCATACGCCCTTTCCTGCCGCCACACGCGGGCGGCGGCACGATCAGGGCTGACGCCAACCTGACCCCGTCCCGCCAACTCCGGGATTGATGGCCAGCGACGCTCCAGCAGCGCCGCCGGCTTCATAGGCCGTCATCGACACCATCCGGCCCGTGCTGCGCTGGCTCCGGAGCTTGAGGTCGAGCTTGTCGAATTCTGTGTCGACCACCGAGGTCTTGAGGACGACCAGCCCGCGGCCAGTGCTTTCGTTGACCTGATCGCGACCGGCCTTGATCGCCACTAGCCTGTCCGCGATGGACGCCACCATCCCGAGCGTGAAGGAGGCATTGGCCAGATGCCGCTCCTGGTGCCGAAACCTGCTGTAATCGACCGAGGTCTTGAAGCGTCCGAGTTCGGCGCGCACGGCGCCGTCGATCAATTCGGCCAGATAATGCGCGACCTCGACATCCGCGCCGAGACCGAAGAATACGTAGATGTTCTCACCGGCGGCGTTCTTCTCGCGCCAGACCCGGCAATCGCAGAAATGAGCGATCGCGCCGATGCAGTCGTCCAGGGGAATTCGCTTCTTGCGACGGGTCTCGAAGACCCTCCGTTCGCACGGCGAGGCGCGCAGCTCGACGTCGGAGAGTGACAGATCGTGCCGATCCAGCAGCTCGGCGACCTTGGCGGCGGCCGACAGCGCCTCGTCCTCGGTGCAGCCATTGGCAATCGTCTTGGCGCGCAACGCCTGGATGCGGAGCTTGAGCTTGTCGAGCGCGGCCGGAGTGGACGTCTGATTCACTGGTCACCTGTCTGGGAAAGCCTGACCAACGGATCGCGGTTGGATTGAGTGGCCGAAGGGCACCACATCTTCTCCTTGCCTTCACGATCGGGATATCGGACAGCGGTTGGCAGAAGGCTGTCATCACAGAAGGTCATGGAATGTCGAATAGGCGGTGGATGATCATCGTGCTGGTTACCGTGCTGGCCGTTTGCGCGATCGTGGCGGGCGCTCGGTACTATCTAAGCAGGTGCCATGGCATGGACGCGTGCGCAGCCGCGGAAGCCGAAAGCCATGAGCGCGATAAGCCAGCCGAGCCACAATAGTTTTTGGATGCTTCGCGTCTCCGACGTTGCGAATGTTGTCATGCCCAGCGCACTTTACATTCAAACCTTGGAACACCACTGACAAACTAGGCTCTTATCGGCACCACGTTGCCGCCCTGCCCCACCGGCGCGCCGGTAGTGGGCCGCCTCGACCTTGTCGGACCCGGTATGCGCCGGCGCCATCTCCGACATCTCGTTCGGGTAACTGATCTGCTCGATGCGCCAGTCCTTGAAGGTCGACTGGAGCCATGGACGGTCAGGTTCTTCCTCTAAGGCTCACAGAGTGGAGGCGGCTATAGTGCTGGCGGAAGGGGTGTCCTCGCGCATCAAATCTAATTACTTGAATTATCTAAGTTTTTAGATCTGAGGTCTTTCCTACCTACAATCCTGACCACAACATGAATCCGGAGCGAGACCATGAGTGAAAAAGCTTGTGCGCTTTGTCGCGCAGATCGCCCCGGCCCTCAAGAGCCCTGGACGCGCGGAATCTTTCAGGAAGAGCAGATGGAGAAAATTTGCCGGGATTTGGCTGCTGCGACAACCGATCCCGTCGAGCGCGCCGCGCTGCTCGAGCTGGCGGAGAACTACGGGCAGAGCTCGCGAAGCTGAGTCTTCCACATCCACGACCCGCAGTAGCTCGCACTCGTCCCGGACCGCTAGGAATCGATAATTTGACTCTCGCGAGCGGCGCGTTTCGATGGCGCTATGCCTCGCCGAAAACGCCACACGCCTACGCACCCTGATGGCCGTCCGCTCAAGATCACCTTCGGCACGATGCGCGGGATGGGCGTGCGCGGTGTGCTGGTTTATTGCCATTGTGGTCACCACATCGCTCTAGATGCCGATCGCTGGCCAGATGAGGTGCGGCTATCAGATGTCGAGCCAAAGTTTGTCTGTCAGGGATGCAGTAGCCGCGGCGCAGACGTGCGACCCGATTTCGAGCGCGGCAATCCGCGACTTGCGATCATAGGTGTGAAAGAGGACGGCAACTGAACCTGTCTCAAGTCCGCGACGGCTATCACCTTGCGCCGCAGCTTGACTGCAAGCGAGCGAAACTTGTCAGCAACTAGTCGGTTGCGCGCTCGCGTGTCTGGATCTGACGCGAGCAGCAGTTCTGCGTCATTGCCTTGCTGTTCCAGCAGCTCAATTTGCTCTTGCAGGTTGGTCATGAGACTTTCCCCTGTTGATGGGGGAACAGTGTTCCACGCCCTACCGTAACGTCCTGATCAATACAGACCACGTCTCGGAGAAACTAACGGACACGAGAACCGACCCACCGCCAAACGCGCGTTCGGACGATGGGCCGTCCCGGGTGGATGTCGCAACACCTGGAGTGTCGCGCCACAGACCGAAATCTCAATTCTCTCGGCTGGAGAGTCGTTCCTGTCGCCACGAGGCGGCCTTAGCTCATGTGTTCCCCGTATAAATACACACAGAAAGAACAAAGCGGGTGCGCTATTTCAAAATCTGTTCTGGGTCGGAGAACTACGGGCTTCCTCTTGCCCGACAAAAGGCCCGCCAGCGCGAACCGGCGGACCATTGATGCGGCTTAATGGCGAGCCTTGTCTTCTCGGTTGAGCAGCTCCAGTCGCCTTTCTAGCTCTTCTTTCTTTGCCAGGAGCCTCTCGGTGAGAATGTCATTGACGACGGCGTGGAGCTGCCAAAGCTCTTCGAGAGACATGCTCTCAAACGGCTTCCATACCATGGATCCCCCCGACTCACGAATTGCCCATAGCTTGAGGTCACGAGGGGCAGATGGCAACATCGGGATTGGTTGCGCGGAAAGTTACTACCTACGGCGCCGACCTAGTTTGTTGGAGGCTGAACGCCGCGACCTTGGCCGCGAGCGGCGCAACTGAGCTTGCGCTAATCGGCTTCGCAAGACGCTCAATTCAGCAATTTGAGATTCGAGAAATACTGTACGTTGGTGCAGAGCAACAGCGATTTCCAAGGTTCGATCGTAAATACTCATCACGACCTCAATACAATAGGACTGAAAAAAATCTCTACAATCTCAGCATTACGACAGTACACGGGCTCAGTTGCAAGGCGAATTCTTGAGCAGCGCAGTGTAGATAATGGACGGCCCCGGCCATGGGCTTCTAGGGGTGGGCGGCCGGGGCCGTTGGGATGCTTGGACCTGGGGAAGTTCAAGCGACTACGAGCTTACTCACAGCTTGAAGCGCCGTTCTGTTCGCTTCCGAACGCTGTCAGTACTCGCATCAGACATACCCATCCAGTTGCCAGCTTTGCGAGCCCACCTGCTCAAGCAGGCCTTCCATGTCGCCTATGCCGCTCTCGTCCGGTTCGGCGCCGTCGTGCTCGTCCTCCAGATCCTTCGTCCCGCTGGCGTCCCACGCGGTCTGATCGCCGGTCCAGTTGCGTCCATCAGGCCCGTAGAGGCTGGGATGCCGCTCCAGGCTGCCGAGGGAGGGCTCGTAGTCGCTTCGATCCGCCCCCTCGTCCTCGCAGCCCTCCTCGCCGCCCCCGCCCTCGCATTGGGCGCCTTCGTCATCGCACTCCTCCTCGAGCTCGTTCATGACGAAGGGATCTGATGCGTCGAGGAAGGCTATCAGCCGATCGATCTCCGCGGCCGCCCTCCTCCTGAGTCTGGCAAGCCGCCTGAGGGCCTTTTCTCTCGCCCGCTCTTGTGCAGCCAGGCGCTTGCAAAGCTCTCCGGTGGACGGCCAAAGCTCGGCTATGGCGTTTGGGTGTCGTATGACGATGGTCATGGTGGTTCTCTGGATTGACGGCTTCTCAGGGCCGGTTGCCAGTGGACAGCACTGGCGCCGGGAGTCTGAGAACATGGCCAGAGACCATGCGCGACGGCCTTCCCCTTTCGGGTCTTGTATAGCCGCCGCTCTCCCGGCATATCGGACTATTCCGAATTGGCAAGGATTGATTGACCGCAGGAAACACCTATTTTGAAAGGGTATTTCCGGGTTTTATCGGGTGATCTCGGAGGGATTTTTGGCGGAAGGGGTGGGATCATTTGACTGGTCCTGCATGGTCTTCTGCGGTCCAGAAATCATGCTTTTTTGTAGGGTTTTTTGCAAGTTATGCCTCTAGACAGGTCTCCTTAAGTCCAGTACGGTCCGGCTCTGATTTGTACGTAGGTTTGTACAAAAGGAGCTGACATGGCGCGCGGGACCAACAAGCTGTCCGTCAAGTTCGTCGAAAAGAACGACCTTACACCCGGTCTCTACGGCGATGGCAACGGCCTTTATCTCCAAGTCAGCCCGTCAACAACCGACGACAAGCGGCCCACGAAGTCATGGGTATTTCGTTTCATGATGGCCGGCCGAGCTCGCAAGATGGGCCTGGGCGACGCCGATCAGATCAAGCTCGGTGATGCGCGTAAGAAGGCCAGCGCTGCCCGCCTCCTGGTGGTAGATGGTGTTGACCCGATCGAGGAACGGAGCGCCAGAAAGGCCGCTCTTGCCGTTGAGGAGGCCAAGGCGCTGAGCTTTAAGGAATGTGCCGAACGATACATCGAGGCTCATCAGTCGGGCTGGAAGAGCGCGAAGCACGGCAGCCAGTGGGCTGCGACGCTCGAGACGTACGCCTATCCCAAGATCGGCCGCCTCCCGGTCGCTGCGATCGATACTGCCCTGGTGTTGGAGGTGCTCGAGCAGAAGATCGACGGCGAGCGGTTCTGGAACAGCAAGACCGAAACCGCCTCCCGCGTGCGTGGCAGGATCGAGACCATCCTCTCGTGGGCGAAGGCCCGCGGCTACCGGCAAGGTGAGAATCCCGCGCAATGGCGAGGCCATCTGGATCAATTGCTGCCGGCGAAGTCTCAGGTTTCCCCGGTCGAGCACCACGCCGCCCTGCCCTATAGCCAGCTCCCGGCCTTTATGGCGAAGCTTCGGCAGCGGGACGGCGTGAGCGCCAAGGCGCTGGAGTTCACGATCCTAACCCTGGCCCGGACTGGGGACACCATCGGCGGCAAGTGGTCCGAGATCGACGACGCCGATAAGCTCTGGATTGTCCCCAAGGATCGCGTGAAGGGCAAGAAGGGTGCGCGCAAGCGGGACCACGTTGTGCCGCTCACGAAGCCCGCGCTGGCCATCCTCAAGGATCTGCCGCGGGATGGCGAATACCTCTTCCCGGGCGACAAGCCGGGCAAGGGCCTGTCCAACATGGCTATGGCCGAACTGCTCAAAGAGATGGGCTATACCGGCGATGAGGCCACCGTTCACGGCTTCCGCTCCAGCTTCAAGGACTGGTGCAGCGAACAGACCTCCTACCCGAACGAAATGTCTGAAATGGCGCTGGCGCATACGGTCAGCGACAAGGTCGAGGCCGCCTATCGCCGCGGCGACATGCGAGAGAAGCGCCGCCGGCTCATGGCCGACTGGGCTGCGTTCTGTGCAGGCAAGGCTGTGGGTGGGGATAACGTTGTGAGCATTGCGGGGGCACGGGCATGAAGCCGAATGAAGACCAAGCCCTTCTCACGGCGGTAGGCTACCTAGCGCGCCAGCCGCTCACCCCCGAGGCAAACAGGGCTGAAGCCGTTTCCCTCAACAGACGAGGCAACGAGGGGGTGTTGCGCATCTTCGATGAAATGCTGTCTCGTGAAGATGGCGCGGAACAGGTCACAGCGTGGATGGCAAATCTAGTCGCCGCTGCTGAAAGGGGCGAGATTGAAGCCTCCACTATGAAGGCCCTCACCGAAGAGATGTTCGCCCAAGACGAAGATCCTCCAAAGCCACTCTTGGACTACTGGAACAGGATACGTCACCAGCAACCTCCCAAATCGTCCGGACGGCCTGGCCCTAAGCCGGTGGATCGCGCCGCCCGCGATCGGGCGATTGTCAGAACAGTGGCCTGGATAGCGCGGGAATCCAATCTCGAAGAAACCAGAAACTATTCTGCTCGTGATGTGACAGGCGCCCCCCACTCTGCGTGCTCGATAGTGGCCATGGCACTGGGCATACTCGGAGTCAGCATGACCGAGGATCGAGTGAACCAGATATGGTCGGCGAGGCCGTAGTAATAATTCGCCCCGAACTACTCCTATGACCGTCAGATAGCTCCCGCCCTACACCGGCCTCTACAGGACCAATCAAGGTTCTATGGAGTGAATGATGGTTAGGAAGGTTATGCGGTTGCCGGCGGTTCTCGACGCTACGGGTTGGGCGAAGCCGACGCTGTACGACAAGATTGCCAAGGGTAAATTCCCCAAGGGCACGAAACTGGACCCGGATGCGCGCGCCGTCGTCTGGTTCGAGGACGAGGTCGAGGCCTTCCAGAAGGCGGCTGTGGCCGTTGCCGGGGTTGCCGCCTGATGCAGTTCCAAAAGCAAAGCCCCGCAACGCTGGCGGCGTGCGGGGCTCCGAATTCTGATCTGGCTGGCGCTTCGATCAATTCGGAATCTACATCGCCGCTTCGAAGACTTCAAGCATCTCGTCTCGCGCGTCGCTACGCTGTCAACGCCGCGATGGCTGAGACGATCGCGCCTCTCGTATTCATGGAGGCGATGCGATGATGCTGAGCAGCAAATTCAGTGTGGGCCGATACGTCTGCGAGATGAGCTGGTCTCAATTCGGCTACATCAAATGCGAGTGGTCGCCGGAAGTCCCGACGGCTCTCGGCAAGCAAGAAATCCGCGAATATCGCGCCGGCCGAGATTCCTTCGTTCAAAACGTCGCAGAAAGCGTTGGCGGCAACGTGCTGGTCGTGGAGGCGCGCACATGATGGGCGAATTTGCACTCAGCTACGCCGCCCGCGGCTGGCATGTCTTTCCTTGCAACGTTCTCAACAAGAGGCCCCTTGTCCGTCGCGACCTTGATGCTGAAGGCAAGGAGACCCCCGGTACTGGCGGCGTGAAGAAGGCCACTGCCGATGTTGATCAAATTCGGGAGTGGTGGCAACGGTGGCCCACTGCCATGATTGGCGTTGCCTGCGGTCCCGCCTCCGGCGTCTGGGCGATTGATCCCGACGCTCCGAAAAAGCCGGGCGAGCCCGACGGCAGAGCAAATTGGGCTGCGCTGTGCCTCAAGCACGGCTGTGCCGCTACTCATACCCATCTCACGCCTGGCGGCGGCAAGCACCTTCTGTTCAGGTGGAGGCCTGACAGGCCCATCACCAACAGCGAAGGCACCATTACCGGCACCGGGATCAACGTGCGAGGTGATGGCGGCTATGTCATCGCACCGCCGTCCAAGCGACACGACGGCAAGGCTTACGAGATTGCGGAGCCGCTCGACTTCTTCAGCTTCGCAGAGGCCCCGGACTGGCTGTACGCGATGCTTCGGCCCAAGGCACGCGAGCAGGCGCGGACGGACTATCGGCCGTCGTCGCGGTCGTCTGCGCATCCCATTGGGCGCATCCAGGGCATCCTAAACCGGGTTGCCTCGACTACTGAGGGAGACCGCAACAAGGTTCTCTTCTGGGGCGCTATGCGCGTCGTCGAGATGGTCGTGGAGAAGGAAGTGCCGCCCTCCGAAGGAGATCGGGCCTTTGCCGCGCTCTGCGACGCGGGGCGGCACGCTGGCCTACCGGAGAACGAAATTATCAGGACGCTCCAGAGTGCGAGGGCTCGAGCATGACCATAAGATGGGACAAGTTCGAGCCCGCGGCGGAGGAGCCGCTGGAGCCGCTCGACTTCATCAATATGAGCTTCTGGGACGTTAAGCCTGTCCCGCCCCGGCAATGGGCTGTGCGCGACCGTGTGCCGGCGCATCAAGTCACGCTCTTCAGCGGTGAAGGCGGTAGCGGTAAGTCTATCGTCGAGCTCCAGCTTGCCTGTGCTCACG